>NZ_JBFMKP010000002.1:0-275602 GCF_040786235.1 Aquimarina discodermiae
TTTACCAAACGACTATCTGGTAAATATCCCGAAAAATCTATTTTATCTCTTAATATTGCTTTTTCCATAAAGTCTTTTTTATACAATTGAAAAATAATAAATATTTGTGTACACACGGTAGCCCTCCGGGAGAGGGCTGGGGTGAGGGGAAGTAAATTCGGAATTATGACTTAAATCCACACCGTGGACTGAGGTGTTATGCTGAGCCCTTCGAGAACCTCAGGACAGGTCATGCCGAAGTACTCTCGAAGTACATATGTACTAATAGCCTTACCCTTCGACAGGCTCAGGGCAAGCTCCTTCGAGAACCTCAGGGTTCGAAAAACTACTATCATCCGACCTCGGTCTTCGGACTTCCGACTTCGATCTTCAAACACCAGATACCCAAAACCTGATACTTGACTCCCGATACCAGATACCCTACTCCCTAGGTTGATAATCAGGATGCCCGGTTTGCCAATACGCAAAGGCGAAAATATCGGCATAACGATTGTATTTTTTGGTTGTCGAAGCGCTCGTAGCTCCATGCCCTCCTCCAAAATCAATATCGAATAAAATAGGTTTATCAGAAGTGTTATAGGCCTGTAGTTTGGCCATAAATTTGGCAGGATCCCAGGCAACGACTCTCCCATCTTTTATCCCAGCTTTGATTAATACCGCAGGATAGGCTGTATTTTTTTGAAGCTGATGGTAAGAATCCATCTCCAGCAAAGCTTTAAACTCGGCTTCTTTTTGTACAGTACCAAATTCTTTAACACTGTTTAAACCATTGGGTTGAATTTCTGAACGCACTAAATTTAATGAAGGTGAAAGCATAATCACCGCAGCATATAAATCGGGGCGATCAGTCATGGCACGTCCTGCCATAATGCCCCCGGCACTGGTGCCCCATAAAACAGTTTTTTGGGGCGAGGTATAGTTGTGATCAATCATATATTGGGTACAGGCGATCATATCTTTCCAGGTATTGGGTTTGGTGGTTTTATATCCTGCTTTATGCCAGGCATCACCTTTTTCGCTCCCACCTCGTACATGAGGAACCACCATTATCCCCCCTTGGGCCACCCAATTTAAGAAATGAGTGAAAAAAAATGGTTTTACCGATGTACCATACGAACCATAGGTATATAACAACGTTCGATTATTCCTATCTTTTTTCAGTCCTTTCTTATAGACAAGAGATACTGGGAGTAAAACTCCATCATGCGAAGGGATTTCAATTTCTTCGATGATAAAATCCTTAAATTCTGGATACTCATAAGATTCAATCAATTTTTCCTCTTCAAATTTATTAGTGTTAGTATCATAACGATAACGTGTATTTTTGGTGGTCCACCCCCGCGTTACTACCGACAGATATGAGGTCTCGATTCCTAACGATTTGATTAATGCAGTACCCGAAGGATTGGGTAAAGCAATTTCTTTTTCTTGTCCATTTGTATACCGGTATAATTTGGCAACAACTCCATTTTGCACCCGTACAAAAAAGATACCGTCCCGGGTGACCTCGATATCGGTAATCACACTATGCTTATCTTCAGCTACCAATATGGTTGGGTTCTTAAAATTAGGATGGGCAATAGGAGTACTACAGATTCTAAAATTCGAAGCATTTTTTGCCGATAAAAAAATAAATTGATCCTGAGCAATCACCACTTTTTTGATCTGATCTGATTTAGTATATAATTTTTGCCAGGGAGTAGCGGCTAATAAATCTTTGATCGGTTTGATATACATATCAGAATACGCTCCTGTTCCTCCTACTTCGCCCAATACATAGCCTTTATTTGCTATCCTGATATATGGAAAATCCTCTGGATTCATAGTTGTTTCTGGGGCACTGGTCATCGAAAAAACATCGATTGGTGTAGGAGTTTCTTGGTGCGGATTATAATACATCGCCTTAGACTGTAGACTATATTTTGGGTCTTTGGGATCTGTAAACGGAAAATACATGGTGATAAAGCCCGAATCGTCGGGATGCCAATGGATGCCACCATAACTAGGGTTTACTTGGGTTATCACCCCAGGTAATAATTTTTTAGTCACTATATCTAGGGTAATAATTTTAGAAATTTCTTCTCCCGATTTCGATATACTGATCGCTACTTTACTCCCAAAACCATCGGGTGCTATCGTACGTATACGATATCCCTCTTTACTATATATCGGTGCCAGTTCATATAAAAACTTTTCTGGGCCATTTAGGTTTTCTCGCATATAAAGCTTCCTATCGAGATCAGTCGGTTTCTTTTTTAGGTAAAAATATTGTCCTTTCGATGTTTTTCTTATTGATCGAATATTCCCTTTATTGCTAGCATCCAAAGTTTGTTGCTCTTCAATAAGTTTATCTCTTCCCGATAGATGGTTTAGAGTTTCTTTGGCCAAAGTTTCCTGAGCCTGTAACCAGGAAATCACAGTCGAATCTTCTAAATCCTCCAAATGACGATAGGGATCTTCTATCGTTTGCCCATGATAAGTATCGAATATAGCTTGTGATGGTATCATTGGATAGTTATAGTATGATTGAGGTTTTGCACAAGATACTACTACTAAAAAAAAGAGCAACAGTTTTTTCATAATCTAAACAAGGGTGGTATATATTAATTATGTTGGTATTGTGTCAATATACAACAATATCCCACCTAACAGCGGGATATAAAATGCTTAATCATAATCATAAAGATTGCAACTAAAAGATGTATCTCGCCTAACGCATCATTCGTACATTATCATCTTCACCGTTGCACTCCGGATGCCCAAAACTTCTATCTCCACCATCTCCCCAATTACCTCCTGCTTTTAGGGCTGACATTTGTTCTATACTTAATTTGGTAATCTTGATTTTCGAAAGTGTTAATGTTTTTTTCATGAGTTTAAATTTTTGTGTGATTGCAAGCCAAACTTACCACTATAAATCAAGAAAAAAAGGAGGTGCTACTCTTAATTCTAAGAATCAAGACCGTAAAAACAAGGAATCAACCTTCTTCATACCCTTGTTTTTCAAGCTGTTTTATAAAATACGAAGGATAGATCCCCGTTTTTTTATAAAAGGATTTCGAAAATACCTCGGTAGAGTTAAACCCGGCTTCACTAGCCAGGGCTTTGATGGTATATTGTCGATATCGGGTATTGGCTTTTAAGGCTTCTACGATAAAATCGATACGCAATTCGTTAATATATTGGGTAAAACTTTTTTGTTTATGGTAGTTGATAATTTTTGACAGGTATTTGGCATTGGTTTTTAGTTTTTGGGCTACCGAAGCGGTGGTAAGATTGGTTTTTAAAAACTCCTGCTTTTTTTCGAAGGTATCCAACTCCTGTAGTACCTTGGTCACAATATCGGAGCTAATCCCCAAATCTTTTTCTCCCTTCTGCGAATTCAACTTAGCCGGTTCTGACTTTACGGAATGGGATATCTCATCTGTATCCTCAGGTGTCACCCTGAGCCCTTCGGCAGTGCTTGTCCTGAGTTTATCGAAGGGCTCAGAACGGGCATTGTCGAAGGGTTCTCGAAGCATGTCATCCTGAGATGTCACCCTGAGCTTGTCGAAGGGCTGTCGAAGGGGGGCTTCACCCGCAATCAATTTTTGAAACCGTACTTTATACAAATGTTGTTTTCGATAATAAAAAAGGGTCATTCCACTTACGATTAGTACAAATGTTGCCAAGCTCCATACCCACCAGGACGATGTTTTGTTAGAAGCCTCTAACTCCTGGATCAACGCTTCTTTTTGAGCGACCAAACGGGGGGTATCATACTCATTCTTTAATGTTTTTCGTAGATACGTATAATTATCATTTAAAATACTATCTGCCCGTAACAATTTATTGATATAGACCAATTGATTATTTTTATCATCTATACTACTATAATGCTTTTTCAAAGCCAAATAAGCCGTAATGGTTTCGGGCAATACATAATTGGTGGTTTCCGCAATCGAATCAATTTTTTTATAATAATGTATCGCCAATTCTTTTCGAGGAAGAGCATCATAAGATTTACCCAAATACAAATAAGCATCCAGCATTGTAAATGTATTAAAATACAATCCATTTTTGGGATTAGTAATAATTGGTAAAATACTTTGTATATCTTTGACGGCCGCAATGTACTCATCTTTATGATAGGACAATATTCCTCGGTTTAAAATAAAATAAGGGGCATGAAATTCTCCTTTAGATTCTTTAATTCCACGTTCATTGAGGATATAAGCCGAATCAATTTGTTGATTCAATCGATAAGTATTGATTAATTCTTTCAAAGATAAATGATAAGGATATATTGGAATTTCTTTTTTTTGATATCTTTTTAAATCATATTGTACTACATTTTTAAAAAGTGCTTTGGATTCTTCATAATGCCCAAATTTTCTTTTAATTAAGGCGATATTATGATTGCATACATTTTCCAATACTCCATTCTCTCTTTTTTTAGCAATATTCAAAGCTATCAAATGATTATCCAATGCCTTTTTAAAATTTGCTTGTTCTTCCAAGAATAAGCCTTTATGTATATATAATAATGCCGGATATTTTTTACCTTTTAAATTTTTTCCTATAGTAATGGCACTATCAATATAGCTTATACCTTGTTCATAACTCTTAGGGTTTATGAATACAAAAAGGCGATATCCTTTTGCTTGTTCCAGGATATTCTTTTCTTTTTTAGCACGATTAAGATATACTTCTGCATATTTTTCTGCCAGCTCAGGTTGATCTCTTTTTATATCATAAATAAGTTTATACAATTTTTGATACTCCATTTGCTGTATCGAATCATGTACTACGATCGAGGTAGTATCCTGGGCTTGTATCCCCCAAACCAAAAGAAATAAAAGGCATGCTCCCATACATAGGCCTTTTTTTGGGAATATCAGGTTTTTAAAAGTAATGTGCATTACGGTTTATTTTTAAACACTTCGTTAGGCATTGTCTTTACCCTTTTTGGTTATTGACTGGTCCTAACTAGGGGTTGCGTGTTGGTTATTTAGTTTTTTCTTTTTTTCATTGCCAAAAAAAGAAACAAAAAATGCTAGTCTTAAGAAAATTAATCTAAAAATTTCGTTCACTTCACTAAATTAAATGAAACATTATCATTAATTATAATGTATCACTAGTGTCCACTATAAATAATTAAATGTTCTTTGAAATTACTGATAATCTATAAGTTAAATAGCTTTTTATTGTGTGTCGATTTGAATTGACTAGGTTTGGTCGATTTAATCAGATGTTTATGAATCAGGGCAAATATGTATTCGCTCAGTTATTAGCTTTTTTACCAAAACGCTCTTTTGACAGTATTGTCAATAGGTATGATGGAAATAAATATGTTCGTCATTTTACTTGTTGGAACCAATTACTTTGTATGATCTTTGGACAACTCACAAACCGTGATAGTTTGCGAGATCTTGTGATTACTTTAGAAGCACACAACAAGAAATCTTATCACTTAGGGATTGGTAAAAGAGTTACAAGAAGTAATTTGGCTAAGGCAAATCAAAAGCGAGACTATAGAATCTTTGAAGCTTTTGCATATCAATTAATAGCCATAGCAAACGCTAAACTTTCTGATCATAATTCTGATACCGAACAAAAGATTTATGCTTTTGATTCCTCCACAATTGATCTATGCTTAAATGTCTTTTGGTGGGCTAAATTTCGAAAATCGAAAGGCGGAATCAAATTACATACGCTTTTTGATATTCAGACTCAGATACCGAGCTTTGTTCATATTTCTCCTGCTAATATTCATGATGTAAAGGCTATGGATCAACTTATTTATGAAGTTGGAGCTTACTATGTTTTTGATAGGGGATATCTCGATTTTGAGAGACTTTATAAAATTACTACTTGTGAAGCTTACTTTGTTATTAGAGCTAAGGCAAACATGAAATTTAAGCGAATGTATTCAGCAAAAGTTGACAAAACTAAAGGAGTACTATGTGATCAGATAGGAAAGCTAACTGGATTTTATACCTCCCAAAATTATCCCGATAAACTTCGACGAATCGAGTATTACGACGACGAAAATAAAAGAACATTTGTCTTCTTAACCAATAATATGGAGACTACTGCAGAACAAATTGCTTTGCTTTATAAAAAGCGTTGGCAAATAGAACTGTTTTTCAAATGGATCAAACAACATCTAAAAATTAAATCCTTTTGGGGAACCTCAGAAAATGCAGTTCGAATACAAATTTATACAGCAATCACCACTTATTGCCTAGTAGCAATAGTAGCACAGGAGCTGAAAATTAATCGATCAACCTACGAAATATTACAGATTCTAGGAATATCGTTGCTAAATAAAACTCCTGTAAATGAACTATTTAAAAATATAGATTACAATAATGTCAATGAACTAGAATATAAACAACTGTCTATCAATTTGTTTTAAGTGGACAGTAATGGAGTTTTTTCATTATCAAATAATTTAGATTTCGAAGATTGAAATGTTTTTAGTTATAAACAATACCCAATGTTGGGTATTTATGTTTGCTAACAATGCTATCCAAGGATACAGGCCTTTTATTTCTTAATTATAAAAATAGTAATAACCAACAAAAAAGCCAGACAAAATTGCCTGGCTTTGGACAATTTTGTCCAAAAAGTGACCGCGAAGGGATTCAAACCCCCAACCCTCAGAGCCGAAATCTGATGCGCTATTCAGTTGCGCCACGCGGCCATTACTTATTCTTAAATCGTATAATTCGCTATAATTATGACAATTTACTTTTTACAATAGTAGAAATTGTTTTACCATCTGCTTTTCCTGTTAATGCCGCATTGGCCATCCCCATCACTTTACCCATATCTTTCATTCCTTCTGCGCCAGTTTTTGAAATAATATCCACCACCACTTTTTCTATCTCTTCTTCGCTTAATTGCTCTGGTAAAAATTGTTCTATTACTTTGGCTTGATCTATTTCTGGCTGTGCCAAATCATCTCGCCCTTGTTCTGTAAAAATAGTAGCACTATCTTTACGCTGTTTTACAAGTTTTTGCAATAGTTTCAATTCCTGATCTTCTGTAAGCTCTTCTTTTGCTCCACTTTCTGTCTGAGCCAACAAAATAGCAGATTTTATAGCTCGCAATGAGGTTAACGCATTCGAATCTTTTGCCTTCATAGCTTCCTTCATTGAAGCCATTACTTTTTGTTGTAAACTCATGATAATTTAGTTTTGATCTTTTGGATTGCGAAGATAAAAAATAAACCGATATTCTACAGTCAGAGTATCGGTTTATTTTACAATTACACTTCCCCTTCTAATCTACATTATCATGTAAAAAAGAATTGTTTTTTCGCAACTGTATGTCATCGTTATTATCTGTACCCAAAGATGTTCTAGATAGTCCAGACTCTGTAGGTCTCGAATCTACATCGATTCCTGCTCTTTTATAAGCAGGCTCCTTTTCTATATCGTCTATGGTATTGTTATTTCTAAATTTATAATTAAATTCTTTCATTTTTGCACGACGCTCAGCAGCTCTCGCTTTTAGTGTCTCTGATATTGGCTGATCAACAGGATCCACTTCTCCTTCTACGATTTCTTCTTCTGGCGCTGCAGTTACTGTTTTCTTTTCTATAAGGATTTCCTCTTCAACCACTTCTGAAGGCTTAGCATTTGTTAAACGCTCTTCTTCTTCCATATATTCTTCGAGGCTATATCTACGCACATCATCAGAAATATTTTCTGAAGCTGGCACAACTTCGATAGGATCATTCACTTCCATATCCATTATATCATCACTAAGATCAAAAATAATAGGACCTTCATCATCTTTTACATCGGTAACAGGAGATATATTTTCATTGTTCATCATCACTTCTTCATTTACCTCCTCTTTTTCATTTCCTGCAGAAGGCATATCAAAAGCAAAGGCAAACTGATCCTCTTTTTCTAATACTTTTTCTGTTGTCGTTTCTTGTTCTGCATTTAACTCCTGCTCTTCGTTAACTTCAATTTGCTTAATAATATCTTGTGCATTAATAATTACAAAATCATTATCATTAGCAAATGGACTTACAACTTCACATGATACATCTATATTTTTTAAGAAATCTGTAGTAGGGATCAATTCATTATCCTTATCTGCTTCTTCTTCGACCAGTTCATGTTTGATTATTTCTTCTTTTGGCTCTTCGTTTTTGGGAATAGCGGCCAAAGGAGTCCCTGTAGATTTTGGTAACAAATCCTGCACAGCAGCACGTTGCTCATCTTCGAGGGTATGAATTATCTTTTTGGTTTCTGTATTTACAATTTCATCCTGTTGTTCTACATCAAACCCAGTTGCAATTACGGTAACAGAAATAGCTTCTTCTAACGATTCATCTTCACCAACTCCCATTATGATATTTGCTCCATGACCTGCTTCCTGTTGGATATGATCATTGATTTCTCCTATCTCGTCAATCGTTATTTCTTCTTTTCCAGAAACAATAAGTAATAATACATTTTTGGCACCAGTAATTTTATTATCATTAAGCAATGGTGAATCCAAAGCTTTTACGATCGCATCATGAGCACGTTTATTTCCTGAGGCATTAGCAGACCCCATAATTGCCGTACCACTGTTACTAAGCACAGTTTTAGCATCACGTAAATCGATATTTTGTGTATAGTGATGTGTAATAACCTCTGCAATCCCTCTCGACGCAGTAGCAAGAACCTCATCTGCCTTAGAGAAACCAGCTTTAAACCCTAAGTTACCATAAACTTCTCGTAGTTTATTATTATTGATTACAATCAAAGAATCTACATGTGACCTTAGTCGCTCTACTCCTAATTGGGCTTGCTCATTACGCATACGCCCTTCGAATTGAAATGGGATAGTTACAATCCCTACCGTTAGAATATCTAGTTCTTTTGCCATTTTGGCAATTACAGGAGCTGCACCAGTACCTGTACCACCTCCCATACCTGCAGTAATAAAAACCATTTTGGTATTGGTATCTAACATGGTTTTTATCTCTTCATAACTCTCTACCGCAGACTGCTCTCCTACTTCTGGATTGGCACCAGCACCTAATCCTTCTGTTAGAGACACTCCTAATTGAATTTTGTTAGGGATCGAGCTATTTTCTAATGCCTGAGCATCTGTATTACAAATAACAAAATCAACTCCTTTAATCCCTTGTAAAAACATGTGATTAATGGCATTACTTCCTCCTCCTCCAACTCCAATCACCTTAATCACATTGGATTGGTTCTTGGGTAAATCAAAAGAGATATTTTCAAAATCCTGGTTATCACTCATAATTGCTAATTTTCTGGTTTTCCTACTTTATTTTTTTTATATGCTTTCTATTCAAAAAGAAGTTTTTTTCTTTTTGATGTGTACTTTTCAATTGCTTTGGGGCTATCTATTATGTACAAATGTCATTCTGCGTTATCTAAGAATTCTTTGAATTTTTCTGTCCATTTCTCTAAAATATTTTTCCTTGGCTTTGTTTCTGCCTTTGGGCTTTCTTTTTGAGTTGGCAAATCTTCTTCTAAAGTTATCTCGTCTTCGCTTGTTACCTGGGCACTCGTAATAGTTTCTTCTTTAATGATTCTTTTCTGTTTTTTGACATGTTCTAGTCCTCCCATCACCAATCCTACTGCGGTTGCATACATAGGACTTGTTGTTTCGGTATTACTGTTACCTGCCAAATGTTCATTAGGATACCCTATTCTTGTGTCCATTCCGGTAATATATTCTACCAGTTGCTTTAAATGTTTAAGCTGTGAGCCTCCACCTGTTAAAACAATACCAGCTATCAATTTTTTCTTTGGCGATTCATGGCCATAATTCTTTACCTCTAAGAAAACCTGTTCTATAATCTCTACCACTCTTGCATGGATGATTTTAGATAAGTTTTTTAAGGTAATCTCTTTAGGCTCACGTCCTCTTAAACCAGGAATAGAAACAATCTCATTATCCTTATTTTCTCCCGGCCAAGCAGATCCAAATTTTATCTTAAGCAATTCTGCCTGTTTTTCGATTATCGAACACCCTTCTTTAATATCTTCGGTAATCACATTACCTCCAAACGGAATTACAGCCGTATGACGAATAATCCCATCTTTAAAAATGGCTAAATCTGTGGTTCCTCCCCCTATATCTATCAAAGCAACTCCTGCCTCTTTTTCTTCTTGGCTTAAAACCGCATTTGCAGAAGCTAATGGCTCTAGAGTTACATCAGATAGTTCCAGTCCAGAGCTTTTTACACATCTTCCTATATTGCGAATTGAAGTTACCTGCCCAACAACTACATGAAAATTAGCTTCTAATCTTCCTCCGTACATCCCTACTGGTTCCTTTATCTCTGCCTGACCGTCTACTTTATATTCTTGTGGTAATACATGTAGTATTTCTTCTCCTGGCAGCATTACCAATTTATGCACCTGGTTACATAACTTTTCTATATCATCCTCATCTATTACTGCATCAGCATTGGGTCTAGTGATATAATCACTATGTTGTAAACTTCGAATATGCTGACCTGCAATTCCTACTGTAACATTTTCTATTTTAACGCCTCCTACACTTTCTGCTTCTTGCACTGCTTGTTGTATAGATTGTATCGTTTGGGTAATGTTATTAACAACACCTCGATGTACACCTAAGCTTTTTGATTTACCAATCCCCAAAACTTCCATTTTCCCATATTCGTTGAATTTTCCGACCATAGCAACAATCTTAGTTGTCCCTATGTCTAATCCTACCGCTATTTCATTAGTTTCTCTTTCCATACGGGTATTATTTAAGTGTGCACACTACCTGATTACTATATTGCAAACTGACCTTTTTATACTTATCCAAAGTTTTGTCTTTTGTAGCCTTTTGATAAAAAGCTTTAAAATTTTTAACCTTACGATTTACATCTTCTATTTTTCCTATCACCAATTTAAATGCATTGGTACGTAACTCTAATTCGTAGTTTTTTTCAGCATTACGATAAATGGCTACTACGTGCATTTTTAAAAACTTATCGTCTCTAATTTTTTTTAACAACGGAAACACATTAGAAATTTCTCTCTCTGACACATTGTGTACTATTGGGACATGGGCCGAATAACTTTTTGAGAGAGGCATTCGTTTACCGGTAACATCAATATAAAAAGGAGTAACCGCATTAACCCTAGCAATTGGGGTGCGTTGCTTAATTCTTGCCCTAAGTTCTCCATTTACAGTGAGGTACACATCAGAATGCTCAATCATTTTGTGTGAATCGAGTTCTTTCTCTACAGTATTCAAAACTAAAATTTCTTTTCCCACGTTCGTAGCTCTTTCATGATTTTGTATTAACAATTTATTAACCATCGATTCATTAATGTATGGATCTTGTTCTTCTACAAATTCAACATATACTTCTTTTATCTTTCGTCTTTCATTACGTTTCCCCGCAAAAGCAAATAGAGCAGCTAGTAAAGCAAATAAACCAACGAATTTCAAATATGTTAGCATTCTTTTTTTCACAACAACGCTTTTTTAATTTCCTGCACTTCTTCTCCAATATCTCCAGCTCCAATAGTCACTACTATCATTGCCTCGCTTTTTGTAATCTCTTCTACCAAATTACTTTTATCGATCAATTTTTTATTTTCATGATCCATCATCCCTAACAACCAATTCGAATCTATTCCTTTTATAGGTAGTTCTCTGGCCGGATAAATATCTAACAATAGTACCTGATCAAATTGACTAAGACTTTGTGCAAATTCAGACCCAAAATCTCTTGTTCGACTAAATAAATGAGGCTGAAAAACAGCTAATACTTCTTTATCAGGATGCATTTCTCTTACTGCCTGATGTAGTGCATTAATTTCTGTAGGATGATGTGCATAATCATCAATATATACTTTATCCTGTCTCTTAATTTGGTAACTAAATCTTCTTTGAACACCTTTGAATGAAAATAGGGCCTTTGCTAGAGAGTCGGTTGGGGAACCATAAAGCATCGCTATAGCAAAGGCCGTAATAGCATTTAACAAGTTGTGTCTACCCGGTAGGTTTAAATGCAAGCCCTTAATATATTCATGTGGTGTTTTTAAATCAAAAATGTAAGTACCATTCTCTATTCTTATATTTTGCGCACAATAATCAGCGTCATCTTCGATGCCGAAAGTCATTCCGTTTATAGGAAGCCCATTGCACACCAATAAATGGTCTTTTGTCTTTTTCGAAAATTCTATAAAAGATGCTTCCAAAGCATTTGCTTTTTCATAAATATCCAAATGATCTGCATCCATAGATGTGATTGCCGCAATATCCGGATGCAATTGTAAAAAAGATCTATCAAATTCATCTGCCTCTGCAACCATAACCTCATTTCCCTCTAAAATTAAATTAGAGTTGTAATTCTCGCTAATACCTCCTAAAAATGCTGTTAATTTTGCACCAGATTCTTTAAGTAAGTGTGCAAGAATAGCTGTTGTGGTGGTTTTACCGTGAGTTCCTGCCACTGCAAGCGTATACACATCTTGACTAATAGCTCCTAACACCTGAGCTCTCTTTTTTAGAACAAATCCCTTTTCTTTGACAAATGTGAGCTCTTTATGATTTTTAGGTATCGCAGGTGTATATACCACCATCGTTTCTTCTGGATTCAAAAATTCTTGCGGAATCAGAGTCACATTATCCTCAAAATGCACCGCAACATCTATTGCAGATAAATCTGTAGTAATTTGGCTAGGAGTCTTATCATACCCCGCCACATTCTTACCAAGAAATTTAAAATATCTGGCCAGAGCACTCATACCAATACCACCGATACCGATAAAATATATATTCTGTATGTCTTTTAAACTCTTATCCATTAATTTAATTCCTTCTTGTTTTTTTCTAATAAATCTTCTATCTCGTCTACTATGGCCGAGGTTGCGTTTGGTAATCCTAGTTTTTTGATACTTACAGAAAGGTTTTTTTGCATTTCTTCTGACTCTAATAACTCTGAAAAAACTTGTTGAAAACGTTCTTCTAACACTCCTTCCTTAAGCATCAATGCCCCCCCTTTATCCACTACAGCTTTGGCATTTTTAGTCTGATGATCTTCTGCCACGTTAGGGGACGGAATAAATAATGTTGGTTTTGCAACAATACATAATTCTGAAACCGAACTTGCTCCCGCTCTTGAGATTATGATATCGGCAGCAGCATATGCCAAATCCATAGTGTCCAGAAATTGATGTACCTGCACCTCATTTTGATCATATTGTTTATAATCCTCATAATACAGCTGCCCACATTGCCAAATAAGCTGCATTCCTTTTTCTTTAAAAAAATCCAACTCATTTTGGATTAATTGATTGATTCGTCTAGCCCCCAAACTTCCTCCTATAATCAACAACGTTGTTTTATTGGGGTCTAGCTTATATTTTTGAATTGCCAGACTACGTTTCTCATTGGTATTTACAATATCCTGGCGAACCGGATTACCTGTTTTATTAATTTTATCTTTCGGAAAAAATCGTTGCATCCCATCATAAGCAACACATATTCTATTCGCATCTTTTGCCAACCACTTATTGGTAATACCCGGAAACGAATTTTGCTCCTGAAGTAGCGTCGGAATATTTTTAGAATTTGCCATCCTTAACAAAGGACCACTGGCAAATCCACCAGTTCCTACAACTACATCTGGGTTAAATCTTTTAAGTATTGCTCTTGATTTCCAGAGGCTACTTATAAGTTTAAGCGGAAACATTAAATTACTAAACGTAAGTTTTCTTTGAATACCGCTAATCCAAAGCCCTATAATTTCATACCCTGCTTTTGGCACTTTTTGCATTTCCATTCTATCACTAGCTCCAACAAACAAAATAGAAGCATCGGGATATCTGTTCTCAATTTCTTTGGCAATAGCAATAGCCGGGTAAATATGTCCCCCGGTTCCTCCTCCAGATAATATGATTCTAGGTTTTTTATTCATTTACAAAACTTCACTTAAAACCTCTAATGGATTTTCTTCTTGTATTCTTTTTTCTGTTTCTTTTGTTTGTTCTTTTTCTTGTTGGCGCTGTGCTTCTCTTTGACTACTCACACTTAAAACAATTCCTATCGCCAAACATGTCATCCAAATAGATGTCCCACCACTACTTATAAGTGGTAACGTTTGCCCAGTAACAGGAAATAACTCTACTGCAACCGCCATATTTATCAATGCCTGAAAAACAATAGGCAATCCAACTCCTATAACTAATAGTTTACCAAAAATATCACCACATTTATGAGCAACAATAACCAAACGCAGCAATAACATTGTATACAACAGCATTAAAAAAATTCCTCCTACAAAACCCCATTCTTCAATAATAATTGCATAAATAAAATCTGAAGAAGACTGTGGCAAGAAGTTTCTTTGCACACTTTTCCCAGGTCCTGCACCCATTACTCCTCCTCTTGCAATTGCTATTTTTGCTCTTTCTATTTGATAATCTTCTTGTGTATCTTTATCATCACTAAAGTTCTCTATCCTACTCACCCAAGTATCTACCCTATTTGGAAAAACACCCGGAAATGCTTTTGCAAACAAAATGAAAAAAGTAAGTATCAAGAGCCCCGATCCCAATATCACAGAAATATACTTTACTGGATACCCTCCTATAAAAACAAGAACAATTACCATCGAGAAGATAATCGCAGTTGTAGAAAAATTAGCCGGTAAAATTAACATTAAAATCAAAAATACAGGCATCCATAGCGGCAGTAAGGTTTCTTTAAACGATACAACTTTATCCTTAATCTTTGACAGGTATCGTGCAACATACGCCATTAGCACTACAGCAGCCAACGTAGAGGTTTGAAATGTAACTCCTACAAACGGCACTCTAATCCATCGACTTGCATTTGCTCCTCCTATGGTGGTATTCTGTGCCATTGTAACCAACAACAATACAATGATCACAGGTATCATAATAATAGAAAGTCCCTTAAAATAATGATATGGTATTTTATGCACTCCGTACATAATCAAAAAACCTAAAACCAGATGTGCAAAATGCTTAATCAAAAAAGTAAAAGTATCTCCATCTCCGTATAAATAAGCCAAATTACTGCTTGCACTATACACAGGAAGAAAAGAGAACAAGGCTAGCAAGGCTGCAATAGCCCAAACCATCTTATCTCCTTTAATATTTGTTAATACTTTTGTCATCTAATCCTATATTACTTTTTGCATGTACTATACCTCAATACTATTTTAAGCTGCGTCTATCCATTTTTGACTTCGGACACTACTTTTATAGCTCTCGTACTGCTTCTTTAAACTGTCTTCCTCTTTCTTCGTAGTTTTTAAACAAATCAAAACTCGCACATGCCGGAGATAACAAAACATTTTCATTTCTCTCTGCTATCTCATACGCCATGTTTACTGCTTCTTTCATAGATTGTGTTTCTAAAATATGATCTACGCAGTTGCCAAATGAATTAATAATCTTAGTATTATCTACTCCCAAGCAAATAATAGCTTTTACCTTTTCATTTACCAGTGAATAAAGCTCTGTGTAATCATTTCCTTTATCTACTCCTCCTACAATCCACACGGTTGCTGACTTCATTGCGTCTAAAGCATAATAAGTAGCATTTACATTGGTAGCTTTAGAATCATTTATGTATTGTACATTATTTATTTTCAATACACTTTCTAACCTGTGTTCTACCCCATGAAAGTTCTCTAAACATTCTCTGATCGTATTTTTTCTAATTTTCAACAAATGAGACACTGTGGCAGCAGCCATAGCGTTCTTAACGTTGTGATTTCCTTTGAGTGCTAAATCTGTTGTTGGCATGGTAATTTTATTGTTATCTATTATTATTGTTATATTTTCTTTTTCTAAATACGCCCCGTTATTATCTATCTTTTTGGTCAATGAAAAAGGCAAAAGCTTTGATTTTATTGGGTGTCTATCTAAATAATTTGTTATGTTCTTATCATCTGCGTCATAAATAAAGTAATCAAACTCACTTTGATTCATGGCTATCCTAAATTTTGACGCTATATACTTCTCTAATTGATAGTCATATCGATCCAAATGATCAGGAGTTATATTTGTCAAAATTGCTATATGAGGAGTAAAATCTACAATACCATCTAACTGAAAGCTACTTAGCTCCAAAACATAATAACGAGAATTTTTCTCTGCTACTTGCTTTGCAAAACTATCCCCAATATTACCCGCCATACCTACATCCAACTCACCTTCCTTTAATAAGTGATGCGTCAACATTGTTGTTGTGGTTTTACCATTACTACCGGTAATACCTACAATAGTAGCAGAGGTATATTGTGCTCCAAATTCGATTTCTGATATCACAGGAATTCCTTTTTCTTTTATATCGCTTATCAACGATATATTATCAGGGATTCCTGGGCTTTTCATAACCACATCAGCATTTAGAATTTGAGCAATCGTATGTTGCTTTTCTTCCCATTCGACTTCAAAACTTTTAAGAACTTCTTTATAATAATCTGTTATTACTCCTTTATCAGAAACAAAAACATTATACCCTTTTCTTTTACCCAATATTGCGGTTCCTACTCCACTTTCTCCTGCGCCCAATACAACAAGTCGTCTTTTCATTTTTGATTTACTATTCACGATGTACGATTTCTCATTGTTTTAATCGACGCAACTATAATTGCTAATAATTCATTTGCTTCTTTTAATAATCTTTTTATTTCTTGATGTTCTTTATCTGAAACTTCTAAAAAAATATCTAAGAAGTACATACTCTCATCAGCCTCTTCCTCAACTATCTTTAATTTATTTACAAAATCTGCATTCGATTTTGCTCTACAAGCCGCTCGATAATTTGCTCCAACCGAACTCGAACATCTAATCAATTGCCTACAGTAAGCATCATATTCTCTCGTTACCGGAAACTTTCTACACAATTCCCAACAATCAATCGCAAACCGTTTTGTTCTATTTTTCAATACCTCCTTCATAAATCCAAAATCTAAAACCGTATATATTATCTGACCTTAAGCGTGATCACTGCAATAATTGCCAGAAAAATTCCTACGATCCAAAATCTAGCTACAATTTTACTTTCATGTATTCCTTTTTTCTGATAATGATGATGTAAAGGGGACATCAAAAATATTCGTCTTCCTTCACCATATTTTTTCCTGGTATATTTAAAATAACTCACCTGCATCATTACGGATAGTGTCTCAATAAAAAAGATTCCACATAAAATTGGAATTAAAAACTCTTTACGAATTGCAATAGCAATTACTGCAATAATCCCTCCTATTGTCAAGCTACCCGTATCTCCCATAAAAACCTGTGCAGGAAAAGTATTGTACCATAAAAATCCTACCAACGCTCCTGCAAAAGCAGCGACAAAAATGGTAATTTCACCAGAGTTGGGGATATACATTACATTGAGATAATCTGAAAAAATTATATTACCCGACACCCATGCAAATAATGCCAACGTAAGCACTATTATAGCAGATGACCCTGCTGCAAGACCATCTATCCCATCGGTAAGGTTTGCTCCATTAGAAACTGCAGTTACAATAAAAATCACAATAGGAATAAATATAATCCAGGCATACTTTGCCAGATCCGGGTTAATCCATGATATCAAACTTGCATAATCAAATTCATTATTCTTAAAAAAAGGAATCGTTGTTTTGGTAGATTTTATCGCAGCTTTAAACTCAGATTCACCTTCAACTGTTACAACCTGTTCTGTATCCGTATTTGCCTTTTCTTCTTTAAT
The DNA here is from genome assembly GCF_040786235.1 of Aquimarina discodermiae. Lineage (NCBI taxonomy): Bacteria > Pseudomonadati > Bacteroidota > Flavobacteriia > Flavobacteriales > Flavobacteriaceae > Aquimarina > Aquimarina discodermiae. Next base: position 17,722 of record NZ_JBFMKP010000002.1, read on the forward strand.
AGTAATATCTTCATGAAAATACATTGTACACCCCACAATGAGCCCTAACACCACCTGTCCTATCACTTTGAACTTACCAGCTAATCCCGCCTTATCCTTTCTTTTAATTTTTAAGTAGTCATCAGCAAAACCAATTACTCCCATCCATAGTGTAGTAACTATTAATAGAATTACATATATATTATCAAGTTTTGCAAACAATAACACAGGAACTAAGGTTGCCAGAATAATAATGATTCCTCCCATAGTTGGCGTCCCTGCTTTTTGAGCCTGACCTTCTAATCCAAGTTCACGAATACTTTCTCCCATTTGTTTTGTTCTAAGGAAATTAATTATTCGCTTACCATAAATCGTAGAGATTAATAGCGAAAGTATAATTGCCATAGCAGCTCTGAACGTTATAAACTGAAACAACGTAGCTCCTGGAAACTGATACTCACTTTCTAAATATTCAAATAAATAGTATAACATATATATCTCTACCTTTTTATAGCCTGCTAAAGCACTAAAGGGTTTATTTGTTAAGTTTTTTAAGTTCTTGTTTTATAATTTCAAAATCATTAAATTCTGTTCTTTCTCCATTAATTTCCTGATATGTTTCATGACCCTTTCCTGCAACAAGAATAATATCATCTTTACTTGCAAATTGACATGCCACTTTAATCGCATGTTTTCTATCAGTAATCGACAGCACTTTTTTATAGTTTTGAGGTTCTACCCCTTTTTCTATATCTTCAATAATCTTATCAGGATCTTCTGTTCGTGGATTATCACTGGTAAAAATCACTTTATTACTAAGCTTTGCTGCTATATTACCCATTACAGGGCGTTTCATTTTATCTCTATCACCACCGCAACCAACAATCGTGATTAGAGTTTCATTATTTGTTCTTATATCATTGATAGTCTCTAATACATTTTTCAATGCATCGGGAGTATGTGCATAGTCTACAATTGCTGTTATTTTTTGATCAGATATCAAGTATTGAAACCTACCACTGACACTTTGTAAATCACTTAACAATTGAAGCGTTTCAAGGTTTTCTAATCCAAGAAGTTCTGCAGTACCAAAAATTGCCAGCAGATTATACGCATTAAAACTTCCTATAAGCTTTGTCCATACCTCGTGATCATTTAGCTTTAAAAGCAAGCCTTCTAAACTGCTTTCTAAAATTTGACCTCGATAATTTGCATATGATTTCAACGCATAGGTGTATTGTTTTGCTTTAGTGTTTTGAAGCATAAACATCCCATTCTTATCATCTTTATTTATTAATGCAAATGCTTTGGGTGATAAACCATCAAAAAACTCCTTTTTTACATCTCTATACTCTTTGAACGTATTATGGTAATCTAAATGATCATGTGATAAATTGGTAAAAACCCCACCTTCAAATACTAATCCTTCTGTTCTTTTTTGATGAATCCCGTGAGAGCTCACCTCCATAAAACAGTATTCTACCCCTGCCTTATTCATTTCATTAAGGTAAAAGTTGATCGTTAAAGAATCGGGAGTCGTGTGTGTTGCCTTATACTCCTGAGTGTCGACCAATATTTTTACTGTAGACAATAAACCCACTTTAAACCCTGCTTTCTTAAACAATTGATACAAAAGTGTTGCTATGGTTGTTTTTCCGTTAGTTCCTGTTACACCAACCAGTTTCAAATTAGCAGATGGAGCATCATAATAATTAGAAGCCATAATAGCCAATGCTGATTGCGTATCATTTACCTCAACATACGTCACTCCTTTTATTTTAGCATCTGGTATCTTTTCACAAATAACAACTACCGCACCTTGATCTATTGCTTTTTGGATAAAAGCATGACCATCTGACACAGAACCACGAATTGCAACAAACACATCGTTTTGCTCAATATTCCTAGAATCAAACTCTATCTTATTGACATCAATAGTGGTTGCACCAACAACAGTATCAATAGCTACTTTATATAAAATATCTTTTAAAGGTGTCACGATAATTCTAGTCTTACTGTTTGGTTTATTTTTACTTTTGTTCCCGGCTCTATTGATTGCTTATCAACTTTACCAGCTCCTTTTATTTCTACTTTAAGCCCCATATTTTCTAATAAAGAAATTACATCCATAGCTGGCATTCCTTTTACATTAGGCATAATCGTTTTATATTTCTGTGCATTTTGATAGTATGAATCATAACTTTTCACTTTCACTTCTCTCTCTATCATATCATAAGTTATTTCATCAATAACCGGTATATCATTATATATTTTTGTTGCTATTGTTTTAAAAACAGGAGCAGCAACTTCATTACCATAATACCCTTTCTCTTTATTTGGTTTATGCACAACTACAATACATGAATAAATTGGTTTATCTGTTGGAAAATATCCCGCAAAAGATGAGATATATTCTCTACTATCTTTACCATAATTACCCCAACAGGTGCCTGTTTTACCTGCTATTCCGAAATTATTAGTTTGTATGTTATCTGCTGTTCCTCTTTTAACTACATTCTTCATCATTTCCTGAACAATTTTGGCAGTCTCTGTCGAACAAATGGTTGGGTTTAATATTTCTTTATCAAATTTTTCACGGGTCCTATCCCAAGCTTTTACTTCCTTAATAAATCTCGGTTTTACCATCTCACCATCATTAGCTATTGCATTATAAAAAGCCAATGTTTGTAGTGGTGTAAGTGCTACTCCATACCCATGTGCCATCCACGGTAAAGTAGTACCATACCAGTCTTTATCTCCTGGATAAGGTATCTTAGGCTTCCCTTCTCCTTTAATAGACACTCCTAATGTTTCACCTAATCCCATATTTATGAGACGATCAATAAATTTTCTAGGGTTATCTCTATAATTCTCATCAATCATTTTTGCAAAGGCTGTATTTGATGAAAGCTCAAATGCCTTGGCGGCAGAAATCTTACCATACCCTCCCCATTTAGAATCTTTTACCACTCTATCGTAAAATTTTACTCGACCATTCTCTGTATCAATTACATAGCTAGAATCAATTACTTTATCTTCTAAGGCGGCGACCATAGTCATTAACTTAAATGTAGATCCCGGCTCGTGTGATTCTCCTACGGCATAATTTAATCGCTCATAATACTTACCTGCTTTGGTGCGTCCCAAATTAGAAATTGCTTTAATCTCTCCTGTTTCGGTTTCCATCACAACTGCTGTGCCGTGTTCTGCTTCAAATTCTTCTAATTGTTTCAGCAATGCATGATGCGTAATATCTTGAATATTAACATCTATAGTAGATACCACATCATATCCATCTTGTGGCTCAACCTCATTAGCATCTCCTAATGGTTTCCATTGATTCTTTGCTATTTTTTGTTTTTTACGCTTTCCATCTTTTCCTCTTAAAAACGGACCATATGCTCCTTCTAACCCCACTCGCGTATAATACCCCTGCTCATCTCTTCTTTCATACCCAACGGTGCGCTCTGCTATCTTACCTATCGGATGCTCTCTTACTGTTCTTTGCTCTACGATAAGCCCCCCTCTATTAGCTCCAAACTCAAAAAGTGGGAATTTCTTAACTCTCATATACTGTGAATACCCAAGATTTCTACAAACCAACAAGTACCTATTCTTATTTGCTCTTGCAGTTCTAAGTATTTTATTATAATAAGATGCAGGTCTATTAAATTCTTTTGACAAGGCAAGACAAAGAGGTTTTACTTGTTCTCTAAAATCTTTATCGGTTACAGTAATAGCATCAAATCGTATATCATATTTAGGAACAGATGTTGCCAGAAGATTTCCTTTACTATCATAAAGGTTGCCTCGATTTGCAGGAATATCAAATGTTTTAAAAACTCGATCCTGAGCTTTTTTACGATACATATCACCTTCTACAAACTGGATATTCACTAATTTCACCAATACAACAACTGCAAAAACAAACATGCATGCCGCAATAAAGTACAAGCGATTTATTATGTTCTTTTCGTTTACTGCCAAAATAATTTACTTTTTAACGATTATTTTTCTTGGTGGATTTGCAGGGCGCTTAAGTCCCTTTCGGGTCATTTTTTTTATAATAGATGACTCCATTTTCAATCTCATTAATTCTGTTTTACCATCTACAAATTGTGTTCGCAATTCTCTTACTTCATTATTTAATTTTGCTATTTCATGAACTTTACTTTCAGCATTATGAGAGCTCGCAATCATAATGATTGCTAAAAAGGAAAGAAATAGTAACATGCGCCAATTTTTCATAGCATCATCTGCTATCAAAAATTTACCTTTTACTATATCGTAAACCGTTTGCTTCATAATTCTTATTTAAACTTTTTTTTATTAGTAGCGGCCTCTAATGATATTCTTTCTGCCACTCTAAGTTTGGCGCTTCGTGCTCTATTATTTGTTTTAATTTCTTCTTCTGTAGGTATTACCAAGCCTCCTATCTTTTTATATGGCACCGATACATTGCCATATAAATCTTTTTCTGGTTCCCCTTCGAACATTCCACTACGTATAAACCTCTTTACCAACCTATCTTCTAGAGAATGATATGAGATCAAACTAATTCTACCTCCTACATCCAAAAGTTCTACGGTTTGAATTAAAAATTCTTTAAGAACTTCTATTTCCTGATTCACCTCTATACGTATTGCCTGATATATTTGTGCCAGCACCTTGTGTTCTCTATGTTTTGGCAAAAAGGGAAGCAACACTTCTTTTAGTGTTTCACTCGTTTTAATTTCATTAGTACCTCTTGCGGCTACAATAGCTCTTGCCAATTTGGGTGCATTTCTTAATTCTCCATATTGCAACAACAATGCTCTTAAGTCTAATTCATCATACTCATTTATGATGTGATATGCAGACACTTCTTTATCCTGATTCATTCTCATATCAAGATCTGCTTCAAATCTTGTAGAAAAACCTCTATCTGCTACATCAAACTGATGAGACGAAACTCCAAAATCTCCTAAAATCCCATCAACCTTCTTCACTCCATAAAACCTAAGAAATCGTTTAATAAATCTAAAATTCTCGTTGATCAACGTAAATCTTTCGTCTTCAATTTTATTTCTTAGTGCATCTTTATCTTGATCAAAAGCAATCAATTTTCCTTTAGGCCCTAATCGCGATAAAATTTCTTTAGAATGGCCACCACCTCCAAACGTAACATCAACATATGTCCCTTCTGGATTGATGGCCAACCCATCTACTGTTTCTTTAAGTAATACCGGATTATGATACTCCATCTATTTTTTCATTTATTCTATCAACACTTAAAAAGAATATGATTATCTACCGAGTTATTCTCCCAGATTTATTTCATCATCAAACCCCATTACCTCTTCTGCCAAATCTGCAAAATCATCTGCGGTATCTTCGATTGCCTTCTCATACTGTTCTTTATCCCAAATTTCTAGAATATTAACAGCTGATGACAATACCAAGTCTTTTGTAATCCCAGCAAAACCAATTAAATCTTTTGGTATCAAAAGACGACCTGCTGTATCAATTTCAACTACTTTTACACCTGCCGTAAACTTTCGGATAAAGTCATTATTTTTCTTTTTAAACCTATTGAGTTTATTCATTTTTTGCATTAAAAGATTCCATTCTGCCATTGGATACAATTCTAAACATGGCTGAAAAACACCTCTTTTTAACACAAAACCATCTTGTAACACAGATGAGAGCTGCTTCTTAAAAGCAACAGGCATCATCAAACGCCCCTTAGCGTCTGCCTTACACTCATATGTACCAATAAGATGTACCACTTTGTTTCCCTAAACGTTTAATTATTCAAATATATTGAAAATATTACCACTTTTTACCACTTTTTACCACATTGTTAATAAGTTATCCCACAAAAAGAAAAAGAAGCCTCCTTGAAAACCTTAATCTTTTGTTTATCAGAACACTACAAAAAGCCCGTAAACACTTGGATTTCACTCATTTTTGAGCAGAAATAATCCATTCTAAAAAAAAACATAAAATTCATTTTGTACTATTGATAAAAAATCTAAAAACTAAATATGAAAATGCTATATTTGCCTTTAATTCTTGTAAGAAGTATTAATGAAGCACGAATTAAAAAAAGACGGAAAGTTTAGTTATCTAGATTTAGGAGAGGGCACACCGATCATCATTTTACATGGATTGATGGGCGGCTTGAGCAATTTCGAAGGTGTTGCCTCCTATTTCCCTAAACAAGGATATAAAGTTTTAATTCCAGAACTTCCAATCTACACGTTACCCTTAATAAAAACTAAGGTGAGCACCTATGCTAGGTTTCTTAAAAGCTTCATAGATCATCTTGGGTATGGAGACAAAGAAGTAATACTTCTAGGCAATTCGTTAGGAGGCCATATTGGCTTGTTATGCACCAAAATGTTTCCTGAAAAAGTAAAAGCTTTGGTAATCACAGGTAGCTCTGGATTGTACGAAAGTGCTATGGGTGAAAGCTACCCTAAACGTGGAGACTACGAGTATATTAAAGCTAAAGCAGAAAACGTATTTTATGATCCAGAAATTGCTACAAAAGAGATTGTAGATGAAGTATATGCTACTGTAAATGATCGTCACAAATTAATTAGAACCTTGGCCATTGCAAAAAGTGCAATTCGACATAATATGGCCAAAGATTTACCCAATATGCAAACACCAACTTGCATAATATGGGGCAAAAATGATAATGTAACACCTCCAGAGGTTGCTGACGACTTTAACAGATTACTACCAGATTCTGATTTATATTGGATTGACAAATGTGGTCATGCCGCCATGATGGAACACCCCGAAGAATTTAACCAGTTATTTCATAGCTGGCTACTAGAGCGAGACATATAATTTGAAACTTTGATACTATGAAGATTAGTAGCGCTGAATTTGTAATAAGTAATAGCGATGTTGCCAAATGCCCAAAAGACAAACTCCCAGAATATGCATTTATAGGAAGGTCTAATGTTGGCAAATCTTCATTGATTAACATGCTTACGGATCGAAAGAATCTAGCAAAAACATCAGGAAAGCCTGGAAAAACACAATTAATAAACCATTTTATCATTAATAAAACATGGTTTTTGGTAGATCTTCCTGGATATGGTTATGCTCGTGTTTCTAAATCAATCAAAAAAGTATTTCAGAAATTTATCACGGCCTATTTTGCAAAACGAACTCAAATGGTTTGTGCTTTTGTTCTGGTAGATTGTCGTCATGAACCACAAAAAGTTGATCTGGAGTTTATGCAATGGTTAGGTGAAAACCAAATACCGTTTTCTATAGTTTTTACCAAAGCTGATAAATTATCAAAAAACAAACTACCAATCCAAATTGAAAGCTACATCTCAGAAATGTTAAAGTACTGGGAAGAAATGCCTAACTATTTTATCACATCATCATCATCGGGTATGGGGAAAGATGAAATTCTTAATTACATAGAAGATCTTAATAATCAATTAAAAAGCTCTAATTAGCATCGATTTTATCTAAAATCGATGCAATTAAATCTTCTGTATTTTGTAATTCTCCCAATTGATCCGCAGTAAACAACAATTGCATCGTCTTTTCTTTTACAGTAAAAACAACAGGAAAATCAATATCCGAATAATCTGAATATGTATTAATAAATTGATCTTTATACATAAATATCGAATCAAAACTCGCATATTGTCTAAAGTTTTTCCATGCAGTTTTTTCAGAAAACACATTGTGTGTTAAACTACACAAATCACACGAATAAGTTTTGGGACTAATAATTTTATGAATTGCATCCAGATATTTATCCAAAACACCCGTTGAGGCATTATATACAAAAATCAATGTTGTTTTCAAGACCTTCTTTTATAAGAATTAGTCAAAAAAAAGGTACTATCATTTCATCAGACACCTAATTTTCTTTATTCTTGATTGCACAACACCGTTTTTAAACGATTTATACCAGTTATACTTTGAATTTACTGTTAAAGAAAATGAGCTATTTTTTGTTTATGAAAAGAAGAAAAAATAAGCATAGCAGTAGTTACGGTTCTTTTTTATTCTGAAGCAGAAACGAAAAAGAGTATTTTATTACGGTAAATTCAAAGTGTAAATGGTATTACTCTTGTTTCAACTCTAGTTTCTCGGCAAAATATTCACAAAAATCTTTCATTGTTGCCGACATTTTTTCATCTTGAGTAGCTCTCAGAAAAGTATCACTCATTGCCACCAATGTTTGGTGAAAAAATATTTTCATTTCATCTACTGGCATATCCTTTGTCCACAAATCAATACGTAAACTCTCTTTATTTTTACTATCCCATACAGAAAGAAGTAACGCCTTAGTTTCTTCATTTTCTACTCCTCCATCTTTTGCTGTCCATTTTAATTGTTCAGGAATACGGTTTTCATCTAACTCGACATCAATCTTAATTTCAGATTTATATTTATTTGCCATTACTTTTTTGGTTTATATTTTGAAGTATTAAAAATTGTCTCTGCATCTGCCAATAACATTTGCTGCAAAGATACATTGTTATTTTCCATATAGGAAGAAACTATTCTCCAGCCTATAAATTGTCCTATTCTATCGGGAGCTTCTTTATCAATTTCTTCTAAATAAAATTTAGAAAAAGGCGCTGGGTATAAAAATCTTGGCATTAGTTCGTTATCGGTACTAAACAACAATTGTCTATCTACAAAATATCTCCAAATCTGCGCTTCGTTTGCCATAGCCCACTCATACTGTTCATCCTCATATCCCATTTTTAAAGCATTGCTATATTTTGGCAAAAAAAGATTTTCTAGATACAATTCTTTACCAATTGCAATCAGATTCCCTAAAAAGGTTCTATCTCGTATTGGACCAACAATATTTTTAGCATACATAGACGCGATATCAGGAATTATATATTTCTTTTCAAAACCTTGTCTCAAATATTTTTGTATTCCTTCATAAAAGTGGTGATCCTTGCCTAAATATGTATCTAAAGAAATGATGAGCAGTCCTTTTGAAAGCACTATCTTATTACGATAATCTACATCTGAAGTAATCGTTACAATTCTTGGAGTCTTTATTTCTGGAAAATAATATTTGATATGCTGAAACAAAGAATGTAATTCATCTTTCTCACTAGAAAGGTCTGGGAATCTTTTTTCGACCTCTTCGTTAAGTTCTATCTGAATAGTATCCTTTACTCTTTTAAGCCACAAACTATCTGCATATCTTTCTGAAAACAAAAAGGGGAACTCTTTTTTGAGATTACCTAAATTATCTGATGTTACACCTGCAAACAATCGCTCAAAACGTTCTATTTTAATTTCTACAGGAATAGCAGCAATTTCCTTCTCTATTTTATTTTGCTTAGAACATCCAATCAACAAAAATAGCAATACACTTATTTTAATAAACTTTGTAAACTTCATATACATATTCCAACCGTCGTTTAAATACCTTTTATAACTATACAACGCCATCTTTTTTTATTAATTTTATCTCTGCAAAGGTAGTATATCAAAAATCGAATTGCGAACTATTAGAACATAGAAAATAATATTTGTTTCGACTTGATGTTTTTATCTTTATTACTAAAAACCTTTAGACACTATATACCTTTATTAAACAAATTAATTGTATTAAAAACAACTTATGCAAACAGAAAAAGTAATTAACCACATCACAAACTGGCTTAAAGAATACGCAAATAACGCAAACATAAAAGGATTTGTAGTTGGTGTTAGCGGAGGTATAGATAGTGCCATAACATCTACTCTATGTGCAAAAACCGGTTTACAAACATTATGTGTAGAAATGCCAATCCACCAGGCACAGAGTCAAGTTAACCGGGCACAAGAGCACATTGCTTTGCTAAAGGAACGATATACCAATGTTACAGACACTAGAGTAAACCTTACCTCTGTTTTTGAAGAGTTTAAATCGGTTGCTCCAAAAACCTCACCTAGTCCACAACTTGACCTTTCCCTTGCCAATACCAGAGCTAGATTACGAATGACAACGTTATATTATTTTGCTGGCTTACACAAGTATCTGGTAGCAGGTACAGGAAACAAAGTAGAAGACTTTGGCGTTGGTTTTTTTACAAAATATGGAGATGGTGGTGTAGATTTAAGTCCGATAGCAGATTTAACCAAAAGCCAGGTATATGCATTAGGAAAAGCGTTAGAAGTACCAAATTCTATCCAAATTGCCGCTCCTACAGATGGGCTATTTGGAGATAGTCGTAGCGATGAAGATCAAATAGGAGCGAGTTATGATGAACTAGAATGGGCGATGAAAATGAAGGATGAAGGAAGGCAAATTGATGATTTTGAGGGTCGAGAACAAGAGGTTTTTAAGATATTTATACGTCTAAATACCGTAAACCAGCATAAAATGAACCCTATTCCGGCATGTAAAATACCCTTTGAACTGCTTTAGAATGCTTTTTGTCGATAAACGGATAAAAAAAAGTTTACAAGTCCATGTTCTTAGTAATTTTGTATCAACATTTTTAATGCTACCCCTGAGAATTAAGAATTGTCAAGCTCTTAATCTTAAATTAACATAACAATCGTAAACAAGAATGACAACCGTATTAATCGCTGATCATCATCCAATTACAAGAAAAGGGATTGTTTCCTTATTTCGTAATTCTGATGAATATGAAGTAATAGGAAAAGTAAGTAACGGAAATGATATGTATGATGTTTTGAAAGTAAATATCCCCGATGTACTTATCATGGAACTCGATCTACCACAGATCAATGGGATTATGGCATTAAGAACCATTAAAAAAGAATTCGCCAAAATAAAGGTGATTATCTTTAGTTCTCATCCAGAAGAGATGTACGCTTTAAGTGCTATTAAAGCTGGAGCATCAGCTTATTTATCAAAAACCGTTTCGACGAAAACACTAAAAAAAGCTATCGAACGAGTTTCTAGAGGTGGAATTTACCTAAATGACAATCTTACACAACAATTGGCTAATGGTAACACTAACGAAAGTAACATGGTCGTAAAGTATAAGAAATTATCTTCTAGAGAGATCGAGGTCCTTAACCTGTTATCTTCTGGAAAACGTAATAAGGATATAGCTTCTACTTTATCTATCAATGAGAAAACAGTTAGTACCTACAAAACACGACTGCTTAAAAAACTTAAAGTTGATAACCTTGCAGATTTGATTCACCAGTCAAGGTTGCTACATATTAGCTAGTTATTTTTATTTTATTCATTCATAATATTATAAAAATATAGCTCAAGAGTACTTTTAACATTTATTTTCTGTAAGAAAAAAATACGATTCTTACAGAAAATAAATGTTAACCTATTTGGGTTTTCTGTAAGTAGCTTTTTGATCATATACATTTTATCATAACATCATTTAATGATAGTAAAATTGATATACTCTCACATAACTCTATTTAGCTTTTCTGAAAGTATTCTTTTAAGAGATAAGTAATCCATTATATCTTGAATGGTTTCTTGATTATTTACTTCTTTATCACTACTATGCTTTTTAACTTCTTCCGAAAGTTCTTTTACCTTTTCGGCTATTAAAAATCTGCGTAAGTTTAAAATAACATCACTTACATACTGAGCCACTGTAACTTCTTTCTTCTTTACATGAATTTCCATATCAACCCATCTGTGTAATGCATATCGTTCTTCATTCATCAATATTGCAGTGATTTCTGAAGCTATTTCTGGAGGTATAAGATTAATAAAACTCTCTATTTTAAAATCTTCTTCCTGATTTAGCCCTTCGATTAACAAGGTATATATTGCTTTAAAACTTTCGTTAGCAAATTCTACTTCATCATCCTGAAGATCTAAGTAAACTTTTTCAAATACTTTTGTGGTATATGCTTCTGGTTCCAGTATTAATTCGCCGTCTTCATTTTCTTTTAAAATAAGATCTTCAAACTCTTCTTCTCTATCCCCATACAACAGTAATATTTCAATTATTTTACGTTCCAAAACATTTTTTTGATCAATCTTAGGAGATTTCTTCACCTCATCTTTGACCACTTCAAATGATTTCTTTTCCTGTTTCTGTTGTTTACGCTGATCTTTTATCTCAACATTGCGTATTTGTGCTAACGTATCAAACAAAACATCTTCAGAAACATCCATGATTCTAGAACATTCTTTCACATAGATTTCTCGTTTAATAACATCAGGAATCTTAGAAATACTGGTCACCATATCACGAACCAGTTCTGCTTTTTTTATAGGATCATTTTCTGAGTCTTTTTTTAGCAAAGAAGCCTTATAACCAATAAAGTCCTGAGCATGATCTTTAAGATAGACAGAAAGTTCTTCTAGTGTATTTTGTTTAGCAAAACTATCTGGATCCTCTCCTTCAGGAAAACTACACACCTTCACATTCATTCCCTGCTCCAGAATCAAATCTATCCCTCTTAGAGAGGCTCTCATTCCTGCAGGATCGCTATCAAATAATACTGTAATATTTTTTGTTAACCTGTTAATCAAACGAATTTGATCTGGAGTAAGTGCTGTACCCGAAGATGAGACTACATTTTTTACTCCTGTTTGATGAAATTGAATAACATCTGTATATCCTTCTACCAAAAAACAATTATCCTCTTTGGCAATAGTTTGTTTTGCATGATAAAGCCCATATAAGACCTTACTCTTATGATAAATATCGCTCTCTGGAGAGTTAAGGTATTTTGCCGCTTTTTTTTCATTGGTAAGTATCCTACCTCCAAAACCTAATACACGTCCAGACATTGACTGTATAGGAAACATGACCCTACCTTTAAAACGATCAAACTGCTTTTCTTCTTTTACTATGGTAAGACCTGTCTTTTCAAGAAAACTTAATTGATAGCCTTTTTTTATGGCTTCTGTAGTAAAAGCATCCCATACATCTGGAGAATATCCCAATCCAAACTTTTTGATGGTTTCTTCTGTAAATCCTCGTTCCTTAAAATAGGTCAATCCTATGGCTTTCCCTCGTTCGGTTTTATGTAATGTATTCTGAAAAAAAGTTGATGCAAACTCACTAACCAAATACATACTTTCTCTTTCATTGGCTTGTTCCTTTTGCTCATCTGATTGCTCGGTTTCTTCTACCTCAATATTATACTTTTTTGCCAGATACTTTATGGCTTCGGGATAAGAAAAATGCTCATGTTCCATTAAGAAAGCAACTACATTCCCTCCTTTACCACTAGAAAAATCTTTCCAGATTTGTTTTACAGGAGACACCATAAAAGATGGGGTTTTCTCATCGCTAAACGGACTCAATCCTTTAAAATTACTCCCTGCCTTTTTTAACTGAACAAAATCGCCTATTACTTCTTCTAAACGAGCAGTCTCAAATACAGCATCTATGGTTGTCTTATGAATCATTATCTATATTGCCTAGTATCCAACTATAAAACCCTAGTATAAAAGTTTTATATCTTTTAAATGATCACAAAAATACACAATTCTAAAACTTGAGTTATCTTCAATAAAATAAATAAACTTCAAGAACATCTAACAGAAAACATTTTTTAAGCTTCAGAAAACAAGTTAGGCAAAAGAAAACACCATCAATATACTCATGTAAAGCACTTTACATATATACCAAAAAAATTATAAAAAAAAAGAGGCCGCTCAAACAAACAACCTCTTCATTTAGCAATACCAATGCCAAATGGTCAATTCTACCTTGGGGAGGGGAGAAAGGAATTCAGATTTAAAATGGTATTCATATTCGAATTTTAATCACCGACTTACCATCCTTTTTTAATTTTTTATAAAACTTCTTGTTACCACATCATTTTTAGAAGTTATTCTCATAAAATATCTTCCTGATGCAATACCGCTTACATCAATATATTTTTTTGCTCCATGATTAGGGATTTTCTTTACCAAAGTACCGTACATAGAAAAAATTTCAAGATTTTGGATTAAACTTTCTTCTATAGCAATGTTTAGAATATCATTTCTTACTGGGTTAGGTGATAGTATAAATCGTTGATCATCCTTGTCCGTATCTGCTAATTCATAAGTACTTATTCCTGCCTCATCTACTTGCACACAAAATTCTACAGTATCTGCATCTGTAAAATTTCCTCCCGAAATAATGGTACCTGTATTGCTTGACAGATAATAGGATCCCATACCATACTCACAACAAATACCATCTCCAAAAGAATCCGAAAGAACAAAAGTATACCTCCCTGGTTTTAAATCATTAATAGTACTCACTACTGTGGATTGAGCTGTATTTCCGCTAGAATATCTTTCTGAAGCAACAACCTTATCTTCTTCATCCATAAGTAACCATGAAATTTCTTCTGGGTGTTTATCAAAAGTTACACTTAATTGCAGATCATTCTCTACACAAACGGCCCCAACAACGTTTGACTCAATAGAAATTGCATCTATTGCTATTTTGGTTTTCTCTGTGTTTCCTGTCCTACCACTAAAACGTAATTGTATACCACTCCCTCTATAAAGTGATAAATCTATAGAAGCAGTTTTCCATTCACTATCCTGATTTCCTATCTTTTTCCAAACACTATTCCAGGTAACACCTTTATCATTGCTTATTTCGACCTCTAGTAATCCCATAGCATCATCTCCATTCATATAATAATTAAATGAGAGTATGGCAGAAGGGGCATGCATAAGATCAAAACACGGGGAATCAAGAGTCGCTTTTTTATTAAAATTGTTAGAAGATTCTATAAAAACATAACTCTCCCCTTCATACGCTTTAAAAGACTCAATATTTACAAATTGTGTACCACTGGAACTCCTAACCCAATCAAGATCATCTTCTAACACTTGAGTCCATGACCCTAAGTCTTTTTCAAAGCTTTCATAATATGGGACGCTCACTCCCTCTATACATCCTTTTATTGTAATTGCGGGTGTACTTACTACCAATGTATTACTTGGGGTTGATTGATTACCAGATAAATCTTTTGCCAACACATAAAATGAATATGAAGTCTGTGGTGTCAAACCTTTAATAGTATACCTGGTTTTTGAAGTAGTACCTATGAATTGATCATCCTGAAAAACATAGTATTCCTTAACTACCACATTATCTACAGAAGCCTCCCAATCCAATGTGATAGACTTTGCTATTCTTTCTGAAACTACTAAATTATGTGGTGAAGAAGGAGGGTCGATATCATCAATTTTAGAATCTATTCTAAAAGCTACTACGTGGCTTTTTCTTATACTAGAAGGACCTTTCATATATTCACTAATATGCCAAAATGTTTTATCATCTAACGGATCTACGGTTAATTGTCCATAATCACCATACCTACCATCACTCCTATTATTTTTTCTATCTCCATTGGCTGATACTTGTTCTTCTACTGTCATATATCCCAAAGGATCACCTGCCAATCTACCCGTATATCGCAATGATGTATATACATTGGGCCCTACGACGGTATAGGCCAATCCAATATTACCATCTACATCCATTCCTATACTTCCACAAAATGCACTTAGTCCATCTGGTTGAACATAGGTTCCTTCCTGAAATACTGTCCAGGGATCACCATCTACCTCTTGTCTTAATTCGTACCATCTAATTCCTGCTAAACTATCTGTACCATCAAGATCTACCACAAAATTTAAAACCACTGAATTATGGGTCGCAAAACGCCTATAATTGGTCATATACATCATGGTAGCCTGTAATGCATCAATATCAGCACCATTACCAGGCTCCTCGAGGTTTTGAAACGACCCGTTATCAAACACCCCATCAAAAGGAGTAACCAGAAGTTCTTGGGGTTGTGAAATGGTAGAGTTTTCAGGAGAATTCCAATCTACATTAGTATTCCAAATTTTTAGATGGTCTTTTGTAACGCCAGACCATTCATCATCTTGCATAAACACAATGGCATGTTGTACTCCAATAGGTGGCAACTCACTGCCCGTCGCATTAAACCCTCCTGGGCTATAAAAACCATTAGTCTGTGCTCCTGGTAAAGGAAAACCAATCATTTGGACAGATGATTCTCCTGCAATCATTTTATCACGTTCTACCACAAAAACAACATCATTGGTTGTGGGTGCGTCTCGGTTTTTATTGGTGGTTATATAATATCCATTGTTCCATATAGATAATTTTTCATAATCAGGAAAATCCCCGGTATTAAATCTATAAGTAGACCAACCATCATTTACAGGGTCAGGTCCTTTACATACTGCAATTAAAAAACCATTTGGAGAATTACTAAACTCCATTACCACAAATCTATCCGCAAAATTATCATAAATAACTATGGGGTCTCCCAGGGTTTCTCCCGGAAACAATGTCCCTAAGGATGCTTCTTGTAACAATACCGTCCCTTCTCTATCCAAAATACCAAAACCTGTATTAAAGGCATACATATAATGATTAGGGCCTATAGCACCTGTAGCATCATTAAGTACTGATCCTGCATGAGCATCAAAGGATGCAACCGTAACACCTGTTGCTTTACTAAAGATACTTTTTTTTCTAACCATAAGAGGATCTCTACCTTTAGGGAACCCTTTTCCCAAAATTACTGTATTTGCACCTCTTCTCTTAGAAGGGGCCACATGTCCCATTCCTTTCGCCGAAATAATATTTTTCATTTTTGAAAGTGGTGGGATATCTCGTTTATAAGTTGCTATACTAACAGAGTTTGCTTTCATCATTTTGGTAGTTTGTGAATACAAACCAAAGCCCCCTATCACAAATAGTGATAGCCAAAACACAATTGATCTCGCCATACTGTCGAAATTTGGATGATTAGTAAAACTGATGAAATTGACGAGGTACAGTAATAACTTGATTTTTTGACAATAAGAACAAAAGTTATTACCTCAATTTGGAAAGAATTATTTCAACTGATATGACTTTATTAAGATACTAAATTTTTGTTAAAAACAAAAAACCACCTCTCAAAAAAAACACTGAAAAACAACAAGTTACTTCATTACATCAATCAAAATATGTGTTTCACTTACTTTTGAGTTATATGAGCCGATTTACATTAAGAAATCTTTGTTTTTCATCAAACAAATACGTAAGACAATATTTACAAAGTATTTATAATCAGCAAACAATAATAACTTAAGCCTCTCGTTTTACTTTTAACTAACTATATATCAACTTACCATGAAAAAAACACTCCTTAGTATAACTATGGTTCTTGCACTATGTATGCAATGGTCATGTACTTCTAAAATTCAAAAAGATAATAACCGCCCTATTGTTCAGGATAACGAAAGGAAAGAGAAAGAAGAATACAACCCGGATAAAGATGCAATTTGGACTCCAGAACAGGCTGCCAGACATCAAAAAATTTTAAAAAAGCTTACTTCTACATCTTCTAGCTTTAATAAAGGTAAATTTAATAACACCTATGCAAATGGAGCTTTAAAGGGAACTTGGAAAACAAAAGGCCCTAAAAATATGCCTGGAGCATTCAAATTTGCAGAAATGCTGGATGGCACAGATATCATCTATGGGGTAACTCATAATCATTATGTAGGAGAGTTTAACTCTAAATCTTATATTTTTAAGGGCACTATTTATAATCCAAAAACCGGAACCAAAGGTGATGATTTTGAATTATTGACAGCAAATTGGCCTAACCGATATCAAAACCTATTTGCTTTTAAGGTTAACGGTAATACCAGATTAGTAGCCCATATAGAAAATGGTCCAATTTATTATTCTGATGATGAAGGAAACTCCTGGATAAAATCCAATGGGCTTCCCGCCAGCAACACAAGTTCTGCTATAAACAGACAAGATAATCATGCTATTTATGTTACTAATAATAGAGTCGTATACGTTTCTAGAGATTTTGGAAGCAGTTTTTCTGTAGTACAGAATTTTGGGAATTCTCAAAACTCATTTTTATATTCACCCAGATATCAAAATCAACCTAACGCTAATTCTGTTTATCTCGCCAGAAATGGTTCTTTTTATACGCTAAACGCTTTAAAAACCTCCTTTATTAAAAACGGCACTTATATATCACGTCATGGAAAAAAACATTTTAGCATAGGTGGGGATTCAAGAAAACTATATGTAACGGAAAACAAAAGATATTGGGTTTCTTCTGATCAAGGAAAAAACTGGACAGAGAAATTTCCGAAAGGAAACTATTATGGGGATACCTCAAGAAAAATGGATACCGGTAAGTTTTTGGCAGTAAGCCCAGAAAACGCAAATATAGTGATTGGCGGATATACAAATCCTGTATTATCTACAACAGGATTAGACAACACAAGATCTAATCATACAGGATGGGGTAACTATCAAAACGGAACCAATTTATCCGCTTCTAATTACTACAATAGAATTCGATTTAACTATCACCCAGATTTTCAATCTTCTCATTTCTTTTATAATGGTAGTGGAGATCTTCTTTCTGTAAGGTGCTCTGATGGAGGTATTTTTGTATCTTATAAAGAATGGAATGATTTCCCTTCGATCGGAACCTCCTTTAACAACTCTGGATATACAAATGCCCATTATGTTAACATTAATGTTCTCAATACCATATGCCCGTTAATCTACAGAAAAAATGTACTTACAGGAGCTAACAATCCTAATCATATTAGTTATAGCACACAAGATCAAGGTAGTGGTAGTATTATCCCAGGAACCACAGGAGAAACTCTTGATTTTTATCAAAGTATTGGTGGTGATGGTCCTCCGCTAGATAGTTATGATGGAATAAATGTTTGGAAATGGAGTCGACAAGGAGATAAAGTATGGGCTCCTGTAAAAATGTACGGATCAAATGGGGCATTTCAATCCATAGGCCAGATTAATCGCAAATTTAATTCTCGTCCTACCACAAGTTTTACCAGAAACACTGAAATGGGCTGGGCACAAACGGTAATAGATCATGATCAGCCAGATAAAAGAATATGGATACTGACCAAGAGTTTAAATCGCGCAACGATGAATGGTTCTTCTATTACTGCACATACAGTAAAAAAAGGAACAAACCAGATAGCTGCAATCGCTCAAGGTCGACAAAACCCTAATAAAATTATAATGCTACAAGATGGAAATGTATTTATTTCTACCAATAGAGGTACTTCTTTTGGTTCCCAAATAAATACTCCTTTTACCAAAACCCCTGGAGGAAGAACTAGAGGTGACATTGGTTCTGGTGTTATACTACCTAACAATGATAATTGGGTTCTTTTCTGTGGACCCAGTTCGAACAATGTTGGAGCAATTTTGTCTAAAGATGGTGGTCAAACCTGGATAGACGTTACGGGAGATTTTCCTTCTGGAAATGATGCGCAAACCGGAGGAATGATAGTTACCCCAGATGGGAAGTTTGTTTTTGCAGGAACCGATATTGGTCCTTATGTATTTGATGTAGCATCAGAAAAATGGTTTTCTATTGCTCAAGGTATTGGCTTTTTTAATGCAATGGATGTTAACTATATTGCTTCTATAAATACTGTTAGATTTGGTTCTTGGGGATCGGGCATTCTGGATTTCAAAATCGATAAAATAAATACAGAACAAACTGCCTATAGAACACATACAATCCCAGGCACTATCCAAACAGAGGATTATGATAATGGAGGACAGAACATAGCGTATAATGATAGTAATGCAAAGAATAATGGAGGAAAAGGAAGAATCAATGAAGGAGTAGATCTGGTAACTACTAAGGATATTGGTGGAGGACTTAATGTTGGTTGGATCGCAGATCAAGAATGGTTAGAATATACCATCGCTAATATCAAAAAAGGAAAATATACTGTGACATTTAGAATCGCCAGTACTAGTGAAAAACCCAAATCTATTACTGCAAAATTAGGATCAAAAAATATAGGAACCGTCTCGGTTCCTAAAACAAATGGTTCTCAAATCTGGAAAAATGTTGTCTTAAATGATGTTGATATAACCGATACATCTCAAAATCAAATTTTCAGACTGGATTTCAAAGGAGGAAACTTTAACATCAATTGGGTTAAATTTGAAGAAACTGCTAATCCTTGTATAGATGCACAACTAACTTTATTATTTGACAACTACCCCAAGGAAACCTCTTGGGATATCAAAAACTCCAATGGTGAAATTATCGAATCAGGAGGGCCTTATGACCAGTCCCGTAAGAGTACCAAAAAAATCGATTTTTGTCTCGACCCAGGCTGCTATGAGTTAACCGTTTACGACTCTTATGGAGATGGTATGTGTTGTCTTTACGGAAAAGGAGCATATACACTCACAGATGCATCTGGGGTACTAGCTTCTGGTGCGTCCTTTGCTTCTTCTGAAAGCAAAAACTTTTGTATAGGAACCAATAGATCCGTTGCTCCAGCAACCAAAGAGTCGACTACATTAAAAAACCCTCTTCTAAATTTGAGAGTATATCCGATACCTGCAAATCACACAATAAACATAGATTACAAAATCAAAGAAAAGTCAAGTATTTTGGTTAAAATAATAGATATAACAGGAAGATCTATAGGGATTCCTATTTCAATTAAAAATAATAATTCTGATAATTTACAATTACCAATTAGTCAATTACCAGAGGGGATTTATTTCTTAAAAGCTATAGAAAACGACATTACTGTGAGCAAAAAATTTATAATTGCTCGTTAACAAAATTCTTTTTTACAAAAAGCTCCTGAAGGAACAACTTTCAGGAGCTTTTTTACTATTTCAAATTATTGTATTACCAATCGAAACGTAATCCCAGAGATACATTATTTTGATCAACAATAGCATCTTTAAAAATAGGAGACATATCATACTTAGTATATATTGTAAGATCTCCAAAACCAATATAACCACTTAGACCATATACAAGATCATTCGTTCTATATTTTCCTTTAATCTTATCTTTTACATCTCCTCCATTTTCCTCGTACTTTAATTTTTGACGAGCACTTAAATTCACTCCTGCATATCCTCCTAATCCAATTCTAAAGTTATTTCCTCTATAAAATCGAATACTTTTTTCTGTTTTTTCTACATTCGAAGGGCCAAATTCTAAATAAACAGGAACCACTAGATTATCTGTTCGAAATTTTGATTTATCCAGTTCTAACCTAAATTCTTCTAACTCGGTTTGATCTCCATTTCTAACAAAATACCTGTTATCTGTAGGTTTAAGACCATTAGACATATATGAGACTCCATACTTTACTCTTAAACAGTTAGTATTTTTAAAGACTCTGGTTCTCCAGGAAACTCCTATTTCAAAAAACTTACTTCCCCAAATTTCATAATCAGAATCACTTAAGGATTGCCCATCCACTATTACATTATTAAGTCCAAATGCAAGAACAAAATCAGTCGTCGTTCGAATATCATATTTGATTTGCTCCTCTACTTCTTTGTAAATTTTAAAATCGTCTCCTAGCACATCTATTTCTCTATCTTCTGTACCTATTATTTCGGTTCCGTTGCGTTGCAGCAAAGCAATTCTATTCTCTATTATGGCGATTCCGTTTTCTATATTCAATGCATGTTTTTTGGCAGCTGCTTCTTTTAATTGTTGTGCCTCTTCTTTTGTTATTTCTGCATTTGCTAATTGATTATTAATGGTTTCGACCTCTTTTTTAAGTGCGCTTTTTTCTGAAACAACAATTCGCTCTTTCTGCTGTTTAAGCTGTTCTATTTTAACGCTCATATCGTCATCTTGAGCATTTAAAATTTGCACAAATAATATCATGGCTACAGAGGTAGCTATTGTAACTAATGTCTTCATTTTTTTTGATTTTTCTTGATAGCAACCTCCTTTCCAATATTCGAAAGGAGATTGCATAACTGTTTGATTGATGAATGATTTGATACTTCTTGCCAAAACGGGTACCATTAAGAATTCTTGAATTGGCTCTATTTTCTATGTTCTGTCTATATTTCTAAACACTTGTCTTACTAATGGACAAATCATAGATATATGCTTTTAATTTTTTCTTTGTGCAACAGTAGTCTTTACCTTTTGAAAACCTGACTTGAGGGCATCAAAAACTCTTTGTTTAAAGGTATCGTCTAACTCTTGCTCTACTTCTTGTAAAAGTGTAGAAGCACTTATTGTTCCTGATTCAAGCATTCTTTCTGCGGTAATCTCTCGTTGTGCCTGCATCAATAATTGATCAATTTCGCCTTCTGTTATCTCTATATTATTCTTTTCAAACTCTTTAACTTTTGCCAGCACACCTTCTATTTTTTCTTGTATAATACTGGCATTTATTAATGAATCATGCTCTTCTAGAGCTATCACTTCTGAATGTTTAGCAATAATAGGGGTCTCTTTATCTGCTACGGCTATATCATCGGTACTCTTATACTTTGGTTTCAGATCTTCTCTAATACTCTCTGTCTTTTGAGTAGCTTCTTCCTTTTTATGTAACGGTGATTTATTCTCTTCTTCATTGCTTACTATGTCCGTACCTGGTGATATCTCATATTTTTCTAGAGGACTCTCTTTACTTTCTGGTATTTCCTCTATTACTTTACTTTTTGGTATCGTATGATCTACAATTTTAGGTTCATCTTTATTAATAGAGCTGTTTTGATACACTATTATAGAGGTTATAAAAAGTACTCCAATAAATACAGCAGCAATACGATACCAGTCTTTTATTCTTTTATTTTTAACAGAGGGCTGTTTATCATCTAACTGTTGAGATAATCGTTCCCATGAGTTATTCGAAGGCTTAATAACTCTCTCATCTAATTTTTCTTTTATCTTTTCTTCAAATTTCATTGGTGCCATCACTTATAAGATTTTGTTCATTTAACTTTTTCTGCAGCATTTTTCTAGCTTTAAAGAGTTGGGATTTTGAGGTATTTTCTGAAACCTGTAACATTTTGGCTATTTCACTATGTTTATAGCCCTCTACAGCATATAACACAAATACGGTTCTATATCCTTCTGGTAAACTATCTAATAGGGCTTGTATTTGCTCAACCTCTAAATCAGAATTTATATTATTCCATGATTCTTCATGATAACCTAAAACTTCTTCGGTAAAGAAAATTTGTTTTTCTTTTCTTAAAAATGAGATCGATTCGTTAACCATTATTCGTCTAACCCACCCTTCAAAACTACCTTCGAACTTAAATTTTTCTAAATTCATAAAAACTTTTAAAAACCCAGTAAGCATTACTTCTTCTGCAAAATGTACATCCTTAATGTATCTCCTACATACACTCAGCATTTTTGGTGAATATTTATTATACAATTGTTGCTGCGCATCTCGATGCTGCTTTATTGCCCTTTTTATAAGCTGGGTTTCATTTTTATAAAACTGAATAACTTTCAATATAAAATAAATTATAATTGGGTTTTCTATTTACATAGACGAGGATAACAACAAAATGGTTGTCTTGGTTATCATATTTTGTATGTTACACGTACATAAGTAGCACAAAACACTGAAATACAACAATTAAATAAATAAAAAAATAATTATTTTTTTCGATCAATCACATAATCTACCATCAATTCTAAAGAAGATTTGTAATCAGAGGCTGGATATTCTGACAATATTGAAAGTGCTTCTTCTTTAAATTGATTCATCACGGTAATGGCATATTCTAATCCTCCGCTTACTTTTACAAAATCGATGACTTCCTTTACTCGTTTCTTATCTTTGTTATGATTTTTCACAGAGTTAATAAGCCACTTCTTTTTTTCTTTCGAGCAATGATTGATGGTATAAATAAGCGGAAGTGTCATTTTTTGCTCTTTAATATCTATACCTGTTGGTTTTCCTATTGCAGTATTTCCATAATCAAACAAATCATCTTTTATCTGAAATGCCATTCCTATAAGTTCTCCAAACTTAACCATTTTTTGCACATCATCAGATTCAGGCACTACAGAACACGCTCCTAACCCACAACAAGCAGCTATTAACGTTGCTGTCTTTTGTCTAATGATTTCGTAATATATCTCTTCTGTTATATCCAGATTTCTTGCTTTTTCGATCTGAAGCAATTCTCCTTCGCTCATTTCGCGAACCGCAACTGAAATGATTTTTAGTAAATCAAAATCACCATTATCTATTGATAACAATAATCCTTTGGACAGCAGATAATCTCCTACTAATACAGCTATTTTGTTTTTCCAAAGTGCATTTATCGAAAAAAAACCTCGTCTTTGGTTTGAATCATCAACTACATCATCATGAACCAATGTTGCTGTATGAATTAATTCTATTACAGAAGCACCACGATAGGTACGTTCATTAACTTTTCCTTGAGAGACCATTTTTGCAACTAAGAAAACAAACATAGGTCTCATTTGTTTTCCTTTTCTATTTACAATATAATGGGTAATCCTATTAAGCAGGGCTACTTTAGATGTCATTGATTGTGAAAACTTTTTTTCAAAAAGTTCCATCTCATCAATTATAGGAAGTTTTATTTGCTCTACAACTTTCAATACGCCTTACTTGATTCTGTTTTTATAATGCAATGCGAATATATGATAAATACTTTTTTCTCTGAAGTAGTTCTCTGTATATATAATCATAATCTTGTTTTTAGTCTCAAATAGTATTAAAACCAATTTTTTTTGAATAAATAACGATTATGTTTTATTTGCCAATTGACCACAAGCTGCATCAATATCTTTTCCTCTGCTTCTACGAACGTTTACCACAATACCCTTGGACTCTAATGCTAAGATATAAGCTTCGATTGCCTTATTTGATGCTTGTTGAAACTCTCCATCATCTATTGGATTATACTCAATCAAATTTACTTTACAAGGAACGTGAAAACAAAAATTCACTAAGGCATCAATATCTTCTTTTCTATCATTTATTCCTTTCCAGACAACATACTCATATGTAATTCTACTTTTGGTTTTTTCATACCAATACTCTAAAGCTTCTTTAAGATCTTTTAGAGGAAAGGTTTCATTAAATGGCATGATGGCCGTTCGAACCTTATCTATTGCAGAGTGTAAAGAGACCGCCAATTTAAATCTCACATTATCATCTGCCATTTTTTTTATCATTTTGGGCACCCCCGATGTAGATACTGTTATTCTTTTAGGAGACATTGCTAAACCATCTTGCGAGGTAATTTTTTCAATCGCCTTTAGCACATTATTATAATTCATCAACGGCTCACCCATTCCCATAAATACAATATTAGATAATGGCCGATTGTGATACAACCTGCTCTCTTTATCTATGGCCATTACCTGATCATAAATCTCGTCTGGATTTAGGTTTCGCATTCTCTTTAGGCGTGCTGTAGCACAAAATTTACAATCCAAACTACACCCTACCTGAGAAGACACACAAGCTGTTGTTCTAGTTGGGGTCGGAATCAACACGGACTCTACCACCAATCCATCATGCAATCGTACTGCATTTTTGATGGTTCCATCTGTACTTCGCTGCATTTGATCAACCTGTATATGATTAATCACAAAATGCTCTTCCAGCATTTGCCTTGTAACCTTAGAAACATTGGTCATATCATCAAAACTATGAGCTCCTTTACTCCATAACCATTCATAGACCTGATTCCCTCTAAAAGGTTTATCTCCATTTTCTTCAAAAAAAAGCCGTAACTGATCTTTTGTTAATGCTCTTATGTCTTTCTTTTTTTCGCTCATTCTTTATTTATTCCATTTTGCAACGCAATGATGCAAAAATATAAAGATAAAATGGTACTCTGGTAGTCATTCTCTTCTTTATGACAACTATCCTACAGCATACTCAAATATTTGGTATAAAAAAACCTGATATGTATCAGGTCTTTTAGTATCAAAGTATATATATTTATTTACTCTTTATTCGTTTCCACTGATGTACACCACCGCCTCCTTTAATTTTAACGTTCAAAATATCTTTATCTTCCTCTTCATTAATCCAGATTTGACATTCTAAAACTTTACCATCCTTTATATTGGTATATTTTCCATCAATATATTTATCTCCTTTTTCTCTTAAACCTTTTATAATAACCAAACCTTCAACATTTTGATTCTTATCATCTCCCTTACATTCATAGCAAACTGCATCTCTTTCTGATATTCTCAACATCCTTTGTATAGATCCGTATACTTTATCCTTAATAATATACAATTGTACAATATTAATCGCCACTCCTGTTTTTTTATCGTAAGTTTTCCATCGTCCCAATATAGGGTTCGGTTCATAAGACGCTAGTAAATCCTCTTTTAATTTGTCATCGACAGGGTTTTCACCTAACCAGATTTTAAACAATGCTTTTTTAAACTCTTTGCTGTTTATGGTGCCTAATAATTCTTTATTCTTATAGAGTTTTAGCACACCTCCCTTTAAATACAAAACATTGAAAATATCAAACCTTCGTATTTGATTTGGTAATAATTGAAGAAAATCCCGAATCTGATTTTCTAATAAATAACTATTACCGTCTGTAGCTCTTTCTAAGCCATTTCTAATAATCTCTTTAAGTTCACTATCTCCCATCGAAGAAGTTATCTTAATAGTAATAGCCATTGTAACGTCTTTTTCTGCAACTCTTACACCATCTTCAACACCATCTACTTCAAAATCCAAATATAGTGCCATTGCATACAATTTCTCTACCGTACCCGCACCGTTAAGGATCAATTCTACATTATCAAAAACATCTACATCATTAAAACGCATTTCTCCTACACGTGTTTGTGCAAAGGAATACAACGTAACAAAAAGTAGTAAATTACAAATTAAGTTTTTCATTCTAAATTTAAATATTAAGTTCTTTTTTGTTTATAAGAACACTAAAAAAACAATGCAAATCTATAAAAAGCATATTTATATCCCATCTATTGCTTGATTTTGAACAAATATCAACCTACATTATTTCTCTATATTCGTTATTTGTAAAGTTTAACTAATATATTTTGAGGGGGCGAAAGTAATACATTTTTTCAAAAAAATAACTTAACACCTTTATTATTATACAATTACACAAAAAATATATGTCGATTCCATTTTTTTCAGAAAAACACAACCGATACTGTTAAATTTTTACTAATACATCATAGACAAAATCCGTACCGCTTTTTTTACACTATAAAAATGAATATTTCGGCAATTGTAGATATAAAAAAATCTGCTAGATGTACATCTAGCAGATTTTTTTATAATATCACTATCTTTTTTTAGATGATTAGCATTGCATCACCATAAGAATAAAACTTATATTTTTCTTTTACTGCTTGCTCATAAGCTTCTTTAATAAAATCATGCCCTGCAAAAGCAGATACCATCATTAGTAATGTTGATTTTGGTGTATGAAAATTAGTAATCATACAATTAGCAATACTAAAATCATAAGGAGGAAAAATAAATTTGTTGGTCCATCCTCGAAACTCATTTAAGGTTTTCTCTGAAGAAACCGAGCTTTCTAAGGCTCTCATTACAGTAGTACCTACTGCACATACCTTATTTTTATTTTCAATTCCGTTATTAATTGTATTTACAGCTTGTGCCGCAATATGGGCCTCTTCACTATCCATCTTGTGTTTAGACAAATCTTCTACTTCTACCGGATTAAAAGTTCCTAACCCTACATGCAACGTGATTTCTGCAAAGTCCACTCCTTTTATTTCTAAACGCTTCATTAAATGTTTAGAAAAATGAAGTCCTGCTGTTGGTGCTGCTACTGCTCCTTCATTCTTTGCATAAATTGTTTGATATCTTTCTTCATCTTCTGGCTCTGCTTCTCTTTTTATATATTTTGGCAAAGGAGTTTCTCCCAAATCATTTAGTTTTTGTCTAAACTCATCATATGAACCATCATATAAAAAACGTAATGTACGTCCACGAGAAGTCGTATTATCAATAACTTCGGCTACTAAGCTTTCGTCATCTCCAAAATATAACTTATTCCCGATTCTTATTTTTCTTGCAGGATCTACCAATACATCCCATAAACGAGTTTCAGAATTTAATTCTCGTAATAAAAACACTTCAATCCTAGCTCCAGTTTTTTCCTTATTCCCATACAGACGAGCGGGAAAAACTTTGGTGTTATTAACAACCATTACGTCATTAGGCTCAAAATAATCTATAAGGTCCTTAAACTCTCTATGTTCAATAGTTTGCTCTTTCCTATTCAAAACCATTAATCGAGATTCATCTCTGTTTTCTGCTGGATATTCGGCTAATAATTCTTGTGGAAGATTAAAATTGAAATGTGATAACTTCATTCTTTGCTGTTTTTTAAAGATGCAAATATACAATCTTGAGATACCGGATGTCAAGTAAATTAAGATATATTTATTTATAGGGAAAATTTACGTTAAAAAGCCTTTAAATTTTCTATCCAAAGGCTTTAAAAAAACTGAGTTTTTACATAAAACTCTTTTATCGTATTATATCATTTAATTTTCTGAAATATTAAAACCTACCTTTTTTAAATCTGTCCAAAAATCAGGGTATGATTTTGATACTACATTTGCATCTTCAATAAGTAAGGAGGTTCTAAGTGCCAATGGAGCAAATGCCATTGCCATTCTATGATCGTTATAAGTACCAATTACCACGTCATTATTTATAGAAGTTGCAGGTTTTAATTGCAATGTATCATTTGTAATATGAACTTGTCCTCCTAATTTTTCAATCTCTGCTTTTAATGCTTCGAGTCTATCTGTTTCCTTAATTTTTAAGGTATGTAACCCTGTTAAAAAGCATCCAACCCCTAATCCAAAACAGGTAACTGCAATGGTTTGTGCAATATCAGGAGAGTTTGACAAGTCCAACTCTTCAATATCAATCGGGGTAAAATCTGGCTTATTTTTTAAAGTAACCGTATTTTTCTCGCGATTAAAAACAGTTGTTACTCCTAAACTTTTATATATTTCAGAAAGTTGAGCATCACCCTGATAACTTTCTTTTTTATAACTACCGATAGTCACTTCTGCATTTTTGGATAAAGCAACAATACTATAAAAATAAGATGCCGAACTCCAATCAGATTCTACTACCAGGCTTTTACTTGCTACTTCTTTTTGAGGGGGTATGGTAATCACATTATTCTGATACTTGCCTTCGATTCCGGCATCACTAAGTAAGCTTAGTGTCATATTGATATAAGGAACTGAAGTCACTTTTCCTAATAAAGAAATTTCTAACCCATTTGGCAAGGATGGCGCAATAAGCATTAATGCCGATATATATTGACTGCTTACATTTGCCTGTAACGAAACTTTATTCGATTGCGGTTGTTTTCCTACTATTTGTATAGGTGGGTATCCCTGTTCATTTTCATACGATATCTCACCTCCTATTTGTTGTAACGCTTCTACCAATATTTTAATCGGCCTTTCTTTCATTCTCTTACTACCTGTTAAAATAGTTTCTCTATTTTCTTTAACTGCAAAATAGGCAGTAAGAAATCGCATTGCAGTACCAGCATGATGTATATCCACTAGAACCTCATCACTTTTCAATGCTTTTTGCATCAAAGTTGAATCATCGCTATTAGATATATTTTCAATACTAATGTTAGGATATAATGCTTGTAAAATTAAAAGTCTATTGGTTTCACTTTTTGACCCCGTGATTTGTAATGTATTATTTTCTATATTGGAAATGTGCGCTAATTTCAAATTCATAGTTATCGATTTGATTTTCTTTTTCTTGCTTCAAAGTAATACCCCATAATCATCCCATATAAAATACCTCCTACAATTCTGGAAAGAAGATACCGTGCCCATAATCCATTATCAATTCTCTCTGCTATAAAGTTATCCCATTTTGTTAGACCATATTGCATAAAGTATTCAATACCACTAAAAATAATTATAAATCCCAAGCCTATAAAACAGACCGAAATCCAATATTTTTTAGAAGAAAGCACTGCAGTAAACATCATTTTAATTTTTCATTGTTATGGTGGCGATCATGATCTCTCTTGGTTTTGATATCCAGTTTTTTATCAAAAGATTCCTGAAGATCTACTCCTGTTTGATTGGCCAAACATAGTACTACAAATAATACATCGGCCAATTCTTCTCCCAAGTCTTTATTTTTATCACTTTCTTTTTCACTTTGCTCCCCATATCGACGTGCAATGATTCTGGCTACCTCACCCACCTCTTCTGTAAGTTGAGCCATATTGGTCAATTCATTAAAATAACGCACTCCATGGTTTTTAATCCAATCATCAACCTCTTTTTGTGCATTTTGAATATTCATAGCTATATTTTTTTGAGCACTATTTGTTCATTTTCTTTGGTTACCAGCTTATTAAAAAATTCTTTTAAAATAGGATAATCTTCTGCTGTAACTAATGGATCGCTAACTGTTTCTATTACTCTTAACTGAATCGCTCCATTACTCGACGAAGATATAAAAGAAAATGTTCCTAACCCATCTGGCATTTTGATTTTTTCTGATTTTGGTAATTCTGCTACTTCGTACCCTTCTGGAATCTTAATCGTTACCATATAAGAATTAGAATATCCAAAACCAAAATCCACGGGATACTTGCGCTCATCAGACTTAAAAACATTCTCACTATCCTTAAGAAATAGTAAAGGCGAAAAAAACAACTCATTTTCTATCATTTCTACCTGATCTTCTAATTCAAAACCAAAACGCTCATTTACACCTTTTCCTATCTCATTAACTCCTTTCAATTCATATTCTAAAAGCTCTGGGATTTCATACTTTTTTTGTAAACGTTTGATATTTGATTCATTATCCTTTGCACCATGACGTACTCTAAAACTATGTGCCAGATAATCTTTGTGTCGAACATTTACTTTTCCATTTATCAATCCTTCGTTATCAATAGCATAATTTATCATATATTGGTTTATAGAAGGAGCCTTAGGTCTTAAATCAAGATATTGAGATGTCCCATTGGCAGCAATTACACGTGCCGCACCTTGTATCACCCTATTAGGAAGAATATTTGGTGAACCATATTTATCGGTAGCATCTAAATAAAAAATATCTCCATTAGCAAACTTCACCCTCACAATTATGTAGTTAAACCCTTCTCTTGTAGGAAATAAAGGAATTATTCTATCGCTTGTACTTACCAATACCGGGTTAGCATCTAATTTAGCATAGGTAAGCATTGATAACAACATTAGGTTAATATCTGCAACATTTCCTACCTGCTCTTTATAAGCTGTCTTTACTCCTTTCTGAGTTCGAACTCCCCTCCTTTTATTCCAAGACATTTTTTTCTTTACAAAATCATAAATCAACGCTACCCTTTTCTTTGGATCATTTATTCCTGCAATTAAAGGATCAATCTCTTCTTTAAAATAATTGGTCTTTTTTAACTCTCCACCAAATTTAGAACTATTATATATGGTATTAGTAACATCTTCCCAGGTAGTTGAATAATTCTTCACAGCTCTGTTAGGAAACTTTGTATACTGTAATTCGTAAACAACAGAAGATATATAGTTATCTATATTACCAGAATAGGGTTCTATTTTGAATGCAGGTACATTAGAATTTTTAATAGTATTCACAGAGGTAGTATAATCTATACTACTATTAGAATACGAAGTTGATTGATTATAACCTCCACTTCTTGCCTTAGAAACAAAATTGATTTTTCCATTTTTTTGTGTCTGACTTAAGTTTATCGGTAAATACCCTACGGTCCTCTTCTTAAAGTTAAAATACTCTGGCATCTCGACCTGAACATCGATTTTCTTTATTGGTATTTCGTATTGAAGTTGTACTGGATCTATATTAGAAACAAAAGGAGATCTGATTTTATATTTGTATTCGATAACACTTCCTTCGGTTAAAGTCGGCATAGTAAACTTAACCTGATCCCTATATTCTGATATTTCTTCTCTAAACACTCCATCTTTTTTCAGTTTGGTTTCTACAATCTTACCCTCTATCAAACTATAAGTTACTCCTTTTAGACCACTTACTTCTTCATCATTACTTCCGCTTTTATACAAAGAAATCTTATCTGTTGCATATTCATACCCTTCTTTGTTATATAGTTTTACTCTTTTAAACACCTCTGTAATCAAAACAAAACCACTATTTTCAATGTATTCAAAGAATACTCTTTTGCTTTCATATAAAACAGCAGCATTTGCCGTTTTATCTAATTGGTAAGAAGTTTCTAACAATTCTTCTTTAGATACTTTTCCATACTTATATTGTTGTGCTGTACTTACCACAGAACAAAACAGTACGATCCCCACAATTATTTTATGTAACCTTTTCATCCTTTATAAACTATACTTTTTCCTTTACTACAATTTTTGATTTATCTATTTTTTTGATTTTCGATTTAAACTGTCTGTACTCCTCATACTTTTCTTTGGGGTATTCGCCATCATTAATTTTTAAGTACCTTTTAAATTTTAGCTGAGACTTGTTTACTTTTTCTAATTCCCAGGAGTATTTCCCAAATATCGTTTCCAGCATCTTTTTTTCAGGTAACGTAGATATCTCATATCCTGCCGGGATATTGATTAGGTATTCATCGGTATCTATATACCCTCTCGAAATGACTAATGGAGTTTTTCTATCATCGTATTTTGGCACTGTGCTTGTCTCTCTATTAAAGGCATTGGGTGCAATTAACAGTCTATTCCCAGCCTTTTTACAATAGTTGGCAGCCGTTAGATTTACCTTTTCCTGATAGGTAGGAATATCTTTATTATCAATCAACTCTAAAGCGTTAATTTGTACATCTGTGATATAATCCCAGTACTTTTTATAATGTATTTTCTGGTCTTTTACCGGTTTTAATTTAGTATTATATCGCCAATCGTATTGCAACCCTTTTGAAGTTGACTGAATCTTTGCAATTATCGATTTGTCTGCTTTTACAAATATTTCTGCTTTGGTATCTAAGGTATTTTCTTCGGGAAGGTATTTTTTGGTTCTTTTAATCTCTCCTCCTTCTGGCTTAATCACTAATACATTTCTATCGTCAGTAAAATCTCCTATAAAATTGAATGGTAGCGTTTGACTAGTACATTCTAACCAAATATCTTCTTCTTCGTCAGGCACATTAAGTATCACATGGTTTCCCTGCATCGAAGCAAAATCAGAATCTATATTTCTTTTATTTTTACCTGCATAAACTACTGTATAATACGATTGAATTTTTTGACTATCCAATAAAGCTTTTGTATAATTTGTAAGTGCTTTACAATCTCCATACCCCAACCGATCTACATCTTCTGCCAGCATTGGCATCCACCCACCAATACCCAACTGCACGCTGATGTATCGTGTTTTGTCTTGTACATATTGATATATTAGTTTTGCTTTTTCTTTTTTGGTGGTAGCATTTGCAACCAATGCCGACACTTTTTGAACTGTTTCTTCTGACAAATTACTTCTTCCCGAAACTAAATTATTGTACTGCCATTTACCCATAGACTTCCAATCTTCTGCACTACCTTCAACATTAACCAATGAAAAATTTCCAAGAGTAATTTTTACCATAGGAACCAATTTTGTCAAAGGAGGGCTTTTATACTCTTTTTCTATAGCTTGAAATCCTGATAAACGATAAGAAAGCTCATAATCATTACTCGCATCAGAAATAACTTGTTCATCAATAAATTCCTCTTTTTTTCTAATCAAAACCTTTTTAGGATTTAGTAATCGATAAGAAGCTTCCTCTACACTAAGATGATAATTCTTAACTGGAAACCAAGACTCTATAAAAGCTGTGCTTTTGGATTCGACTTCACTTTCAAAAAACAAAGTATATGGGTATTGAGTTGGAGTATAGTCAAAATAAATGTATCTATTATCTCCTATTAAGGAAAAACCATCATACATACTTCTATCATTAAAATCCTTTCTAGTATATTTCTTAATTTCTTTTCCTGAAGCATCATAAACGATAGCTTTAATATATTTAATTTTGGTAGTTGGATCATAAGGCTCATAAGAATCCGCATGCTTTCTCCCCAACTTATTAAGCACCGTTACGATTCTTTTGGTTTTTACAGTTACTGATCGAATCGAATTTATTTTGATCTCTACTTCTTCTGAGCGTACAATAGCATTAGCATTTTTGGTCAGGCTAGAATCCAAAACAATGGCTTGCAATTTTGAAGTATCCTGGGCGTTGCTATGCATTACAATACAAAACAACGTTACAATGAATAACATTAACAACTTTTTTGAGTTCATCTATAAAGTTTCTAAGGGTAGTTATTATTTATTTATGGGTATTTATTGTTTGTTTTTTGTATCAATAACAATGGTTACAGGTCCATCATTAAGCAGTGTTATTTTCATATCGGCTCCAAAGATTCCTGTACCCACCTTTTTATCCAGGTCTATCTCTAATTGCTTTACAAAACCTTCGTACATAGGAATAGCAACCTCTGGTTTGGATGCTTTGATATAGCTAGGCCTGTTTCCTTTTTTGGTGCTTGCATGCAATGTGAACTGACTTACCACAATAGCATCTCCCTCTATATCCAATAGACTTCTATTCATTACACCATTTTCGTCTCCAAAAATTCTAAGTCGGGCAATTTTTCCTGACAACCACTTTATATCCTCATCGGTATCCTCATCTTCTATCCCTACCAAAACAAGAATACCCGTTCCTATTTTAGAAATAATCTCTCCATCTACTTTTACAGAAGCTTCTGAAACTCTTTGAATAACTGTTTTCATGTGTTTTTATATAACATTTTTTACAACAAAATATGGTACAAGTATATGACGTCACAGTATCATTTTTTGATATTGACAATTATTTTTTTCTTTTTATGTCTTTTGTATTAGGATTGTCCTCGAATAAATTTCATTAAATTCAAAAAAAAAAAAAAACAGAAATTTAATCTTCTTCGTAGTTATTTTTTCGGTAGTGTTCTTCTTCACCTTCCAGAATTTGAAGGTAGCTTTTGTAGCGAGACCAGGCTACTTGCCCGGTATCCAATGCATCTTTTACAGCACATTTCGGTTCATTAATATGCAAACAATTGTTAAATTTACATTCAGGTTTCAATTCAAAAAACTCAGGAAAATAATCTCCTAATTCTTCTTTATCCATATCCACTACACCAAATCCTTTGATCCCTGGTGTGTCGATTATTTTGGCTCCAAATCCCAAATCAAACATTTCTGCAAATGTGGTAGTATGTTGCCCTTGTTGATGCTGGCCACTTATTTCTGCAGTTTTAAGAGATAAACCAGGAGAAATTGTATTAATTAAGGTTGATTTACCAACACCACTATGACCAGAGAACATACTCGTTTTATCTTTCATCATAGCTTGTACCTTATCTACATTTTTACCTGATTTTGCAGATATCCCTATACATTCATACCCAATTTTTCTATACAATGCTGCCAGGTATTTAATTTCTAAGAGCTCTTCTTCATTATAGGTATCTATCTTATTAAATAGCAATACTGCCTTGATCCCGTACGCTTTTGCTGTTACCAAAAAACGATCTATAAAAGTGGTAAAAGTCGGCGGGTTGTTTAAAGTAATTAACAAAAAAACCATATCGATATTAGAAGCTATAATATGAGTTTGTTTTGACAAATTCACTGATTTCCTAATGATATAATTTTGTCGCTCATGAATATATTCTATGACTCCGGTTTCCTGATCATTTTTAGTTTCTAACTTTATATCCACAAGATCCCCTACGGCAACGGGATTGGTACTTTTGATACCTTTAATCCTGAATTTACCTTTTATCCGGCACTCATACGTTTTTCCGTTATCGATCTTAACGGTATACCAACTTCCTGTAGATTTATAAACAATACCTGTCATATGTGCAAAGATGCAACTATTAATATTTTTGGCAGTCAAATTTTTTTCATAATTAAAAAAAACGTAACATTGATTAAACATTTTATGGCATAACAATTGTTTAATACCACATCATATAAATTAATTATAAATCAATTATTAAATCAAAAATCATCATGAAAAAAGTTTTATTATTTTTAACTCTATGCGTGTTAGGTTTCAATTCTTCATTTGCTCAAGACAATCCAGTATACGAATTTCAAATTGTTACTGTGATCGAATCTATCGTACCTAATGGTCTTGGTAGATCCAGAATGTTAACCACCAATGAAACTAGGGATTACAAAGAATTCACCTCTACACGTACTGGTGAAAAAGATAAAAGAAATAAATCAGACCGTGGCGAAATTCGTGTAAAAGGTTTTGATGAAACTAAATTATTAAACTTCTATAACCTTGGTGGTATTCGTTTTCAGAATATCGTAGCAAACGATGCTATTGTAACTTCTAAGCTTAATGACATGTCTGCTCAAGGCTGGGAGCTTGTTTTTATAAACAGTGGTGTTGAAAGTTTTGGCGGTAAAGGTGATGGTAATGGTATCTATGTAACACGTTACACTCTTAGAAGAAAAAAATAATTCTTATAAGACATTTATAGTATAGCCACCAGTTGTATAATCACAACTGGTGGCTATTTTTTTATCCTCTAGCCACCTTTTTTTGGTGATTAATTGATTCTTGGTGTATTGCTTTATAGATACGAAGGATAAACTCTTCGCTTAATCCATTATCTTGCCCTTCCAGAATCATTCTTCCTAATATTTCGTTCCATCTTTTTGACTGTAGAATAGCAACATTCTGTTTTGCTTTTACTTTTCCTATCTCATCAGAAATCTTCATTCTCTTTGACAATATTTCTAACAATTGATTATCTGCTATATCTATTTTTGCACGCAATTCACTTAGTGCTTTTTGGTACGCTTCATCTTCTCCAATTTCTTTACGAATCCTTAAATCTTTCATATATTGAATTAATGTTTCTGGTGTTATTTGCTGTTTTGCATCACTCCAAGCATTATCTGGATCGTAATGTGCCTCTACAATTAACCCGTCAAAATTAAGATCTAATGCTGTTTGTGACAGGTCAAAAATCAAATCTCTTCTTCCTGCAATATGCGAAGGATCCAAAATCAATGGTAAATCTGGAAAACGATTTTGCAAATCGATAGGAATTTGCCATTCTGGGATGTTACGATATTTAGTTTTCTCATAAGTAGAAAACCCTCTATGAATAACTCCCAGATTTTTGACATCTGCAGTATAAAAACGCTCTACAGCTCCTAACCATAATGATAAATCCGGATTGATTGGATTTTTTATTAATACCGGGTTGTCTATTCCTTTACAGGCATCGGCAATATCTTGTACAATAAAAGGAGACACCGTACTTCTTGCCCCGATCCATAAGATATCTACTCCATGTTCTAAAGCCAATTCTACATGATGTGGGCTAGCTACTTCGGTAGCTATTTTCATTCCGGTTTCTTCTTTGGCTCTTTGTAACCATTTTAAACCTAAAGCTCCTACTCCTTCAAAGTTTCCAGGTCTCGTTCTTGGTTTCCATATTCCTGCACGTAACACTGTTGCGTCAGAATCTTTTAGTTCGTGTGCTATTCTAACCACTTGATCTTCGGTTTCTGCACTACACGGCCCTCCAATTACTAATGGATGATCTAAGTTGTAATCATTAAGCCAGTTTCTAAGTTCTTTTTTATTTTCCATTTTTGCTGCTATTCTTTATGTTGATTTATTCTTCTTTTTTACTAATTAGTATGATTCAAATTTTAGACGATTCCGTTAAGAATGGATCTGATATGATTGGTATCTTCCATCTCTTTGTAAACCGATGAAAAATCATCTTTTTCTATAAGTTCTCTAAATTGTTTAAGGTTTGTAATATACTCATCCAATGTTTCGATTACATTTTCTTTATTTTGTTTAAAAATAGGTGTCCACATTGCAGGAGAACTTTTTGCTAATCGAACGGTTGAAGCAAAACCACTGCCTGCCATATCAAAAATATCTCTTTCATTTTTCTCTTTTTCTATCACCGTTTTTCCCAACATAAAAGAACTGATATGCGATAGATGTGAAACATAAGCTATGTGCTTATCATGTGATGCCGGGTCCAT
Organism: Aquimarina discodermiae; assembly: GCF_040786235.1. NCBI lineage: Bacteria > Pseudomonadati > Bacteroidota > Flavobacteriia > Flavobacteriales > Flavobacteriaceae > Aquimarina > Aquimarina discodermiae. Next base: position 55,556 of record NZ_JBFMKP010000002.1, read on the forward strand.
ATATCGAATTCGCATGCCGAGTCTAGAAAAAATTTCCATTCCTTTTTCCTGTAGTTTAAAGGCTGTTTTTTCTACTTCGCAGATAATATTGGTTTTTTTTCTATACAAATTTGCTATTGCAGCTTTGGGGCCAGAAAATTCGGTGCCTGCTATAGGATGTGCTGCCAAATAGTTTCTTCGTCTTTTGTGATCAGAAATACTTTTACACAACTTCTCTTTGGTAGAGCCTACATCAAAAACCAGGCAATTATCATTTATTTTATCTAATACATCAGGCAACACTTTTACGGTAGCATCTACGGGAATTGCTACGATTACAACATCTGCTTTTTCAAGTTCATTTATTTCTGACTTAAAATCAATTAATTCCAGAGCAAGGGCAGTATCCAGGTTTTCTTGACTGGCATCTACTCCATATAGTACAGCTTCGTTAAAAGCAGCTTTGATATCTATCGCAAAAGAGCCTCCTATAAGTCCTAAGCCTATAACAAATACGTTCATTTAATTATTATTTTTACTAGCTGCAACCGTATTATCTAATTGCATTTCTCGATTCTTTAATCTTTTTATGGCTTCTTTTATATTATCTATTGTCACACATAACGAAAACCTTATATAACCTTTACCATTTGAGCCAAAAACAGTACCTGGCGCTATAAATATGTCATTTTGATATAGTATCGAATCAATAAATGCTACTTCATCAACCCCTTCTGGAAGTTTTGCCCAAACAAACATTCCTTTTGCAGTGGTTTCATAACTACAGCCTAAAAGTGATGCTAACTCCCAAATTAACGTTCTCCTTTCTTTATAAATTGCATTCATCTTTTGGTACCAATCATTAGAGATTTGCAATGCCGTGATAGCACCTTTCTGAATCCCCTGAAACATACCACTATCCATATTACTCTTTACTTTAAGGATTGCATCTATCGTTGCTGCTTTACCACATACCATACCAACACGCCACCCTGCCATATTAAAAGTCTTACTTAACGAATTAAGCTCTAACGCCACTTCTTTAGCACCTTCGACCGATAAGATACTAGATGGATTTTCATTTAAAATAAAACTATATGGGTTATCTTGCACCAATAGAATATCATATTTTCTTGCAAAATCGACTAATTTTCTATAAAGTTCAATACTTCCTGAAGCACCTGTTGGCATGTTTGGGTAATTAACCCACATAATTTTCACTTTACTCAAATCTCTTTTTGAAAGATCATGAAAATCAGGCTCCCAATGGTTATTTGGATCTAAATCATAAAATACCGGGGTCGCTCCCACCAGTTTGGTAACCGACGTATATGTTGGATACCCTGGATTAGGAATCAAAACCTCATCTCCTTCATTTAAATACGCCAAAGAAATGTGCATAATACCTTCTTTGGATCCCATAAGTGGTAAAATTTCATTTTTAGCATTTAGGGAAACCTGATAATTTTTATGGTAAAAATTCGAAATTGCTTCTCGCAATTCTGGTAATCCCTGATAACTCTGATATTTATGGGCACCATCAACAAGTACTGCTTCCTGAATAGCATTAATTACTTCTTTTGGAGGATCTAAATCAGGACTCCCAATCGCCATATTAATTACTGGCTTACCAGAGGCTATAAGTTCTCTAACCTCTCTAAGTTTTTTAGAAAAATAATATTCTTCTACTGTCTCTAATCTTTTTGCGGTCTGCATGCTTATCCGTTTTGATTTTTATACTCGCCTAGAACCTTTAATTCGAGTGCCATGATTCGTAGTATTGACATTGCCTTTTCGTAATCAGCATAGTCAGCAAATGTAACATCCACAAAAAATGAATATTTCCAAGGTTTTTCTATGACCGGCAACGATTGTATTTTGGTTAAGTTTAAATTACAATCACTCATTACATTAAGCACCGTTGCTAAGCTTCCTCTCTTATGATCGGTCAGAAACTTTAAGGATGCTTTATTAACTTCTTCCTTTTTAATTCCTGAATCCTTTTTAGTATTTAGAACAAAAAAGCGAGTACTGTTTGATTTGATGGTCTGTATTCTTTTTGCTAAAATATTTAAGCTATAAATAGCTGCTGCGGTCTCACTACCAACAGCTGCAATTCCTTTTAATTGTTGTTCTGATATTCGTCTCGCCACCTCTGCAGTATCTGCATCTTCTACCAATTTGATATGTGGGTTTTCTCTAAAAAACTCTTTACATTGTAATAGTGCCATTGGATGAGAATACACCTCTTTAATATCTGAAATATCTTGTCCTTCGAGCGCCATTAAACAATGGTGTATTGGTTGAAAATATTCACCTGTAATCGTAAGATCATGCTCATCGATATACGCATAATTAGGTATAATAGAACCTGCAATAGAATTTTCTATTGCCATTACCGCATCTGTACTTTCTTCATTCTCGAGGCTTTTAACCAAGTCCTGAAAAGACATACATTCGTCTATATCTATATCTTCTCCAAAATATGCTAATGCAACGCCGTGGTGATACGATCCTTTTACTCCTTGAATAGCTACTTTTAATTTAACTTGCTCTTTAGTACTCATTTTAGAATCTAAGATGTAATTATTTATGCCCATATTACTTTATAAAAAAGAGTTTACTTTATCTTTTGTAATTATTTGGATTTCAAATTTAATTTACTTTTCATAAGTGTTTTTTTTTTCACATTATTCCAAAAAAAAATCTCGATTTTCATCGAGATTCTACTTTATAAATTTACTTATTTATTTACATAGTGATCCCGATCTTGCTTTTAAAATAAAAGAAGAAAAAATAAAATCGGTTCCAAGTAAATAAATTGTTCATTCCTGTTTTTTACTTATTTATGAAGCTAAAGTAATTAAAAGTATTACTATACAAAATATTTTTTGTTTTTTTTCATTGTAAAAAAGGCATTATCATCAATTTCTTAATGATAATGCCTTTTTTTATAAATATTTCAAATAAAACAAACTTTTTTTTAAGAATTATTTATGCTTTTCGGTTTTTATAGATCAATATATTTATATCACATTCAATTCTTTACCCACTTTTACGAATGCTTTTACGGCCTTTTCTAAATGATGTCGTTTATGAGCTGCCGATAACTGAACTCTTATTCTTGCTTTTCCTTTTGGTACCACTGGATAAAAGAATCCAATAACATAGATACCTTCTTCTAACAGTTTTGCCGCAAATTCTTGTGCTAGTTTTGCTTCATACAGCATCACTGGCACAATAGGGTGTTCTCCTTTTACGATATCAAATCCAGCAGCAGTCATTTCGGACCTAAAATATTTAGTATTTTCTTCTAGGGTATCCCTCAATGAGGTAGAAGCGCTTAACAAGTCTAATACTTTAATAGATGCCCCTACTATCGATGGAGCAACCGTATTCGAAAACAAATAAGGTCTCGATTTTTGTCGTAACATTTCTACTATTTCTTTTCTTGCCGCTGTAAAACCTCCAGAAGCACCTCCTAATGCTTTACCATAAGTACCTGTAATAATATCAATTCGCCCCATCACATTTCTATACTCATGTGTACCTCGACCTGTTTTTCCTAAAAACCCTGTAGAATGACATTCATCAATCATGACCATTGCTTGATATTTATCTGCCAAATCGCAAATTTTATCCAATTGTGCAATGGTTCCATCCATAGAAAAAGAACCATCGGTTACGATTAGTTTTCTTCGTGTTCCTTCTGCAGCTATCAATTGTTTTTCCAGATCGATCATATTATTATGCTCATATCTAAAACGCTTTGCTTTACACAATCTCACTCCATCAATAATAGAAGCATGATTTAGTGCATCTGAGATAATAGCATCTTCTGGTCCTAAAATGGGTTCAAATACCCCACCGTTTGCATCGAATGCTGCTGCATATAAAATACAATCTTCCATCCCTAAAAACGCTGCTGTTTTTTTCTCCAGTTCTTTATGGATATCCTGGGTCCCGCAAATAAACCTTACAGACGACAATCCGTATCCATGAGAATCGATTGCTTTTTTACCAGCCTCAATCACTTCTGGATGCGAGGATAATCCCAAATAATTATTGGCACAAAAATTTAAAACATCTGTTGTTTCTGTTGTATCTATATTAGCTCCCTGAGGAGTTGTAATTATTCTTTCTGATTTATACAGACCCAATGAAACGATTTCGTCTAATTCTTTCTGTAGATCGTTTTTAATATTTCCAAACATGATATGGTGAATTTATTATTCTTTTTTTAATAAAAGAGCACAACCCCTAAAGCATAAATGCATTTGGATTCTTTATCTCTTTCTTATATTTTTCTTTAAGTTTTTGAATCATTATTTTGGTGATCGATTGCAAATCAAATTTGGGTTTCCATCCCCAATCTTTACATGCATTAGAATCATCAATAGTTTTAGGCCACTTTGAGGCAATATCCTGCCTAAAATCTGGGTTATATAGCACTTTAAAATCTGGATATAATTTACGAATTTCTTCGACTACTTCGGCAGGAGAAAAACTTGTTCCTGATAAATTATAAGAAGTACGTATGGAAATATCTGTAGCGGAGGCTTCCATTAACTCTATTGTTGCCCTGATAACATCATCAATAAAAATCATAGGTAAGGTAGTATCCTCTTGTAAAAAACACTCGAATTCCTGATTTTGTACTGCTTTATGAAAAATATCTACTGCATAATCTGTAGTACCACCGCTAGGTATTGATTGATATCCTATTACTCCCGGATACCTAATGGACCTAACATCTAATCCGTATTTCAAAAAGTAATACTGAGCCCAATTTTCTCCTGCGGCTTTACTTATTCCGTACACCGTAGCAGGGTTTAAATAAGCGTTATTTGGAGTATTAATCAACGAAGCTCCTTCTCCAAAAACAGCAATAGAACTAGGAAAAAAAACTTTATCCAAATTATTTTTTCTGGAAACCTCTAACACGTTAAACAACGTTTTCATATTAACATCCCACGTAACTAATGGATCTTTTTCTCCTTTAGCAGAAAGAATTGCTGCCAGATGATATATCTGAGAAATATTATATTTAGCTACCACTTCCTGAACTCGATCTATATCGGTTGCATCTATTATTTCAAAAATACCTTCATACCCATCTTGGGCTCTTAAATCTGACGCAATCACCTGTCGAACACCATATTTACCTTTTAAGGCTTCTGTCAAAACTGATCCCAACTGACCATTTGCTCCGATTACCAAAATGGTTGTAGTTTTTTCCATAACCCTTAATTTAACAAAGTAATATTTACTAACAAAATTAATAATTATAGATTTTATATTATTATTTAATTAAAAATTAAGTAATATTTACTGATTTAATTTTTAATTAAAGATAATTTTACTTTATTCGTATTTTATAAGCCTTTTTTTAGTAATTTATATTGTTACCATGGAACAACTTGATCAAACGGACATTATGATACTGAGGATTTTGCAAAAAGATGCAAAGAAAACGACAAAAGAAATCGCTAAGACCCTCAATCTCACCGCATCACCAATATACGAAAGAATACGAAGGTTAGAAAAGCAAGGATTTATCAAAAAGTACGTAGCTATTCTGGATAAAAACCTTATTGATCAATCCATTACCAGTATTTGTCAAGTTTCATTACGCTATCATGATGAAGGTTTTATTGAGAAGTTTGAGAAACAAATTTTAGATCTAAAAGAAGTTCAGGAATGTTATCACATGGCAGGTCAAGTTGATTTTATTTTAAAGATTCATACCAAAAGCTTAGAAGCTTATCATGAATTTGTAAAAACGAAATTATCAAAAATAGAAAATACAGGTGTCCTTAACAGCACCTTTGTCTTAAAGGAAATTAAACAATCTTCAGAGTATTTTATATAAGTAAATGCTATGGGGTATTAGTTTTATTACCCAAATATTCTTTTAGCCATATCGCAGATTTTTTAAGACTGCGGTTTAGTGTTTTTCTATCCAGACGTATGAATCCAAATTTAGGAATATAACCTTCTGCCCATTCAAAATTATCTACCAATGTCCAAATCAAAATCCCTTTTAGATTGACTCCCTTGGTAGTAACCTCTTTCATGATTTTTATTATTTTTTCATAATATTCTATCCTTTCCTGATCATCGTCATGAGCAGACAATGCCATTCCGCACTCTGATAACCACAAAGGTTTTTCTGGATCGTATTTTGATAATCTTTCTAAAAAATACTGTGTGCCATCTGGATATGTTTCCCATCCCATAATAGATGGTTTTATATTTCTTCTTTTAGGCTTGATTTGGATTGCGCCCAAATAAGGAATATACCATGCCGATTTAACAACTTCTCTGGTATAGGTCTGAATTCCCCAAAAATCAAAATCAGTTTTCATTGCATCAATGTCTCCTTCTTTATAAAATTTGGATGTTCGTTTTAAGATAGGTAAATCAATATCTGGATACCCTAATCCAATATGTGGCTCTATAAATAACCTATTCATAAGTGCATCAATTCTTTTTGCAGCCTTATGATCCGCTTTTATATTTCTATAGGGCTCTATTTTGGTACAACTTATAGCAGTACCTACTCGAAGTTCTTTATGCTCTTTAAGGATTTTAAACCCCTTGGCTTGTGCTAATAACATATGATGCGTACTCGATACAAAATTTGTAACTCCCCGTTTACCTGGAGCATGGACTCCTAAAAAATAACCTCCTCCTATACAAACAATACCCTCATTAATCAAAATCCAATTGGTAACCCGATCAGAAAAATTATCTCTTAGTATCTTTACATAATAGGCGTACCAATCAATCACCTCTCTATTAGTCCAACCTCCTCTATCTTCTAATTTTTGAGGTAAATCCCAGTGATATGTAGTAATCCAGGGTTCTATACCTACATGAATACAATAATTGATCACTTTATTGTAAAAATCGATTCCTTTTTGATTAATGGTACCTGTTCCATTAGGTAAGATTCTTGGCCAGGAAATAGAAAACCGAAATATCGTTAACCCAAGACTAACTGCAAGATCGATGTCTTCTTGAAATCTATTATAAAAGTCTGTTGCAATTTTGGCATCAGAACGATCTTTTATTTTTGTTTTTTTTTGAGTAAAAACATCCCAAATAGAAATACCTTTACCATCTTGATCATATGCTCCCTCTGTTTGGGCCGCTGCAATTGTCACCCCCCATTTCAGGTTCTTAAAATGATTCATTATTTATAAAAAAGACACCCGCGGTTAGTGTTTAAAAAGTCCTTTTTTAAAAAAAGAAGAAGCAATTAAAAAGGAAAACTGTTGGCACAAACACAGTAACCGATAAAATACCTTGTAACTAACTCGTTTTAAATACTGTAACATACAAATAGTTTCTTCTTATAAAGATACAATATCACCTTACAAAATACTTTACTATAATGTTATGGTAGTGTTACCTTTATTTTTTATGTATTCGCATACAATAAATATTGAAATGTGTACTTTTGATTACTGTCATATCACATATATTATTTAATACAATATGTCTATTAAAGTATCTAATATTTCTAAGTCTTATTCAGATCAAAAAGCTTTACAAAGCGTTTCTTTTGAGGTAAATCAAGGAGAAATTGTTGGTTTTCTCGGTCCCAATGGTGCAGGAAAATCAACAATGATGAAGGTTTTAACTACTTATCTAAATCCGTCTGAAGGCACTGCATTGGTCAATGGGTTTGATACGCAATCACACCCCACAGACGTCAAAAAAAGTATAGGTTATTTGCCCGAACATAATCCTTTGTATACTGAAATGTACATACGAGAATATTTGAAGTTTAATGCCTCTATATACAAAGTAGCCAATTCGAGAATCGAAGAAGTGATTAATCTAACGGGGTTAACACCTGAGGCAAACAAAAAAATCGGACAGTTATCAAAAGGGTATCGACAACGTGTTGGATTGGCCTGTGCATTACTTCACAACCCAAGTGTTTTGATTCTTGATGAGCCTACTACGGGATTAGACCCCAACCAGCTAATAGAAATAAGAGAATTAATAAAATCCATAGGAAAAGAAAAAACCGTTTTTTTATCAACGCACATCATGCAAGAGGTTGAAGCCATGTGTGATCGTGTTATTATCATTCATAAAGGAAAAATTGTTGCAGACAAATATCTTACAGAAATTGATGATCAAACAGAACAAATTATCGAGGTAGAATTTGACTATAGAATTGAAGAAGCTTTTTTATCAAAACTCCCTAATGTAAGCCATGTTAAAAACATTCATGACTTTTCATATCAGATAACTTTTGACACCAACAAAGATATGCGCCCAATTGTATTTGATTTTGCTCATGACAATCAATTAAAAATTCTACAACTTTCTAGAAAAAACAAAAACTTAGAAAGTTTGTTTATAGAGTTAACATCAACAACAGGTTAAGTATTATATCCTGACAATTCTATATTTCTCTTAACTTTTTTAGGGTTGTACTTTTTCAAAGTTATATAATACCTCTTTTAATCTTTCTATGGTAATTGGCTTTACAATATAATCACTTACACCCTGATAAGATTTAGCTCTTAATATATCTTCAGGATCTATAGATGAAGAAACAACATAAATTATTATTATTTTTTCGCAAGGTATCTTAATAAACTCATCCAAAAACTGCCAACCATCTAACACTGGCATGTTAAGGTCTAGCAATATAATATCAGGAAGTTCTTCTTTTGACAAAATAATTGGTTTTAAATTATCTAATGCTTCCTGTCCATTCTTAAACACCATTATGCTATCAGAAAAATTGATTAATTCCATTACTTTTTTAATCCCAAAAACAAAAATGGGATCATCATCTATAATACATGTAAGATTAACTTTTTTCATATCTAAAATAAATTTTAAAAGTTGTCCCGTAATTAACTTCACTCTCTACCTCAACATCCCCTCCTATAGCTTCAATTTGATTTTTAGCAATAAATAAGCCTATTCCTCTAGAGTTACTAACATTAGAGTGAAACGTTTTGTACATTCCAAATAACTTGAATCTATGTTTCTTAAGATCAATCCCTAAACCATTATCTTTTATTGATAAAACTATATGTTCATTATTTCTAGCTGCCGAAAGAGTAACATAGCTATCTCTATCATTGGACCTATATTTTATTCCATTGGTAATAAAATTTAGTATAATACTATCTAGATAAGCAGGAATAGCTAAAACCTTATGATTGTACTCAACTTTATTCTCGATAATCACCTTTGATTCGATTGCCAAGGCAGCAACTGTTCTTATTACCTTATCAATAACTTGTCCCAGATTAATTGATTTTAAACTATCTTTAATCGAAGTATTAATTTGTACAACCTCGTTTAAATGTAAAATGGTATCTGAAAGGTTTTGAGAAGCCTTTTTAAAAAGCTGAATAATTTCATTATTCTTTGCTTTTGGGTTTTCTTGCAGGTATATATCCAATAACATTTCAAAATTACCAGAATGTGATTTAAGGTTATGTGATACAATGTGTGCAAAATTCTTTAAGCGTTTATTTTGATCTTTGGTGACTTCTAACAAAGCTTGTAATTCTTCTTCTTTTTTCACTTTGGTGATATCAGAAGTATGTATTATAATTCCTTCAGTCTTGTTTTTATCAGAATACCATGGCCTATATTCACACAAAAGCCATTGTACCTCTCCATTAGGCTTTTCTATTTTTCGCTCATGATTTTTTATTACCTTTCCTGCAAGGCTTCTTTGGTGAATATTCTTAATTTCTTTTTCTTCTTTATCAAAAACTTCATAATACGATTTACCTATAATATCGACACTATCGATCTCATATACTTCATACCATTTTTGTGAAATTGCCAAATAGCACATATTTATATCAAACATTGCAATTGCGCTAGGTGCCTGTTCTATAAACAATCGATTTCTCTCATAGTCTCTTTTCTTCTCTGTAATTTCCTGATGCGATCCTATCATTAACTCTGGATTTCCGTCTACATCTCTATTAACCAGTTTACCTTTGTCCAAAATCCAAACATAGCTTCCATCCTTATGTTTCATTCTAAACTCACTCTCATATATTTCTGTCTTTCCTTCTAAGTGGTCTTTTAACGATTGATTAGATTGTTCTAGATCATCTGGGTGCAGATAATCTGGCCAATTAGCCAATGTAATAGGTGGCATATCTTCTAGAGTATACCCAATGATATTTGCCCACCTTTCATTAAAAACCGACACACCCGTTTTGACATTTAATTGCCAGGTTCCTAAATCGGTTCCATCAACAATATGCTGAAAAGACTTTATTTGTTCTTTCAGTCCTTCTTCTGCTTTTTTTAGTAAAGTAATATCATTGTGAACCCCAAGCATTCTTTTAGGCTTTCCTTTTTGATCTCGTAAAATAATCCCTCTACATTGAATCCAAATCGTATGCCCTAGTTTATGTTTAGCTCTAATAATTTGGTCAAAAGGTTTTAAAGGTTTTTTAAAATGTTCTGTAAAATTTTTGTAGAACTTTTTAAGATCTTCCTTAAAAATAGTGTTTTTCCAACTATCGTGTTTCTTGGGTATATCATCTTGGTCATATCCCAAAACATCCCAAAATTTGTTATTTGTCCATTCATTTTCAGGATTCTCTAAATCCCAAAACCACAGACCATCTGTAATATCATCCTGAAGAAAATCAAAAATCACATGATTATCCTGGATGAGATCATAAAGTTCTTTTCTTAAGTAATTCTCTTCTTTTTTAGAAAATGGATCCTCTATTTCATTTTGTTCACTTCGCATAATTTATTTCTTAAGAACTCACCTCTTAAGGTAAATACTTTATTAGAAATCATGTTAAACTGGAACTTTATCTTTAAGCTACGTTTGAATAGTTTATAAACATATTTTTAAGAGATCATTTCATCAGTGGAAACGATATTTAAAAAGATTTTATTCATTCTTCTTTTAATCTAAGTATAAGAGTACTTATTTCCTTATGGATATTTTCAAAACCGAAACTGTTTCTAAAAAACCAACCACATAATTCTAGTTAAAGATACGTTTCTTTTGTTAAATTATAATACAAAGGAAAAATGGCATTGATTTCAGGGTCTAAGAGTATATTTTTATTGAAGTTAAAACTACCTGCCTTAGTTCTGTTAATATCCTTAGTATAGCATAAAGCCAACAATTCAATTTTTAGCACAGAAATGCATCATTCTGAGTTTACCAATAGGTGGATACAAAATTTTTAACAGAGGCAATTAAGTATTCCTCTTAGTTTTTTTTTAAGGTTATACTTTTTCAAAGTTATATAATACCTCTTTTAATCTTTCTATGGTAATTGGCTTTACAATATAATCACTTACACCCTGATAAGATTTAGCTCTTAGAACATCTTCGGGGTCTATTGACGAAGAAACAACATAGATTATTATTTTTTTTGCGCAAGGTATCTTAACAAACTCATCTAAAAACTGCCAACCATCTAGAATAGGCATATTAAGGTCTAATAATATCAGGAAGTTCTTCTTTTGACAAAATAATTGGTTTTAAATTATCTAATGCTTCCTGCCCATTCCTAAATACCATTATCCCATCAGAAAAATTGATTAATTCCATCACTTTTTTAATCCCAAAAACAAAAATAGGATCATCATCTATGATGCATGTGAGACTAACTTTTTTCATATCTAAAATAAATTTTAAAAGTTGTTCCATAATTAACTTCGCTTTCTACTTCAATATCTCCTCCTATTGCTTCAATTTGATTTTTAGCAATAAACAAGCCAATACCTCTAGAGTTGCTAACATTAGGATGAAATGTTTTGTACATCCCAAACAGTTTAGACCTATGCTTTTTCAAATCAATCCCCAATCCATTATCTTCTATTTTTAGCACAACATAATCCTTATTCTTTTCGGTAGTAAGAGTTACATGACTTTTTCTATCAGGAGATCTATACTTTATACTGTTTGTAATAAAATTAAGAATGATACTATCCAAATATGCCTGTATTGCTAATACCAAAATATTTTCATCAACATTATTATTAATTACCACTTTCGATTCTATTGCAAAAGCAGACACTGTTCGAATTACTTTATCAATAATTCGTTTTAAGCTTATCGAAGAAAGGTTTTCGCTAAGTGTTGTATTAATTAGTACAACATCATTAAGATGTAATACCGTTTCTGAAAGATTTTGAGAAGCTTTTTTAAAGAGCTGAATAATTTCATTGTATTCTACCTCTGGATTTTCTTGAATATACAAATCCAGCAACATTTCAAAATTGCCAGAGTGTGATTTAAGGTTATGAGAAACAATATGTGCGAAGTTTTTTAGTCTTCTATTTTGATCTTTGGTGACTTCGAGTATAGCTTGTAATTCTTTCTCCTTTTTTATTTTGGTGATATCAGAAGTATGAATTATTATTCCTCCTATTTTATTTTCATTAGAATACCATGGCCTATACTCGCATAAAAGCCATTTTGTTGCTTTATTAACACTTTTAATTTCTTTCTCATGATCTCTGATCACTTCACCATTAAGGCATTTTTGATGAATTTCTTTAATCTGATTGGTCAGTTTTTTTGTTCTTGTACGTATATCATAATATAACTTTCCTATTACATTTTCTTCATTAATTTCATACACTTCATACCATTTTTGAGAAGCGGCCAAATAATTCATTTCTACATCGAACATAGCAATAGCACTAGGAGCCTGTTCTATAAACAATCTATTTCTTTCATAATCCTTTTTCTTTTCGTTGATTTCCTGATGAGAACCTATCATCCATTCTGGATCTCCTTGTGCATCCCTACTTACTACCTTTCCTTTATCCAATACCCAGATATAGTCTCCATTCTTATGTTTCATTCGCGCTTCGATCTCATAAACACTGGTCTTTCCTGAAAAATGATCTTGTAACAATTCGTTCGATTTTTTTAAATCCTCTGGATGTGCATATTTTAACCAAGTATCGATGGAAATGGGTTTTAACTCATCTAATGTATATCCTATGATATTAGCCCATCTTTCATTAAAAACAACTTCACCAGTCTGAATATTCCATTGCCAAGTCCCCATATCGGTAACATCAATTATATGTTGAAACGAATCGATCCGTTTTCGCAAACTCTCTTCTGCATTTTTCAATTTGGTTAAATCGGTATGTGCCCCTAACATTCTTCTGGGCTTACCTTTAGAATCCCTCCATATTAACCCTTTACACTGTATCCATATTGTATGCCCTAATTTATGCTTATATCGCACAATCTGATCGAAAGGATGTTCTGGGTTTTTAGAATGCTCTGCAAAGTTTTTATATACGTTTTTGAGGTCTTCTTGAAAAATGATATCCTGCCATGCCGAAGATTTATGAGGCATTTCTTCTGGCTCATACCCCAGAGTAGTCCAGAACTTAGAATTCATCCATTCGTTTTCTGGTTTATCTAAATCCCAAAACCAAAGGCCATCGATTGTAACATCCTGGAGAAAATCGAATACGGCACTATCATTTTTAATGAGGTTATACAGTTCCTTTTTTAGATAGTTTTCTTTTTTACCTAAAGTAGTGTTAGCTACTTTTTTTTCTTTATTGATCATAGCATAATATCCTTAAGAGTAAGAGTACATAAGGACATGTGTTTATCGTAAGGACACATTATGTACCAAGCTAAAATCAAACATTTTATCTTAAGATTTGGGTAAAATCTGCATGTATGACAAAAGTATAAACAAGCTTTTATATCAACTATTTAAGTCTGGATAATGCATTTATAAATTTATGAATAATTATAGACATAAAACTCTCTTAAAACCACAATATAATTACGCAAATTATATATTGCATCTGTTTATATAACTTAAGAGAAAGGAGAAAAGTTTATAAAACCACCAAACGACCTGTAAAAAACTCTTTTACATTTATTATTGAAGGTTCATTTACCAAAATTAAATCACCAGTACTTCTTATTTCACCTTCGATAGATTGTAGTGGATTTACAATTATCTTGTTAGCACCTCTGTGATTCACTGTAACACGTTCTGCTTCAAGCCCCTCTCCTTCAAACCTTCCGGTACCCGAAGCAAAATTTACCGTTAAAGAAGTAACTTTACCTTTGATAAAGAAAGTAGCAATATTATTTCCTAAAACCTCTAAATTTTCCAGATCAACATTTAAATGAAAAGTGCCTGTTGTATTTCCAGATTCTTCAATAAAATCTTCTGAAATAACATTTAGTTTTGGAAATTTTAAAACCCCATCAGAAGAAATATCAAACTGGGTAGCACTTCTTATTTCTGTTATATTAGGAGCAGTAACATAAATTTTTGTTTGATTAAAGCCTCGAAAGAAAGCACAATCATTTGTATTACTTAGTATTAAACGATCTTCTTTTACTTCTGCTGTTACTTCATTAATGAGATTATCGCCTGTTTCTATTACTACTTGAGTTATACTCCCTTGTTTTAGTACAAGTTCTATATTGGGATTTACCAAGATTCTAGTAAAACTAGCAACCTCAACTTTTCTTTGTATCGTATTACCTGTCCTCTGAAAACAATCTGGTGCATCTTCAGAATTACATCCACACAATAGGCATATTCCTAAAAGTAGTATAAAACGCATCACAGCTATATCAAAAGGCTTAATAATCACTTTATATTTTTATTTTTAAAATCTATACCCTATCGAAAACTCCATTGCTTCTGCCTTGGCAGCATGAGATTTTACCGTTAACGACCCAAATATATTTTTGGTTGCATAGTATTGCACTCCCGTTCTTAAATAAACTTGTCCTTCAAATTCATAAGGATAATAAACATAATATCCTATCTGCGCCGGTATCGAAATCCTGTTTACCAATAATTCATGACCTACAAAAATCCCTACTCGTTTGGCATCTTCATCTCCTGTAGTCCCATCATTAAACCCTCCTACACTTCTAAACTCAATATAACGTTTCAAAGCTTTAGAAAAAAACACTTCGGTTCCGAATTGCAAAACGTTTTTTTTGTTAAATCTTTTATCTACAAATGCAACCAGCGTATAAAACGGAAATCTACCAGATCCTACCAAATCACTCTCATTTATACCTCCTCTAAGTATAACACCATATCCAATCGGCGCCCCTCCTCTAACTTCTCCTTTTACCTTTTCTATATATTCTGGAGTTTCCTGATCAAGATTATAGATTATTCCTGCATTTAGAAACAACGTATTAGTACTCTTGTTTGGGGCTCTTGAATTGCCATTAGAGTAATGCACTACTCCCAATCCTGCTTGTACTCCTAATCCTCCAATAATTTGTTCTTTTTTAAAATTGAGCAATAAATAGGTGGCACTATTTAAATGTGTACCATAGGCAACATTTCTAAAGTTTTCATCTTGATCATAAATTTTAGTGTTATAGGCAACTCCCTGTCCTACCCTAAACATAAAAAGACGTTTAAAAAAGTAAAAATTATAATGAGCAAACAGCGCATAACTTTCTCCAAGGTATTCGTTATCCAAGTCCTGATATAAAAACGAAACCCCATAATCAGGTGCATTATATAACCTTTCCCAGGTTTCATTACCACATGTTTTACGTTGAAATGAAAAGATCACCCCAGACGGATGCCCCGTTATTAGATGAGAAATATCCGGATTATGCTTAAGAATGGTACCGTAATAATTATTGACATCGATAGTATACTTTGCTCCGTTTTCCTGAGCATGTATTCCAAAACAAATAATAAGTATAACAATGAAACAATTCTTTTTTATCATCGGGCAAAAATAGTAATACTTTTCAAATAGCAGTTTGATCCCCTTTTTAAAGTTTTAAAACACTCCCTGAGCTATTTTTCTAATATTATCAGATTTACCCATCGAATAATAATGTAATACTGGCACACCATACTCCATCAATTCTTTAGATTGCTGTATAGCAAACTCTACACCTACCTCGCGAACTTCTGCATTGCTTTTACAATTCTCTACTGCTCTTACCAACTCATCAGGAATATCCAATCTAAATACCTGCGGTAACAGTTGCAGATGTCTTTTTACAGCGATTGGCTTAATCCCTGGTATGATTGGCACTTCGATTCCTGCTTCTCTTGCTTTATCTACAAATGCAAAATACTTTTTATTATCAAAAAACATTTGTGTAACCACATAGTCGGCACCGGCATCTACTTTATCTTTTAATCTTCTAATATCGGTATCCATCGATGGAGCTTCGAGATGTTTTTCTGGATAACCAGCAACGCCAATACAAAAGTCAGATTCACTACCTTTCTCGATCACCTCGTGCAAAAATTTACCATTATTCATGTTGGTAATCTGCTCGACAAGTTCATTAGAGTAATTATGACCTCCTTTGGTTGGCACAAAATATTTTTCTTCCTTTCTTGCATCTCCTCTTAATGCCATTACGTTATCAAGTCCCAGGTAATGACAATCTACTAATAAATACTCTGTTTCTTCTTTGGTAAACCCTCCACAAAGTACATGGGGGATGGTATCTACGTTATATTTATGTTTTATCGACGCACATATCCCAACAGTACCAGGTCTCATGCGGGTTAGTTTTTTATCAAGTAACCCTTCTCTATCGATATATATATATTCTTCTCTAGAGGTTGTAACATCAATAAAAGGAGGATTAAACTCCATCAAGGGATCTATATTATTATACAATTCCTGTATACTTCTTCCTTTTTGTGGCGGTATTAACTCAAAAGAAAACAATGTTTTTCCTTTCGCATTTTTTATGTGATCTGTTACTTTCATCTACTATATATTTCTATAATAAGCTCTACAAAACTTATGACTTTCTCTCTTAATTTGGGCGTTCCCTTTGCTATGCAAGGTCGGGCTATCGGCTTTATCTTTTAAATACACATCTATACTTCATTATAAACATTGTATACTAAAAAGGATATCACCTCTATCCCTCACGCAAAAAAACACTATTTTATCAACTTTAACTGGCTATATATCAAATTTAATTGCCCCAAATGGTATATATCATGTTGCAAAATACCTTCTAACATATATTGATTGATATAATCTCTACCTACAGTACGCTTCTCAAACCAGCTTTCTTCTTTAGATACGATCAACTCACATAACGATTGTTGTACGCGTCTTAACTCACCAAGAATTTCATTAAAATCATCTTTAGTATTAACAGATACATGTTCTCGCCAATCTTGCGAAGAGTTCATGATAATCGTATACTCTTTATTTTCTTTTACTTTTTCTATGACAAATTTTTTCCAATCAATAAGATGCCATACATATTCTGTAACCGAATGTGCTGCTCCTTCTGGTTTTCGATCCCAAAACTCTAAAGGAATCTGATGTAAAGCATCACATAAAGATATCCCGTACCATGGGTCTCCTTCAAACACTTCATTATATCTGGAAATAAATTCTTCTATATTCATTATTTCTTTTTTTACTAAATCTCAAATACAATACATTTAACTTTGACCACTATTCCATTCATTTTCAAATGCATTCAAACAACTTTGCCCCCCATTCAAACAATTCTCAAGTACATTTGGACGACTTTGAATTGTATTTAGACAACTTTGATCTTCATTTAGACAACTCCGAAGTGCATTTGGATAACTTCGATCATCATTTGGACAACTTCGAAGTGCATTTGGATAACTTCGATCATCATTTGGACAACTTCGAAGTGTATCTAAACTATCATTCTTTTTATTCAGAAAGATTAGGGTTCAGCCATTTTCTTGCATATTCGAGATCAATCTCTTTGCGTTGTGCGAAATCCTTTAATTGATCTTCTTTTATCTTTCCTAATCCAAAATATCTAGCCTCTGGATTTGCAAAGTAATACCCTGATACCGATGCCGCAGGCCACATAGCTAAACTTTCTGTTAGTTCTACTCCTATTTTCTCTTTTACTTCTAACAGTTCCCAAATGGTTAGTTTTTCTAAATGATCTGGACAAGCAGGATATCCCGGTGCAGGCCTAATTCCTTTATATTCTTCTTTAATCAACTCTACATTTGACAATGCCTCGTCATTGGCATACCCCCAATCTTCTTTACGCACTTTTTCGTGTAAATACTCTGCCAAAGCTTCTGCCAATCTATCTGCCAAAGCTTTAATCATAATAGAATTGTAATCATCATGATCTGCTTCATAAGCTTCTGCCAGCTCTTTGGTACCAAAACCAGTACTTACACAAAAGCATCCAATATAATCCTGCTTACCACTCTCTTTTGGCGCTACAAAATCTGATAATGCAAAATTAGGTTTACCTGCATGTTTTTTTAGTTGTTGTCTCAAAGTTCTAAATTCAAAACTACCATTTTCTGAGGTCACTTCGATATCATCATCATTTACCGTATTCGCTTCAAAAAGACCATATATAGCTTTTGCGCCAAGCAATTTTTCATCAAAAACCTTAGTCAATAATTCTTTTGCATCTTTAAACAATGAAGTTGCTTGTTCTCCAACTACTTCATCTGCAAGAATAGCTGGATATTTACCATGTAAATCCCATGATCTAAAAAACGGACTCCAATCGATATAAGGTTCTAATTTCTTGATATCAAAATCCGAAATTACCTGGATTCCTAATTCATTGGGTTTTGTAATTTCACTCTCAGACCAATCTATTTTGTATTTATTCTTTCGGGCCTCTGCTATGCTTAGAAATTCTTTCTTTTTGGTACGTTTAAGAAATCCTTCTCTAAATTTTTCATAATCTTCTTTAAGATCCCCTACATATTTTTGATTACTTCTTTTGTTAAGCAAGTCCCCTACTACAGTTACTGCTCTAGAAGCATCATTTACATGTACCACCGCATTCTTGTACTGTGGATCAATTTTTACTGCCGTATGTGCTTTGGAAGTCGTAGCTCCTCCTATCAGTAACGGAACACTAAAATCTTTGCGTTCCATTTCTTTGGCCAGATACACCATTTCATCTAAAGATGGAGTGATCAACCCACTTAACCCAATAATATCTACTTTTTCATCTATAGCGGTCTGAATAATTTTTTCTGGTGGCACCATTACTCCAAGATCTACGATCTCGTAATTATTACATCCCAAAACTACAGAAACAATATTTTTACCGATATCATGTACATCCCCTTTCACGGTTGCCATTAAAATACGGCCGTTTGACCCATTTCCTTCGGCGGCTTTTGGATTTTTCCTTTTCTCTTCCTCTATATAAGGAAGTAAATAGGCTACTGCTTTTTTCATTACCCTAGCAGATTTTACTACTTGAGGTAAGAACATTTTTCCAGATCCAAAAAGATCACCAACGACATTCATCCCTGTCATTAGATGCCCTTCTATCACTTCTATCGGCTTCTCTACACTTTGTCTGGCTTCTTCAACATCTTCTACAATGTATTGATCGATCCCTTTTACCAATGCTCTTGTAATCCTATCCTGTAAAGATTCTTCTCGCCAGGATAAGTCTACCGTTTTCTCCTTACTCGTTCCTTTTACCGTTTCTGCAAAATCAAGTAATCTCTCTGTAGCATCATCACGTCTATTCAAGATTACATCTTCTACATGTTCGAGCAAATCTTTAGGAATGTCATCATATACCTCGAGCATTGCCGGGTTTACAATTCCCATATTCATTCCTGCTTTTATAGCATGAAACAAAAACACAGAGTGCATAGCTTCTCTAACAACATTATTTCCTCTAAATGAAAACGATACATTACTCACTCCACCACTCACACTACAATGTGGTAAGTTTTCTCGCACCCATCTGGTTGCTTCTATAAAATCAACTGCATTTTTACGATGCTCCTCCATCCCTGTAGCAACAGGAAATATATTAAGATCAAAAATGATATCTTCTGGAGGAAAATTAACTTTATTCACCAAAACATCATAGGACCTTTTAGATATTTCTATACGACGCTCATAATTATCTGCCTGCCCTACTTCGTCAAATGCCATGACAATTACCGCCGCACCATATCGTTTAATCGCCTTTGCGTGGGCAATAAACTCTTCTTCACCTTCTTTAAGACTGATCGAGTTTACGACACATTTTCCTTGTACGACCTGCAAACCTGCCTCGATAATATCCCACTTAGAACTATCGATCATGATAGGGACTCTGGCGATATCTGGTTCTGCCATAATAAGATTTAAAAATCTTACCATTGCCTCTTTTCCATCGATAAGACCATCATCCATATTTATATCGATGACCTGGGCTCCTCCTTCTACCTGATGACGTGCAATATCTAACGCTTCATCAAATTTCTCTTCTTTTACCAGTCTTAAAAACTTTCGAGATCCCGCTACATTTGTTCGCTCCCCAACATTTATAAAGTTAGTTTCTGGAGTAACAATTAATGGTTCTAATCCCGATAATTTTAGATATCTCCTAGTTGAAAGTTGACTGTTATCTGTTGATGGTTTTATACTATCACCTATCATAACTTATAAATTTTTATAATAGTTAATAAATCCATTGAGTAGTTTTTTACACTTTCTAATTTGATCGAAAAGAATTTCATAATCTTTCTCTTTACAATAATTTTGATCCAAAGCTAAATACAATTGAGTTTCCAACTCATATAATGAGCCTCTTGAAACATGTAAAAACTGAATCGTATCTGCTTTAGTTCTTCTACCACAACCTTCTGCAATATTTGATGGTATTGAAACCGCACTTCTTCTCATTTGAGTTGTCAGTCCATATAATTCATCTTTTGGGAACTCTCTTGTCATTTCATATAAATGTTTGACCAATATTCTTGATTCCTTCCATACCTCTAATTCTATATACTCCATAAACTATTAACTGATAACTATCAACTTAAGACGGTAACTCGTCTTGGTTTATATTCTTTTACCATATCAGCAATTGCCTTAATATGTTCTGGTGTGGTACCACAACATCCTCCAATAATATTGATTAGGCTTTTGTCTAAATATTCTTTTATTTGAGATGCCATTTGCTCTGGTGTCTCATCATACTCTCCAAATGCATTTGGTAAACCTGCGTTAGGATGTGCTGATATCCCAAATGTTGCTTTTTGCGAAAGTACTTCTAAATGTGGTGTAAGTTGATTTGCTCCTAATGCACAATTAAACCCAACAGATAACATTGGGATATGTGATATAGAAATCAAAAACGCCTCTGCAGTTTGACCAGATAGTGTTCTACCACTGGCATCTGTTATGGTACCACTAACCATTACAGGTATATCGATATTTCTTTCATCTTTTACCTCTTCGATTGCAAACAATGCCGCTTTTGCATTTAATGTATCAAAAACAGTCTCTACCAAAAGAATATCTGCTCCTCCATCTACCAAGGCTTCTACCTGCTGTTTATATGCTATCTTTAATTCATCAAAAGTTACTGCGCGATAACCAGGATCGTTTACATCTGGAGACATGCTCGCTGTTCTGTTTGTTGGACCAATTGACCCAGCTACAAAACGAGGTTTGTGAGGTTCTTTTTCTGCAAACTCTTGCGCTACTTCTTTAGCAATTTTGGCAGATTGATAATTAAGTTCATAAACCAACTCTTCCATTTCATAATCTGCCATAGCAATAGTAGTTCCCGAAAACGTATTGGTCTCTACAATATCTGCTCCTGCTTCAAAATACAATCGATGCACTTCTTTTATTGCTTCTGGTTGGGTAATGCTTAGCAAATCATTATTTCCTTGAACAGGAACAGGCCAATCCTTAAATCGTTCTCCTCTAAAATCTTCTTCGGTAAACTTATGACGTTGCAGCATGGTTCCCATTGCTCCATCAAGTATAAGAATCCTTTCTTCAAGTATTTTGTATATATCCTTCATAATAAAATTTCGCCGTGTTACTTTTTATTACACTTATTCCAAAACAATAAAAGGCAGCACCATATCTTTCTTTAAAAACATGTAAAAAGTGTATCTAGAAAAGTGAAAAGAAAATATAGCAAGGCTATGCTCTTCGTTATCTATTTCGCTATGCGAATAGAATGTAGCACCTTCTTTAACAGATAAAGGGTTGCTAAGGTTTCACAGGGTCTATTCCCTCCACCTTTCTTGATAACATTTACAATGTTTATGAACTAAACAGCACTTACTGTAAATTGAACTGCAAATTAACGGTATAACCTTTTGTTTTGCAAGGAAAAGTTAAAAATTTCATTAAAAACATATCATATGTTTTTCTTTTCTACCCAAGTATCATATTTACAAGACAAAAAAGCACTTTATACAATGTAAACTACCTTTTATGTAATCATATCTACCGTTCATACAATTACCAATAAATCCTAAACTTTTACCTTATATATTTGAAAAGCTAATTTATATAGACTCATAAAATTCAGTGTTTTTTCTTTATTTTTTGTAAGCATTAACTACTTACTTCTAATAACAAAGGAACAAAAGATCTAACACACTTCCCTTATAGATCTTTAACCCAAAAATCAAACTGTTTTTTACCCCATTGTATTTTAGTAACCTATTTATTAACTTTATATAACACACAAAAATGAAAAACAATTTAACATTTTTCAAAATGCTATTATTCTTAATGACTTTAGGGATTTTATCGGCAAACGCGCATACTTCTGGTCTGCCCACTTCAACTTCTAAATTATCAGGAACTGCTCCTACGACACCCAACAACTTGAGGGTTTCTAATGTTACCAGTACGTCTGCTCATCTTCAATGGGGTCTTTCTCGTGATCGCGATGGTGATTTAGACACATATTTTGGCAAAGAAGCTAATAACAGAACAAGTTTTACGAATGGCTTTGCGCAATTCTTTAGTTCACGTACTATTACAGGGTTAACTCCTAATACTACCTATAGGTTTAGAATACAGGCCAGAGATAGAGCGGGTAATGCCTCTGGTTTTAGTAGAGAGGTATCATTTACAACTCGTAATGATGCAAATTTTACAGGAGTTAATCGCTGCGAAGGGTTACCTCAACAAAATCTTTCCAGAAATAATTCTGGAGACACCTTTTTCATTAGAAATAGCGAAATGATTGAGAGATTACCAAATGTATTCGGAACGATATCAAGAGGTAGCTGTTATGTAAGTTCTGCAGGTACTGCTAAGAGTCAACAAAAAAAAGTAGCATCTGCTCCTACAGCCCCTACCAATCTTAGAGTTTCTGATGTCACCAGTACGTCTGCTCATCTTCAATGGGATCTTTCTCGTGATCGCGATGGTGATTTAGACACATATTTTGGCAAAGAAGCTAATAACAGAACAAGTTTTACGAATGGCTTTGCGCAATTCTTTAGTTCACGTACTATTACAGGATTAACTCCTAATACTACCTATAGATTTAGAATACAGGCCAGAGATAAAGCGGGTAATGCCTCTGGTTTTAGTAGAGAGGTATCATTTACAACTCGTAATGATGCAAATTTTACAGGAGTTAATCGCTGTGAAGGGTTACCTCAACAAAATCTTTCCAGAAATAATTCTGGAGACACCTTTTTCATTAGAAATAGCGAAATGATTGAGAGATTACCAAATGTATTCGGAACGATATCAAGAGGTAGCTGTTATGTGAGTTCGACATCTGAAACTTCTGCAAATTCTGCTCCTACAACTCCTACTAATCTTAGGGCTTCTAATATAACTAGTTCATCTTTTACATTATCATGGGATGCTTCTTCTGACCCAAATGGTGATTTTATTTCTTATTTTGGTATTACCAATAATAATAAAGTTTACTTTAATAGCCCTGGTAAAAATGCTACTCAAGTTACTATGAATGGTATGAGTGCTAATACTACATTTGTATTTAGAGTTCGTGCAGAAGACAGAGCTGGCAATCAATCTAATTTTAGTGAAGAGATTTCTGTAACTACACTACGAGACACAAGTAACGATACCGTAAACTGCCAAGGAATTCCGTTCTGGGATCCAATCAATGGAAGATATCGAGTAGGCGACAGAGTTATTAGAAATGGTAATGAAATTTGGAAATTACATTGTTGCACTATTGGATGGGTACCTACGGGAGATAAGTGTTCTGAAATACCTACATCTGATCTATGTGAAGGAGTTAAATTATGGCAACGAGGAGTAAGATATAGAACAGGAGACAAAGTTATATACCAAGGAAGGTTATGGAAACTTTTATCTAACGGCAGATGGGAAAATAAAGGAGATTGTTCACAAAATGGAAGTAGCAAAAGTACTGCAACAGCACCACCTTCTGCAAACAACATTGTTTTATTCCAGAACCCTGTTGCAAATGAACTTAACACTTCTTTCGATAATCCATCAGAAAACAAAAGTACTTATAGTATTGTAAATTTGAACGGTCGAATCGTCGCTCAAGGAACATATAAGCCTTCTTTGAATGTTTCTGAATTACCTAAAGGAATGTACATCTTAAGAGTAAGTGCAAACAACACTATCTTGTCTTCTACTTTTATTAAGAAGTAGTAAAAAACCGGTTTAACAATATTTTTGTTAAGCTATAAAATTATAACCGTTCAAGTTTCTTTTACTTGAACGGTTTTTTTTGAGTCCCTATTGCAGAAAGTACCTTTTGATCTTTACCTCTATATTATTCATGAGTTATCTATTACAAAGCCAAACTACCTGCTATAACCGAAAATGCCCTAAAATTGTTTGGCTCAACATTGAACTACAATACTTTCACTAAAAATTTACTATGCTTCTCAATGCTATTAGTATTCTGACTTCTCTCTATGAAATCTTATGAATATAGGTCAAAAAACATCAAATGTAAAAGAATTTGAAATATACCTTTTAATAACACATCGAACTGATGTAAACTTGTTTTAACTCACTCTAAAAATGCATTTTCTACAATTTTCATTTTTCATTATTAAACTGGTTTAAAAACAAAGAGTCACTACGAGTTCTGAACAAGAATATTAATTTTACTGGTAACCATTTGTACAATAGAACGACCATTTAATACAATCAAACACACACTACATACATTCACTCTATTTTTGTATCATATACTTTATAAATTTGTTTTTACTTTAAATTTATAGACATGAAAAATTATTTTATCATCGTAGTTATTGCTTTATTTTGCTCTTGTGAGAAAGATGAGGTTTTTGAACCTACCCAAGAAACATTTGAAAATACTCAGAATACTACTACACAAAAGACGGTTACGGTAGTGCCCACCAAAATTACGACAGGATCAGGGGCGTCTATACGGCATATCCCAAATATAGCACTGGAAAGAAAAAACTGGTATACCTTTGGTCTAGAAGATTTTAGATATGATTTTTGGTATGAGGTTGCCCCAGCGCATATAAAAAGTATTACACTAAAAATTGAAGACCTAAGAACAGGAGAAATTAAATGGGATGAAAAGTATACAGGTTTGACTCATTTACATGGAAGTCAGGAGTATGGTAATGTAAAAGGAGAACTGAATCAAATTAAAATTAAAGGTGGTGACGCAAACGTTTGGGCAGCTTATAAAAAAATAGGAAATCATTCGGCTACACTAACCTTAGAGGTTGCTGAAGGCACCTATAGTGTAGGCATACATCTACCCTTAAGAAATTGGGATAATTACATAACGAGAACTATGGCTGCTTTCTAGCTTTCGGATTCATTTTCTCTTATAAAAAGTAAAAACCGAATACTTAAAAAAAAGTATTCGGTTTTAATTTTGCTTACAGTCTTATTAATTTGTTAGTACCTTAAGATTCTGGAGCCAACTCTATTTCTAACCCATCTAATTCTGGAGTAATCGGAATTTGACACCCTAATCTACTGTTATCTTCTACATAAAAAGCTTCTGCTAACATCATATCTTCATCCTGTCCCATTTCTGGTAACTCATGATCAGATGTAACATAACATTGACAAGAAGCACACATTGCCATACCACCACAGGTACCTTCTACCGGTAGCTCATAGGCTTTACAAACCTCCATTAGGTTCATAGCCATATCTGTTGGTGCCTGTACTTCGTGTACAACTCCTTCTCTATCTTTGATTTTTATGGTAACGTCTGACATGTTTTTAAATTTCTGTCGATAATTTTATATTCTACAAACCTCACAAAATCAATAAGAAGTTGTGAGGCTCTATATTTAAGTAAAGCTACTAATTTTTAGTTAATTGCTTTTACTACTTCTTTTTTAGCTTCTTTTTTGGTTCCATCAAATCCTTCTACTCCACCAACAGTAGTATACTTCATTACATACTTTTTATCTGGGAAAATTCTTTGATAAGCACTTTGACACATGATTGCCGCTTCATGGAAACCAGAAAGGATTAACTTTAGTTTTCCTTTATATGTATTTACATCACCAATAGCATAGATTCCTGGTATATTGGTTTGATAATCGTATGAATTATCTACTTTGATTGCATTTTTCTCAATCTCTAATCCCCAGTCACCAATTGGACCAAGTTTTGGAGACAATCCAAATAATGGGATGAAGTAATCTGTGTTTACCTCGATATCTCCTTTTGTCTTGTGCTTGATACCTACACCGGTTACATGATCTTCTCCTTTTAATTCTTTTACTTCTGCTTCTGTAATTAGGTTTACCTTTCCTAATTTGGTAAGTTCTGCTACTCGTTCTACAGAATCCAGAGCTCCTCTAAATTCATTTCTTCTATGAACAAGAGTTACCTCACTTGCTACCTCTGCTAAGAAAATAGTCCAATCTAGTGCAGAATCTCCTCCTCCTGCAATTACTACTCTTTTATCTCTATATACTTCTGGATCACGAATAATATATGCTACCCCTTTATCTTCAAAATCAACAATATTTGGGATAGGTGGTTTACGAGGTTCGAAAGAACCTAATCCTCCTGCAATTGCTACGACAGGTGCATTATGTTGTGTTCCTTTATTAGTAGTTACTAAGAAAGTATCATCCTCTAATTTTTCTATAGTCTCTGCTCTTTCTCCTAACGTAAACCCAGGATCAAATGGTTTGATTTGCTCCATTAAATTATCCACCAAATCTCCTGCCAGTATTTCTGGAAATCCAGGGATATCATAAATTGGTTTTTTAGGATAAATTTCTGAACATTGACCTCCCGGTTGCGGTAAAGCATCGATAAGATGTGTTTTCAACTTCAGTAATCCTGCTTCAAAAACAGTAAATAATCCTGTTGGGCCTGCTCCGATTATTAAAATATCAGTCTTGATCATTTTTCAACTTCTTTTTTCCTATTAATCCTTTGGTAAATTCGTTAAGTGTATCTACTTTTTCTTCGAAATCACCTTTAATTGTTTTTCTATATTTATTCAAATTCTTCACTAAATCGTCAATGTTTTCAGGAATTACTTCTTCAAAAAACTGACGTAATCTTTTGGCAGTGGTAGGTGATTTTCCGTTGGTCGAAATTGCCACCTTAACATTACCTTTGGTTACGATTCCTCCCATATAAAAATCACAATACGGAGGGTTATCTGCTACATTCACCAATTTACTTCTTTTCCTACAGTCTTTGTACACCTGTACATTAACATCTGGAACGTCTGTAGTAGCGATCACAATATGTTTTCTTTTTAAAAAACGCTTGTGATATTTTTTATTAATCATTTCTATCCCAAACTTATTCGCCAAGGCAACAGTACCTTCTCTAAACATAGGAGAAACTAATGTTACATTAGCATCGGGACTCGATTTTAATAAGAACGTAAGTTTTTCTTCAGCAACATTACCTCCTCCTACAATTAGGACTTCTAGGTTTTTTACCTTTAAAAAAACTGGATATAAATTATTTCTTTCTTTCATCTTTATAGCTATCCTGAACTATCAAGATACGTTTCTTTAACAACATCTATAGCAATGTTCTATCTTATTTATCATCGCAGGTTGTTTTAAAATTGTTATCAAAACATCTTGTTCATTCTGGGCAGCAAAGATACTAACTATTTCATTTAACTCGCTCACTCCCAAAAGAATCAAGACTACAACACTTGATTACAACCTGATACAACTATTAAACCTTAGCAATTTCTGCAGCTCTAAATTCTTGTACTTTTTTCAAAAACTGCTCTGCACTATTTATATAGTTAATTGCAAAATCCTTTGTTGGTGCATTTTTTTGCAACTGATAAATCAAATCTGCAAATGTTCCTTCTAGACTTATTTTTCCGCTGGCAACAAACTCTTCATCAAATTGAGAGATGATACCTGCATGTGTATTTGTCTTTTTCTTTTCTGCCAATAACAGTGCTTTTGCCGAGTTTACCAAAGAGCTATATGCATGATATACAGCATCAGAATATACTTCGTTTTCTAACGATTTTTTTGCGTTTTCTATTTTCTCTTCACTTTCTAAAAACAGCGTAGCAATCAAATCTATTACTACACCTGCACACTCACCTACTCCAATAGCTTTTACGTATTCTTCTTCTGTCCCCCAATCGATAAAATCTTCTTGAGTTAAGTTTTCTACATTTGATAAATCAGTAAGGAAATCATAGAAATACTTTTCTCCTTTTTCTGCATAATACTCTACAAAAAGCTTACCGTTTGCATTTTTTTCATAATCATCAAGGATTCTTCTTAATGCCTCTGGCCCTCTTCTACTTGGTATTTTTACCACTTTATCAGCAAAACGACCTTTTCCATCCCCTAAGTTTCCTCCTCCTAGTAATACCTGAAGTGCCGGAGCAACTAATTTATCTTTGGTACGAACTGACATTCCCTGGAAACCAATATTTGCCATATTGTGTTGCCCACAAGCGTTCATACATCCACTAATTTTTATAACTAAATCTTCATTTTCTAAATACTGTGGATATTCTGTTCTAATTACTCTTTCTAATTCTTCTGCAATACCTGTACTACTTGCGATACCTAAGTTACAAGTATCTGTTCCTGGACAAGCTGTAATATCTACTGCTTTATTATATCCCGGATCTACAAAACCTAATTTTTCTAATTCCTGATAGAAAAATGGTACTAGCTCTTCTTTTACAAATGGGATCAAGATATTCTGACGTAATGATAAACGAATTTCTCCTGCCGCATATTTCTGTACCAAATCTGCTAATAATCTTGCTTTATCTGTATAAAAATCACCTAAAAGTACTTTTATTCCAATTGCCACATATCCTTCTTGCTTTTGAGCAATTACATTAGTAGCTTTCCATAAATCATATGTCTTTTGATCTTTAATAGCAACCTGAGGAGCTTCTATAGAAACCGGAACAGAAGGTTGATATGCATCTGCATCGATAGCAACGGTTTTATTTACGATCGCATTTTGCTCTGCTTCTACCAACGTTTTAAAAGCGTCTAATCCAATGTCTTTTATTAAGAATTTCATTCTTGCTTTGGCTCTACTTTTACGCTCACCATGACGATCGAATATTCTTAATACTCCTTCCATCAAAGGGATAATTTTATCAGACGGCAGGAAGCTATATAATTCGTCTGCATGTCTTGGCTGCGATCCTAAACCTCCACCAAGCATTACTTTAAATCCTCGAACACCATTTTCTATTTTAGCAATAAAACCTAAATCATGCATGTAAGACAATCCTGTATCTTCGTCTGTTCCAGAAAAAGAAACTTTAAATTTACGTCCCATTTCTTGACAAATCGGATTTCTTAAAAAGAAACGAAACAGTGCATCTGCATAAGGAGATACATCAAAAGGCTCTCTAGGGTCAATACCCGCTGTTTCTGAAGCTGTCACATTACGTACCGTGTTACCACAAGCTTCTCTTAACGTTACATCATCTCTTTCTAATTCTGCCCAAAGCTCTGGTGTTCTATTTAAATCTACATAATGTATCTGGATATCCTGACGTGTAGTAATATGCAACCTTCCTCTTGAGTATTCATCAGATACTTCACAAATTCGTTTTAATTGATTACTCAATACTTTACCGTATGGTAATTTAATACGAATCATTTGCACCCCTTCTTGTCGCTGTCCGTAAACTCCTCTTGCTAATCGAAGGCTACGAAACTTTTCTTCATCAATCTTACCATTATGGAATTGCTCTATTTTATTAGCTAATTCTATAATATCGTTTTCTACAATCGGGTTTTCTATTTCGGTTCTAAAACTTTGCATCTCTTTGGTGTTTCTTACTCTTAAAAAAAGGGTATAGTTATGACTTTTGTATACTTATTTTTCTGTCTTAAAAATCTGATCTATTCTCTTTTAAAAAAGTGTGTTTTATTTATTCTATAAAGCCTACTCCTGAGGTATTATTGGTTTGTGAATCAATTAATATAAATGATCCAGAAGCTTTATTATTCTTATATGAATCAAAAGCCAAAGGCTTACTTAATTGTATTTGAACTTTTCCTATTTCGTTTAATTTCAACTCATTTTTTGAAGTATCCTCTCCAGAAAAATCTGTTGTAATTGTTCCATTGATACTTTTTACTTTTGCCAGAATTCTTGTACTTCCATTCTGAATAAAATAATTAGTTCCTGGATTAAGACTTTTACTATCCATCCAACAAACGGTAGCCGTAAGTTGCTTTTCTATTTGTGGTTTTTCTGATGTTTTTACAATCATATCACCACGGCTCACATTTACATCATCTTCTAATGTGATGGTACAAGAACTTCCTCTTCCTGCTGTTTCAAATTTTTGATCAAAAAAGTAAATTTCTTTGATTCTTGAAGTGGTTAAAGAAGGCAAAACAGTTACTTCATCTCCTACAGAAAATTCTCCTCCATATAATTTTCCTGCATATCCTCTGAAGTCATGGTACTCATCTTTCTTAGGACGAATAACAGTTTGAATAGGGAATCGTGCTTGGGCTTTTTCATATACATCTTGAGCATCTAATTCTTCTAAATGTTCTAATAATGTTTGCCCAGAATACCATGGCGTTTTTTCTGATTTCTCTACTACATTATCACCTTGTAAAGCACTTACCGGAATAAATGTAATATTCTGATCTTTATATTCGCTTTTTGCAATCAGGTTTTGAAAATCTGCTTTTATAGCTTCGTATTTCTCCTGAGAAAAATCTACCAAATCCATTTTATTTACAGCAACAATTACATCTTTAACCCTAAGCAAGTTATTGATAAAAAAGTGACGATATGTTTGCTCGATCACTCCTTTTCTAGCGTCAACCAAAATAATTGAAGCTTGGGAAGTAGAAGCACCAGTTACCATGTTACGAGTATACTCTATATGCCCTGGTGTATCTGCTATAATATAACTTTTGGTCTTTGTAGAAAAATATATATGAGCTACATCTATGGTAATTCCTTGCTCTCTTTCTGCCACCAATCCATCTGTAGCCAATGAAAAATCCAAGTAATCAAAACCATTTGCTTTACTTCTAGTTTCTATAGCCTCTAGTTTATCTGTAGTTAATGATTTTGTATCATACAAAATACGACCAATCAAGGTACTTTTTCCATCATCTACACTTCCTGCTGTTGCTATTTTTAATACGTCCATCCTATTTTGGTTGATGGTTGATAAGTATTGATTGACTAGGCTGCCAGAAATGTCAATACTATCTTCCAAAAATTTTTATCTTAGTTTATTATTCCTTCATGATCATGTGAAACTATGATAAGTTTCAATTCATGATTTCTTTAAAAATATCCTTGTTGTTTTCTTTTCTCCATTGCAGCTTCAGATCTCTTATCATCAATTCTGGCTCCACGTTCAGAAATCTGTGAATCTCTGATTTCTGCAACTACTTTATCAATGGTTACTGCATCAGAAAGTACTGCTGCTGTACAAGACATATCACCTACAGTTCTAAATCTCACTAGCCTTTCTTCTACCTCTTCATTTTCATCTCGATACACCACATCATCCTCTGCAGACCAGATCATACCGTCTCTTACAAACGTTTTACGTTTATGCGCAAAATAGATAGAAGGGATTTCAATATTTTCTTTTTCTATATAACTCCAAACATCTAATTCTGTCCAGTTGCTGATAGGAAAAACTCTTACATTTTGCCCTAAGTCTATCTTACCGTTTAGGTGATCAAATAATTCTGGTCGTTGATTTTTCTCATCCCACTGTCCAAAATCATCTCTTACAGAAAAGATACGTTCTTTTGCTCTTGCCTTTTCTTCATCTCTACGAGCTCCACCAATTGCTGCATCAAACTTAAATTCTTCTAAAGCATCAAGAAGTGTTGTTGTTTGTAAGCTATTTCTACTTGCATATCTTCCTTTTTCTTCGACAACTTTTCCTTGGTCTATAGAATCCTGCACGTTACGAACGATTAATTCTACTCCCAATTCTTCTGCTAAACGATCTCTAAACTCAATCGTTTCAGGGAAATTATGTCCTGTATCTATATGTAATAATGGAAAAGGTATTTTTGCAGGCCAGAATGCTTTCTGAGCCAATCTTACTAAAGTTATAGAATCTTTTCCTCCAGAGAAAAGCAAAACTGGCTTTTCAAACTGTGCTGCTACTTCTCTAAAAATATAGATTGCTTCACTTTCTAAAGGATTTACATTAAGAATTGCTGTTCTTTCCATTTTCTTTTCAAGTATTTCCATGCTATGCTTTTTCTTATTTTTTATTAGTTTGTGTGAATACCACACTCTCTATTATCCAATACTTTAGTAGGATCAAAATATTTAAATTCATTTGGCAGATTATTTTCATCTAAATAGACATCTAATTCTGCATCGCTATAGTAGTAAAAAGGGCTAACTTTTAACACTCCATCACTACCAAGGCTTAAAATATCTAAAGAGTCTCTTAATGCTGTTTGTCCTTTTCTAAGGTTAGTAAACCAAACATCTGGAGCATGCTCTTTCATCGCCCTTTTGAAAGGCTCTAATTTCACTTGTTCTGTAAAAACTTTATGTTGTGGGTCCTCTATACCTGGTATCCCCATCACTACATCTCTATGCGAGCTGGTTTGTTTAGGCACATAAAGTTTTATATTTAATTCTAATAATTCTATTACAGATTCTGCATGTCTGTATGTGTTTGGTGTATTATATCCAGAATCACACCAAATCACCGGAATATCTTTTTTTGCTGCCGCACATACATTAAGAATAGATGCTTCATAAGGCCTAAAATTAGTAGTAACCACAGGTCTTTCTGCATTTTCTATTGCCCACTGCACTATCTCTAACGGAGTCTTTTCTTTAAACTCCTGATTCAATTTTTCTATTTCTTTTTCAGTAAAGCTCATAACTTCTTAACAAAATCTTTCTAATCTTAACTATTACTTATAAAAGGATTATCTCCCCCATTTTATACGATTCCAAATTCTTTCATGAAAGAAATACAAAATCATTTTGGTTACAAAATCAACAGAAGCTATCGAAGTAGCTAATGCTATTTCTCCTGTTAATACATAAGACACTATTAAAGTATCAAGTGTTCCCACAACTCTCCAACTTACTGCTTTTGCAATACTACGTACCGGCTTCTCAGACGTTCTATCGTCTTGGTATGTGGTTTTCTGTGTAGCGACTTTATCTAATATCATCTCTTTTGCAATCTTTTAAATCTATTACCCTACTAAACCAGTAGAGTACTTTGCAAATATAGAATATAATTTATTACTCCAAACCTTTTTAAATCACAAAATATCAAACAAACATCGATTTTTATGATATTTACAATAAATACCCTACTAATCTTATAGATTATTGAACAAATAACCATTTTACATAATAATTATTCATTAAAACACTACTACAATTCATACAACAAGCCTATAAAAACTACTGATTTTCAAAGGCTTGTTTAATACATTCTTATATCTAGAAATACAATTTATAAACAAAATTTTACGAATAACCGCTACGAAATCTGATCGATCGCTTGCGCGATATCTTTTATAATATCATCTATATGCTCTAGTCCAACAGAGCATCTTACAGAGCCATCTGTGATCCCTACAGACAACTTATCTTCTACAGCCAATTTGCTATGCGTAGTTGATGCAGGGTGTGTTACTATGGTTCTTGTATCTCCCAAATTAGCAGACAACGAACACATTTTTATACTATCAAAGAATGTTTTCCCTCCTTCTACTCCACCTTTTACTTCAAAAGCAACCATACTTCCTCCTAATTTCATTTGCTTCTTAGCTACTTCGTATTGAGGGTGAGATTTAAGAAAAGGATACTTTACCCAATTAACTTTTGGGTGAGCCTCAAGAAATTCTGCAAGCTTTAAGGCATTATCACAATGCTTTTCTGCTCTAACCGCAAGGGTTTCTAAACTTTTTGACAGTACCCATGCATTGAATGGAGACAATGAAGGCCCTGTATTGCGTGAAAACAAATATATCTCTCGAATAAGTTCTTTTCTTCCTACAGTAGCTCCTCCTAATACTCTACCTTGACCATCTATCATCTTTGTCGCGGAATGAATTACCAGATCTGCTCCAAATTTAATAGGTTGCTGTAAATATGGTGTTGCAAAACAGTTATCAATCACCAGTAGTAAATTATGCTTTTTTGCAATCTTACCTAACAGTTCTAAATCCAAAACATCTACTCCCGGATTTGTCGGGGACTCTGCATAAAGAATCTTTGTATTTGGTTTAATAAGACCTTCTATAGTTTCTGGCTCATTGATCTGAAAGTAACTGGTTTCTATATTCCATTTAGGAAAATACTTTGTAAACAGCGTATGTGTTGATCCAAAGACCGATCGTGCAGATACAATATGATCTCCACTATCCAACAATGCAGCAAAAGTAGAAAACACTGCTGCCATACCTGTCGCAAATGCATACCCATCCTCTGCTCCTTCTAACTGACACATCTTATCTACAAACTCTGTAGTATTAGGGTTGCTAAAACGACTATATAGATTACGTTCTTTTTCTTCTGCAAAAGAAGCTCTCATTTCTTCAGAATCTTCAAAAACAAATCCAGAAGTAAGATACAAAGGAGCAGAATGCTCTAAAAACTGAGTCTTCTCTGTCTGCGTTCGTATTGCTTGTGTTTCAAATTTTTTACTCTCCTGACTCATATTTCTTTATTATTTACTACTACTTTATATTGTATTTCTGCAGTGGGTTCTAATGTTTTGGATACTGAGCAATATTTTTCAAAAGACAATTGTGCTGCTCTTTTTGCTTTTTCTGGTGCTATTTCTCCTTCCAAAAAGACAGTTACAACAATTAATTTAAAAGGGGTTGCTCCATCAATTTTTTCGCGAGTTCCGTCTACCTCTGCGCTATAAGAAGTAATTTCTTGCTTTTGTTTCTTTAAGATAGATATAATATCTATTGAACTACATCCAGCCACTCCCATTAACACATACTCCATAGGACTTGGTGCCAAATCATGACCTCCTACCGCTGCTTTGCTATCCATATAAGTAGTATGACCTCTTTCATTTTTTAGTTCAAAATGATAATCACTATCAATTCTTTTAAGTTGTATTTTCATCGCTTTATATATTTTAACCTCTTACAATCAAAAGAAGTTTATTACCTAACCTTTATCTGCTAATCTTAAAATATCACCAAAAACTCCTCTGGCTGTTACAGCAGCTCCTGCACCTGCTCCTTGTATCACCACAGGCTGATCCCCATAGGACTCTGTGTAAATTTCAAAAATAGAATCAGACCCTTTTACCTGCCCCAATGAACTACCTTCTGACACAGATACCAGTTTCACCTTCAAATCACCTTTTTCTTGTGACAGGTCACCAGAAAGATCACCGATATACCTTAGAACATGCCCTGGTTTTTGCTCCTCTTTTATTTTTTGATATACTGAATCGAGTTCTTTTAGTCTTCCTAAAAATTCTGAAGCCTCTCCTTCTCTAAGGTTTTCTGGTATAAGATTATCTATTTGAACATCATTAAATTCATTACTCAAGTCTAACTCTCTTGCAAGAATCAACAATTTTCTACCCACATCATTACCACATAAATCCTCTCTTGGATCTGGCTCTGTAAATCCTTTATCTATGGCTTCTTGAAGCACTTCACTAAACGGTCTTTCTTCTGACGAGAAGGTATTGAACAAATAACTTAGTGATCCAGAAAACACTCCTTTAATTCTAGTTATATTTTCTCCTGACAAATGCAACAACTTAATAGTATCAATCAACGGAAGCCCGGCTCCAACATTGGTTTCATACAAATATTGTTTTTGATTTTTCTCGAGCTTCTCTCGTAATTCTTTATAAAAATCAAAACTCAAAGTATTTGCTACTTTATTAGACGAAACCAGATCAAAACCATGTTCTACCAGTGTAATATAATGTTTGGTAAAAGATTCGCTAGCAGTATTATCAACTGCAATCAGGTTTTCTAGATGGTTTTCATCTGCGAATTTAATGATATCTTTTACTTCGTAAGAACCCCCTTCTTTCTCTAATTGCTCTTTCCAGTTTTTATCAACTCCTTTTTTACGAAGTATCACTTTTCTAGAATTGGCAACTGCAAAAACAGTTAGGTCAATATTTTTTCTCTTTTCTATTCCTTTTGCAGATTGTAAAATCTGGTCGATTAAAGTACCTCCTACCAATCCATGACCAAATATTACAATATTGATCTTTTTAGCGATATCAAAAATCTCTCCATGAATAACATTTAATGCTCTGTGCAGTTGAGCTTTTTTAACAACTAAACTTACATTCTTACCAGTTACCGTATTATTAAACAACAACGGTATTACCTGGTTTCTTATCAGTGCATTGTACGGCTTATGAAAAGTACTTAAATCCTGACCTATAATAGAGATTACAGAAACATCTTTCTCTACTGTAATTCTACTTACATCTCTCTTGTAAAAATCAGATTCAAACTCTTCTTCCAGAACCATTTTTGCTTCTTTTGCCTTTTCTGCATCTACCACCAGTCCTATTCCTCTTTCTGAGGATCCTTGCGATATAATACTAACACTTATATTTTTATAGGCCAGAGCTTTAAAAATTCTTGCATCTACTCCTACTTTTCCTAAAAGACCACGTCCTTCGAGATTTATCAGCGATACATTTTCTAACACAGAAAGTGATTTTATTCCTTTCTCACTTGCTTCTGCAGTAATAAGAGTTCCTTCATTTTCGTGATCAAATGTATTTAAAATACGAAGTGGAATATTCTTTTCTATTAAAGGAATAATAGTTTTTGCATGCAAAATATTTGCGCCAAAATACGCCAATTCATTAGCTTCTGTAAATGAAAGTTTTTCAATTTTTCTAGCATCTGGCACCAAATCCGGATTGGCTGTATAAATTCCGTTTACGTGTGTAAAATTCTGCAACTCTTCTGCGTCCAAATAATTGGCCAATAAAGATGCTGTATAATTACTTCCATTTCTACCTAATGTAGTCGTTTCATTTTTAGTATTAGAAGCAATAAAACCTGTTACCACATTTACTGTAGGACCATTGTACTTTTTAAAATGGTTAATTACATTTTCTTTAGACAATTTATCCAGAGGTTGTGCGTCTCCAAATTGATCATCGGTAACTATTAATGTTCTACTATCTGTAAAATTAGCCTGAATCCCTTTACTTTTTAGTATATGCGTAAGCAACTTAGCAGAAATCACCTCTCCCTGAGAGAGTATTTGATCTTTTATCCTTTTACTATAATCTCCCAATAAAGAAACTCCGCCAAAAAGCTTATCCAAAGTTTCAAACTCTTCCTTAACATCTACTCCTTCAAAACCTGCTAATTGATATTCTTTAAAAGCGTTCAATAAAGTTGAATAATCTTCATTCTTTGCAGCTTTTTCAAGAACTGCCTCTAACTCATCTGTAGAGTTTCCTCTGGCAGATAATACTACAGTAATCTGTTGTCCTTTTTTAACTTTATCCTCTATAATATTAACAACGGTTTCTATTCCTTTACCATTAGCTAATGACTTTCCGCCAAATTTTAAAACTTTCACTCGTTTAAATTTTAGTATTGTTTAAAAAATAAATCTTATTGTTTATCAATTTATTCCTTTTAAAAAACATCTTTTAACAATTCACTTAATTGTTC
The DNA here is from genome assembly GCF_040786235.1 of Aquimarina discodermiae. Classification (NCBI taxonomy): domain Bacteria; kingdom Pseudomonadati; phylum Bacteroidota; class Flavobacteriia; order Flavobacteriales; family Flavobacteriaceae; genus Aquimarina; species Aquimarina discodermiae. The sequence continues at coordinate 93,400 of NZ_JBFMKP010000002.1, forward strand.
GAACTCTATCAGAAATGCATCATGACCATGTGCCGAACAAATACTTCCATGCGTTACATTACTTTTTATTTTTTTTAACGCTGCAAAGGTAGCTTTATCTTCGGCTTCTGTAAAAAACATATCAGAATCTACACTTATAATATGAATATTTGATTCGATATTTTCGACTACTTCTTCAAAACTCCCTCTTTCTGCAGTTATATCTATATGAGCCAATACATGATTTAATGATTTATACGCCAGTAATGAAAATCTTTTTTCTAGCCTTTTACCATGATGAATCAGCCAACTTTCGACATTAAACATATCTTTTTCGTCATTATAACTTCCGTCAAACTTCTGTTTAAACGACTGCGGTGATCTATACATGATCATTGCATGTAGTCGCGCATCATATACCGGGTTACTAGAATTTAAAAGAATCTGCTCTTGTACCAAGCAATTTGCTTTTAACCAGTCTGTAGATTTCCAATCGGCTGCTATCGGAATCAAATGTTTGATCATTTTTGGCTGTAACACAGCTAATTCCCAAGCAATTCCTCCTCCTACCGAACCTCCTATAACAGCGTATAGTTTTTGCACATTCAGTTTTTGCAATCCTTCTACAAATATTGCTGCAATATCTCTTGCTGTAAAAATCTTATATTCTTCAAAAAGGTTTTCTTTTACTCCATCATATCCATTACCTGGGATATTAAAAGACACTATAGTATACTGATCAGTATCGATACTTTTTCTTTTTCCTATCAAACCGTTCCACCATCCATTTTCTCCACAAACAGTAGAGTTACCGGTAAGTGCATGATTCACCAAAACTATAGGCGCGGTGTGCAATGGTTTTCCAAAGGTTTCAAATGTTAAAGATATCTGATCAATATACTTACCCTTTACCGTTGTAAAGTTTGAAATGTCTATTTTTTGAAGCATAAATAATTATAATATAGATTAGCCTATTTTTGCAAATGCGGTGCTTAGGTCTTCTTTTAAATCCTCTAGATCCTCTAAACCAACTGATAACCTTATTAGATCCTGAGTTACTCCTGTAGATTCCTGTTGTTGCTCATTCAGTTGTTGATGAGTTGTACTTGCTGGGTGTATAATCAATGATTTTGAGTCTCCTATATTAGCTAACAAAGAAAATATAGCTGTTTCATTGGCCACGGTTTTAGCAGAATCAAACCCACCTTTAACTCCAAATGTAATAATCCCGCTTTGTCCTTTTGGCAAGTACTCTTTAGCCAAGTTATAATAGGAATCATTTTCTAGTCCAGGATATTTTACCCAAGTCACCTTATCTTGTTTTTCTAGCCATTGTGCAAGTTGTAATGCATTTTGACTGTGTTTTTGAATTCTGATATCCAATGTTTCTAAGCCTTGCAAAATCTGAAATGAATTAAACGGACTTAAGGCAGCACCATAATCTCTTAATCCCTCTATTCGAATCTTAGCTATAAACGCAGCTGCTCCCAACACATCATGATAAATTAGCCCATGATAACCTGGAGATGGCTCTGTAAATTCTGGAAACTTACCACTAGACCAATCAAAAGTACCGGCATCTATAATAACTCCTCCTAAAGAAGTTCCATTACCACTAATGTACTTGGTAAGCGAGTGAATAACAATATTAGCCCCATACTCAATCGGATTTAGCAATGCTGGCGTTGCAACGGTATTATCTACAATAAACGGCAACTTACTAGCTTTTGCCACAGAAGAAATCGCCTTTAGATCTAATACATCCAATTTGGGGTTCCCAAGAGATTCGGCAAAAAATACTTTTGTGTTTTCTTGTATAGCTTCCTCAAAATTCTGGGGATTTGAAGGGTCTACAAATGTAGTAGTAATCCCTAATCTTGGTAAGGTAACACTCAAAAGGTTATAGGTACCACCATACAAACTACTAGAAGCCACTATATGATCCCCTGCTTTAAGTAACGTAAGTAACGTTGTACTTATAGCCGCCGTGCCAGAGGCTGTAACCACTGCAGCGATTCCTCCTTCCAAAGCAGCAAGACGCTGCTCCAAAATATCATTTGTTGGATTATTTAATCTTGTATAAATAAATCCAGGCTCTGATAGATTAAATAGGTTGGCTGCATGATCTGCATCATTAAAAACATAAGATGTTGTTTGATAAATAGGTACCGCTCTAGTGCCTGCATTGGCAGATACATCATGACCAGCGTGTAGTGCTTCTGTTGCAAATTTTTGTGAACTCATAATTCTTTTCTTTTTAGTTGTTTTGGATACACCAAAATAACAGTTACTAAAAACATCTGAGATTACTTCTCAAAATATGGTTTCATTACCAATACAAAAAAACATCTAAAGATGTTTATGTTTTAAATTAAAAAAGAAAGGAAGCAACAATTACAGAAAAGCAATTGTGTCGTGGTTATCTTTTCCTAAGCATTCTTAGGATAGAATTTAGCACCTTCTTTATAAATAAAGGGTTGCTAAGGTTTCATCGGGTCTATTCCCTCCACCTTTCTTAATAACTTAATTAACATGTATAAGAAACTTCGAGGCAAAGCTACTAATTATTTTTAAATCACCTCACAATTATTTAAAAATAATTTCACTATAAATTTTATCCTAATTGAGTAATAATTAATGATGTGTTAAATACCTTTAATTCATATCTTTTTTTTTACCTTTGGCCGCAAAATAGTACTAAGGGAAAGATTTGACTGATTGCAACCCTATATCATGTATAGTTTTAGCTATACAGATTTAAAATGCTAAAGCAGTTCGATTTTACAAGTTATATCGAAGCTTCGCATGTAAATCCAGTCAAAGTTCTCTTGACAAAACAATAACAAATGGCATATTTATTTACTTCAGAAAGTGTATCTGAAGGACACCCGGATAAAATAGCAGATCAAATTAGTGACGCTCTATTAGATAATTTTCTTGCTTTTGATGCAGATTCTAAAGTTGCATGTGAAACATTGGTTACTACTGGCCAAGTGGTTCTAGCAGGAGAGGTAAAATCAAAAACTTATCTTGATGTACAACACATTGCCAGAGATGTTATTAATAACATTGGTTATACTAAAGGAGAATACCAATTTAATGGGGATTCTTGCGGTGTTATCTCTTTGATTCATGAACAATCACAAGACATTAATCAAGGGGTTGATCGTGAAACCAAAGAAGAACAAGGAGCTGGTGACCAAGGAATGATGTTTGGGTACGCAACTAAAGAAACGGCTAACTATATGCCGTTAGCACTTGATATCTCTCATAAAATACTATTAGAATTAGCAAAGTTAAGAAGAGAAGGAAAAGAAATACCCTATTTGCGCCCTGATTCTAAAAGTCAAGTAACTATCGAATATAATGATGATAACATCCCACAACGTATTGTTGCAATAGTGGTATCTACGCAGCATGATGATTTTGATAGTAATGATGATGCTATGCTTACTAAAATAAAAAGTGACATTGTTTCTATTTTAATCCCAAGAGTTATTGCACAGCTTCCAGAATATGTTCAAGGTTTATTTAATGATGCTATTACCTATCATATAAACCCAACAGGAAAATTTGTTATTGGGGGACCTCATGGAGATACAGGATTAACTGGAAGAAAAATTATCGTAGATACTTATGGAGGAAAAGGAGCTCATGGAGGAGGTGCTTTTTCTGGAAAAGACCCTAGTAAAGTTGACCGATCAGCTGCATATGCTTCTCGTCATATCGCAAAAAATTTGGTAGCTGCAGGTATTGCCAACGAAGTTTTGGTTCAAGTGTCTTATGCTATTGGTGTAGTAGAGCCAACTTCTATTTTCATTGATACCTATGGTACCAGTACCTTAGGACTTACTGATGGAGAAATTGCAGAAAAGGTAGCAACTATTTTTGACATGCGTCCTGCTGCTATAGAAAAACGACTCAAACTACGTAATCCCATTTATTTAGAAACTGCTGCCTATGGACATATGGGAAAAGAGCCTAAAACCATTACAAAAGTTTTTGAAAGTCCCTATTCTGGAAAGATCACAAAAGAAGTAGAACTCTTTACTTGGGAAAAATTAGACTATGTAGATGCTGTTAAAAAAGCGTTCAACCTATAACTTTATCGTAAAAAACAGTCCTTATATCGATTTTACAATAATCCCCATAAAAAATGCGGTCTTACCGTAGCATAAAACGAAGTAATATTATTATTTTTACAGCGTTAACTTGTTGTAACACTTGTGTAGCATATTTATTATTTTGAGGGGAATAATTTTGATATGTTTTTTAATGTTAAAATGATTAAGATCGTAATAACGTATTAAAATTCTGGGAAATGAAATTAAATCTTGTAATCTACTTCACATTTTTATTTGTTTGTAGCATGTCCTTTGGACAAGACTTTCAGACAGACTATTCTTCTGTAAGATCTATTGATGATCAAATTCAAGAAGAACAATACAGTACAAATCAGGAGGATGTAGTTGTTAACAGATTAATTGTAGAATCTTCTATTCTTACCAAAGACAAAGATTTTTACAGTAAAAAAGAGTGGCGAAGAATAAAAAGAGAATTGAGAAAAAACAAAAAGAAAGCTTTTAGCTTCAAAAATAATATCCATACCTCTAAAACGTTGGATACAATACATGTAAATATTCCTCTTGACAAAAACACCAGTATATCATCCTGGTAAATGATTAATCAAACATTGTAATATTCCTAAACATACAATAAAAAAGACTGTATGGTATCAATTAGTTTTTTTGAAGGAAAAAAATGACACTTTTTTAATTGATTTCCCTCAAAAAAACACTTAAAATGATAGGATTTGTGTTGTTTACAGAAAAAAATGACGTTTTATCCTATTTTTTAAAAATACTCTCAGACGTTACTACCACTAGTCTGATGGCAGATTTTATACATTTTTCTTCAAAAATTCAAAAACTGGTCTTAAAGTTCCCTGAACACCAGTAATGACAATACCTTGAAGCACTTTTAGGGGAGAAATCCCCATATAAATTTGCGGTTTTTCCGTAACCTACTTTTAATCATTATACCTATCTTAGCTATTGAATATTAACCACTTATATGAAATTTCATAAAAATTATTGTGTTTAATAATCAAATACACAAAACCTACATACCCGTTTGTTGACATTACATTATGAATATTAACGCCCCAAAATCCCAAAAAAATGAAAATAACAATGACTGCAGTAATGCTGTTGGTATGTCTTTTATCAATAGGACAAAACCATGTTACAAATGACGAATTAAGTAAAGTAGTATCATCTGTCACTCAAATAGAACAAAACAATCCAAAAGTTCATCAATACCGGTTAATTGCTCCTTTGGCAATACTTGCGAAAAAACAGAGAGATGCTGAATACTATAAAAAAAGCAACACTTATGATGATAAAGAATGGGCAAAGCTAAAAGAACAAATGAAAAAAAACAGAAAAAAAATATCCTATGACATCTATGTTTCTAAGACATTAGACACTATTTATCTTGATGTACCTTTACGCTGTAATAATTCTCGTTTATCCGATCTCTAGTATCCCTAAACTAATCAATACAAATAAACAGAAAAGAGAATAATTGTTCAATTATTCTCTTTTCTGTTTGATAATCTAATCTATACTTTCTTACTACTGTTGCATTTTCAAGTAATAATCTACAGAATGTTTTCCCGAACCATAAAATACGAAAAACACGCATAATAAAAGAATTACACTTGCAATAACAAGGTTAGCTGCATTCATCGTCCCAATAAAATTGATAAGAACGGCTCCAATAATCAAAGGAAGCTGTACTATAACCGACCATCTCGTTAACAACCCAAATGCAATTAGAATACCACCGATTAAGTGTGCAGGAGCTACATAATGAATGATAATCATCGATCCAGCCAAATTCTGAACGGGTTTTATTAAATCCACCAAAATTTGGCTATTACTCATAAAATCAATCCCTTTTATGAATAGAAAAACTCCCAATGAAACTCTTAATAGATCCAAAGGGTAATACGTATGAGCATTTGCCCATTTATTTAATGATTTTATTGTTGGCATAACTAAAGAATATTGATTACATCTATATAATATACTGATTTTTAACATTATAACAAAAAAAAACAAGTACTTATAAAACCGCCTAGTTTACTCTTTGGTTTGTCGAATCGCCTTATACTTACGTATAATAACATTTGTCTTAAGCAAGGCAGCAAGCCCTGAAATCAAATCATTGATTTTTAAACGAATACCCTTTACAACAGTATATGAATAGCTTTTTAGGTCTTTTTCATGCTTATAATAATAAAGTACAATCCCACTAATACTTATAATAAAAAACAATGCACCTATAAAAATCTCGACAACATTAAGTTGATGGTAAAAAAAACGATTGAGCCCGAGACCGAACCAACTACCATACAACACAAAAAAGTGAAGTATATATATAGACAATGTTCGCTTTCCTATATTAGTTAGTATTTTGCTAGTAAGAAAATCTTTCAATAAAACAAAAACAGAAAAAAGAATTAAAACATTTCCAAGCCTTATAAATAGAAAGTTATTATATGCCACCGACTTAAAAACAACCACACCTGTAACATTATGTAATAGCATTAATACTGGCGAAGAGCAAAACATCAACAATACTCCAACAATACTTAGAGAGAGTATCGCATGCTTATAAAATTTAGGATCATTTTTATGTTTCAAAAACAGACCTGCCATAAAACCACCAAAACAAACGTAGCCAAACCAGGGAAACAATGTAAAAACAGAACCATTTTTAGAGGTAAAATAATTTGCTACTGTTTTGGGTAAAAACTCTAAATTCCAGATACTATAGACCGGTTCTAGTAAAAAAATAACCAGCCCCAAGCACAAAAGCGTTGTTAGAAAATAAGTTTTATTAATTTGATATACAATTAGGTAAATCGATATCAACAGTAACAAAGAAGTGCCAATACAATGTAAAACATCTACATAAAAAAAAGAAGGATTTACAGTGCCCTCAAAAATAGCAAAGAGACTTAAACGTAAAAAGTATCCCCATAAAATAACTTTAACAGCTCTTTTTATACCTTTAAGAACTCTTGGGTTCTCTACCCCCTCCTCTTTACTTTTGAGTAATAAGTAACTAAAAACAAATCCTGTGATAGTAAAAAAAGTAGGCGCCGTAATTCCTCTAAAATACTCCCATATCACATATATCACATTGCTATTATCTCGATACACATCAGCCAGTAATGCATGTACAAAATGACCTTGTAACATCATTATAATAGCAAATGCTCGTATTGCATCGAGAAAATGCAAGCGATCTTTAGGTTTAGTCATTTAATTAGCTTTGGTTAGTCTAACTATCAATATTATAAAATTGTATTCCATATTGACAGTAAACGCAAAACTAAGCAATTCATTTTGGTTTTATACTGATTTTTAGATATTTATACTACTTTTAATCTTTATTAATAAATCTCTAGTACAAAAACTCTTACATATGCAAATCTTTCATTTTTTTACTCCTAAAGGAGAAAAATAGTTATAAAAAGAGTAATTTAATTTCCTGCAATAACCTTATTTGAAATAGCTCCCAAAGCGTTATTGATAGTTGTAAAAATATCTTCTTGATTACTAATATTATGACGAGACTTCAAAAACTCGGGATTATTATATGAGACTTTGACTTCTCCGTGATCATCTTCCCAAATCAATATTTTTTGTGGCAGATCTAAACCTATCAATTGAGTTTTTTGCATTAACGGTGTTCCTAATTGAGGGTTACCAAAAAGAATTAGACGTGTTGGATTTAATTGCAAGCCTACAGAGGATGCATTTGCCTGGTGATCTAATTGAGCAACTATTTTCAAATTTGGGTTATTAGTAATGATATCTACCAGTGTATTATAAGACTCCTCAAAGTTTTTAGAGCTTGTTTTCGTAATAATATCTTGCTCTTTTATTGCTGTCATTTTATGTATTTTGCAGTTTATATACTAATCTTAGACGAAAGCAATAATCAATGATTACAATTATTAAATTACAATTATGACACATAGTCTTTTCTGCTGGTTTATTACAAATTATAAGTAATGCTAAGCACCCAATACCTTGGTTGTACCATATAACTGGAAGTACTCGTAAATAACTCATTAAAACTATCCCGGTTTATACTATTTGTCTGTAAAAGGTTGGTGCCAGAAAGTTTATATGCCCATTTGCTATCAGGTTTTTGATAAAATATCGATGCATTCCAAAAACTATATGTATTGATTACCTGCCCTTCATTTCTATAATCATTATGAGTAAAAGAAGACTTTAACAAAAACCCCTTGGCAAACGACCAATTTAACCTAGCAAAAGGACTATTGGTATAAAAAGTAGTTCGCGATTCGTTATTATCATACTCATTAATTCTAAGACCATAACCCAAAACAAAATTAGGTCCTTTTTTAAAGTTTGTTGACCATCTCGTTTCATAGTTTTGAGTTAAGCTTATACTCTCACTAGGTAGTTCATTAACAATATTATGATACTTAGACCAGCTAAAATCTGAAGAAACACGTCCTTTTATCTTTCCAAAACTACGTTCGAAACTACCATCTGCTCTAAAAACACGATCGGTTAATCCAGAATTAACAGGTGTACTTACTTGATTAATACCAGTTATATTACTCGTACTTTTTATGGGGTTACGACTAATAGAGTACCTAACACCAGCATAAACGTTTGTATAATTAAACATGTTGAAACTTGTATAGTTCAATGAATAATTATCGTATAAGGAGCTTTCTAAGTTGCGATTTCCCTGAAATAAGAAATTATAATTACTAAACACATACCCTTTTGCCAAATTACTTATACCAGCATAATTGGCAGTCATCAAATAATCAAATCGTAAGCTTTCATTTTTTTTAAATTGTGCAATCACCAAGATGTCTGGTAGAACTCTCCATTCATTTTGTTGAACCATAGTTCCTAATTGTTGATCTTTAAGCCTATAATTATGTAAACTAACACCAGGATTGATGGTAAAAATACCTTTGATGAATTTGTAGTGAACCGCGCCATAAGTGTCCACAAATTTATACTTGACCTTGTTCTTAAACTTATCCTGGTCAAAACTGTTTTTATTTCCACTATTCAAGATCTGAAAAATACTTGAATCAAAATTCTTATTACTATAGCTGGATCCAAAAGTAAACCTAAGATTACTTTTTTTGTTAAGTATTCGGTAATAATCTAGTGTTGCATCTAACGAATTGGTTCGTATTCTCCTATCTTGATTTATATTGTATGTACCTGACTCCTGTAATGGTTCAAAATCATCTTCATTAGGATCCAGAGGGTTATTAATTTGCGTAAAAATGCCTCTAAAAGGTATTTGATCCCGAATAGCATTATAAAATGGATCTCTATTTTGAAAAAAATGTTGTGCATTTAATGAGAACACATTTTTACTACCTAGTGTATAATAACCATTTATACTTTGTTGAATAGAACCTTGTGTATTATTAAGCATTTCAGAAATGTTTTCGGAAACCTCTCCTCTGGAAGATGAAAAAATGCTCTCTTCTTCTTGCTTGGCTAGTTTACCTAAAATATCATAATCTAACCTAAAATTACCATTAGGTTTATAAATCGCACTTAATTTTAGCAACCCTAAATTATTCTGTTGTTCGTTGATATCAGAAGTTTCTTCTACAGTATTATCATTAGGATCATCTGTAGTATCGATATAAACATTACGAGTTGTCGTCATCATATTGGTTTTGGTACCGCTAAAAATCCCATATCCGCTTATATCCAAATTCTTACTGGGTGAATAATTAAAATTTGTAGCTCCAAATTTGGTATTAATTTCATTTGCTCTGTTATTTGGCAATAAAGCGAACCCTAAATCATCAGAAGATAGAGATAATGAATTTCCTCCTGCTTTTAAATTTCGAAAGCCTCCGGTAAACTTAAAATAATCCATAAAGGTAAACGGTAGTTCTCCAATATCATTAAAATCGGTTAATAGATTTAAGCTGTACTTTGGACTGTAATAAAACAACTTTGGTTTTATCAGATAACGTTCTGTTGTAGCTACTCCAGCACCTGCTGTTACATCACCAAACCAAAAATTCTTTTTACCTTCTTTAAGTTTAACATTGATTGCTATCTGATCCTGAGAATTACTAAGCCCTCTCAGTTGACTTACTTCTTCATGATTTTTTAATACCTCTACCTTGTCCAAAGCATCTGCAGGAATATTTTTTGTCGCCAATTTAGAATTCCCATCAAAAAAGTCTTTCCCTTCGACCATAACTTTAGAAACTGCTTTTCCATCAACTTCTATTTCTCCGGCTTCATTAACTTCTACGCCTGGTAATTTTTTGAGAACATCCCCTAGTTTTTTTTCAGACCCATCTGTAAACGAATCTGTATTATAAACTAATGTATCACCTTTTACTACTACCGGCATCTCATAAACTATCTCTACTTCATCTAGCTTATTCTGATCCTCAACCATCTCGAAATCGGCCTCTACATCTTGATCAGTAATTTCTACTATCCTATCCTCTGTTACGAGGCCAATAAAACTCACTTTTAAAAGGTAAGTTTCATTAGCAGGTACTGAAACCTTATATTTCCCTAAATCATTCGTTATGCCGTAAGATACCATTGCGTTATCTTTTTTTTTGTATGCAATCACATTGGCCATCCCTAATGGGTTCCCTATAGAATCCTTTACAAAACCAATAATCTGTACTTTTTGGGCAATACTCCCCCAGGACACTACGAAAAGTAGCACCAAAACAACTATTTCCTTCTTCATGCTTAATTTTTATGTCTTACCTATCCACCTATCTTAAACTCTATACTATTTCCATCACCATGTGGCATTGTATCTTCCATTTCTTTTTGTTTTTTCACTAGAATGGCATTAAATTTTTCTTCGGTAACGATTTTTCCTTTTTTTGGTTCCTTAATATCGATTGCTTTCTTTGGGTTTAAAACAATTTTTGTACATAGAATAGTCTCTTCTCCATCATTAGCTTCTAATATCAAGCCAGGCAGCCCCCAATACCTACTTGGGCCATTCGAAACCGGAATCTCTGGAGTATACCAAACGGTTAACGTTTGCACTACCTCTTTTGGCTCTCTATTTGTATTATCATGGCTTACGGTATTATTGTATTTGTTTACCGCACGGGTGGCAGTAGCTTTATAGCATGTATAATTCCCTATTTTTTTGGTTTCCTGTGCTAGTTTCCACTTTCGATCTTTCAATAAACTCTTTACCAAAAAAGTTTTACCAAACATATCGCGTTGATTAGTATATCTTTTTTCTTTTGTATTCTTGTAAAGAATATCTGAGGATGATGCTCCTACAATCACCAATTCGACTCCGGGTATCGATGTTTGTGGAGCATCAAGGTTTATTTCTTCTTTATAGATGGATGAAATCGAATTAAATTGAAGTGTATATTCTTTCTGAAATTTTTTTGCTAACATCTCTTTGATTTGTTTTTGCATTTCAGAATCCACCTTAGAATCTTCCATACTAAAATCAACCATACGCTTAGTTTGATAGGTTGCAACTCCTTGAAAATCCTGAGCTATCATGGCATTATACATAAATAGCAATACTAGTATCATAATTCGTATCATGGTCATTATTTTTTTAAGTTATACTTATACAATTTTGATATATTGATGTTGCAAATATGAAAACCTAATGCTAAGCAAAGCGTTAACCAGTGTTAACGAGTGTTAACCGACTCGTTTGTTATCAATTAAGTATAGTACCTTTGATACATGCAACAGAAAAGCTATAGAACACTATTATACTTTATAACCATGGTAATCCTGGTTACACTTGCTATACAGGTATATTGGAACTTTAAAAATTATCAATCTTCAAAACAACAACTCATTAATGAGGTACAGATCAGTCTTGATAATGCTGTGAATCAATACTATGAAGAATTAGCCAAGGACGAAACCGTTAATTTTATATCAGAAGGAAGTTATTTTAAACACACATCAGGCTCCAAAAATTTTAATCATATCTTAGATTCGATAAAATCTTACTTCGAAAAAGCAATACACAACGACTCAAACAAAACACATCAAGCAACTTTTATTAGAAGAAAAATTGTTGATTCTCTTGAACAATTTTTAAATACCATAAACTCTAATGATTCTGCGAAAAGTTTTATCAATATAATGGAGTGTAGCGATATTATTATTGAAGATATAACTCCTATAGAATCCTTAACCTCCAAAATTGTAATTTCAATTGGTCAGGATAAATTAGAAGAAAGTAAAATTGATAGTTTACTAAAGATCGAATTATCAAGAAAAAACATCACCGTTGATTATGAATTGTCTTACAAAGAGGAAGGTGCTCCATTGGATACAATTAAAAAAGAATCGCCCAAACTTGCAAAACACCAAAAGCGACTGTTTACCAAATCAAAATCTATTTATTTACCTCCGAATAGTTTTATAGAGCTTTACTTTAGTAATACTACACTTACCATTTTAAAGAAAAACCTCTTTGGAATCTTACTATCTTTCTTATTAGTAATCTCTGTAATAGGGTGTTTGTTATATCTTCTTAAAATAATTAATCACCAAAAACAATTAGCCGAGTTAAAAAATGACCTGATAAGTAATATTACTCATGAGTTTAAAACTCCTATAGCGACTATTAGCGCTGCTATAGAAGGTATACAAAGCTTTAATCAGGAAAATAATCAGGAGAAAACAAAAAAATATGCTGCTATCTCTTCTGATCAATTAGGAAAATTAAATACTATGGTAGAGAAAATATTAGAAACAGCTACTCTGGATAATGATAAACTACAGCTAAATTTTGAAGAAGTAAATCTGGTAGAATTGGTAGATATGATTGCAAAAAAACATATGGCAAATTCTCCTGAAAAGAACATTACAAACCTCAGTTCTCATGAAAACATCTGGAAAAAAGCAGATGTGTTTCATCTGGAAAATGCCATTAATAACATTGTTGATAATGCCATTAAATACGGTGGAGAAACAATAAGTATTACTATAAACAATACAGATTCCAATATAACCATCGAGATTAAAGACACAGGAACCTCTTTAAGCAAAATACATAGAGAAAAAATATTCGAGAAGTTTTATCGTGTCCCCAAAGGGAATACACATGACATAAAAGGTTTTGGCATTGGGTTATTTTATGCCAAAACTATTATCGAAAAACACAATGGAACTATACAGTTACTACTAGATCAAGGGGTTACTAATTTCAAAATCGTACTACCTAATGGTTAAAAATATAGAAATACTACTTGCAGAAGACGAACCTTCATTAGGGCAAATTATTAAAGAAAGCTTAGAAACAAGAAACTTTATAGTTCATCTTGCAACTAATGGTAGCGAAGCCTATACACTTTACAAAAAAAAAGAACCACAACTACTAGTTTTGGATGTTATGATGCCCCAAAAAGACGGATTTACACTAGCTAAAGAAATTAGAGAAGAAAATGAAACTATCCCTATTATTTTTTTAACTGCAAAATCACAAACACAAGATGTAGTCGAAGGGTTTACCTTAGGAGGAAATGATTACCTTAAGAAGCCTTTTAGCATGGAAGAGTTAATTGTACGTATTAACAATTTGTTACATCATACCCGAATTCAAAAAAAGGCAGAGATCATTACCATTAGTGAATATACTTTTGATTTTCCTAAACAAATTCTCATTTACAAAGAAGAGCAACAGCAACTTACACATCGAGAAGCCCACCTCCTTTTTCATCTGGTAAAAAACAAAAACCAGGTTCTTGATCGCTCTATGATTTTGAAAAAACTGTGGGGAGACGATGATTTTTTTAGTGGTAGAAGTATGGATGTTTTTATTACTAAGCTTAGAAAAAAATTAAAACAAGACGATTCTATACAAATCATAAATGTAAGAGGGTATGGATACAAATTGGTTTGCTAAGCCATTATAAGTAGTTGCTTACAATAGCCTAACAAACCTCAGCCTATTTTTTTAGATTCTTCGTATCATTTTATTATTAATAGGTACACCCACACTTACTTTTTCTACATCCAAAATCTAATCCTAATGTAATTAGATGTGACCCTGCCAGGGTAGTTGCTTCATATATTTCATTAATGTTTGCCTGATATCCATAAGCTACATAAAAATTATGTTTCTTAACTCCTATCATAGGAGAAATTGATAAGGGTTTAAAATCTTGATCAATCAACGTTCGTACACTAACCCCTGCCCAATAGTAATCTTCTCTCTTTGTTTTTCTAATTTTTAAATTAAAATCTGCAGTACTTCTCCCGTCGCTTACAAAATTCTGGTAAAGTGTAGAAGGTTCTATTTCTATAGAACTATTTCTACTGTAAAATGTATAGCCAGAATACACATAATAGTTCTGTATAGAGGTTGGTTCAGAAATATTGGCTTCATCAAGATTCTTTTCTAACAAATTCACTGCATTTACATTCAGAAAAAAACCTCTAAGCCTATATAGTACACCAATATCAAAATTAGAATTGGTAATTTTAATATTTTCCAGACCTGGATTAATTGGGTTTGCCATATTACCATTATTAAACCCCGATGAGTTAATCGTAAATTGGGTATATCGATAACTAAGCCCAAAGGACAAGTATTGTTTTTCTCCGCTTAGCGTTAAATGATGTGCAAAAGACACTTGAGCACCTTTTTGAGAAGTCTCTCCATTTTTATCATTAAAAAGGACAGCTCCTATTCCTGAGCGATCTGATATTCTACCATCTATAGAGATGGATTGTGTGCCTGGAGATTCGGGAATATTTACCCATTGCTCAAAACCAGAAGCTCTGATTTGCCAACAATTTCCAATCCCTGCATATGCATTAGATAACAAATAAGGATTATCTGCCAAATATTGATTTTGGATCGGTGCAAAAAACTCTTGACCATAGCCTATATTGCTAATTACAGCACAAAAAACTATAGTAAACCATACGATAAATCTAGTATAATTTCTCATGTCTATCTGTGTAAAGTAAAGTGTCCAGTATATGTTTTGTTTTCTTCATCATTTAGGCTAATGAAGTACCAATAATCTCCCGATGGTAATCTTTTTCCTTTATGAAAACCTTTCCATCCATCATTTCTACGATCACCTTTGTACGAAGCCAGTAATCTTCCGTAACGATCAAATACTTTTACCTCGATATTCTGAAAATAGAATGGGTCATTTATGTTTTCTGATATTTGATCGGGATACCATGTAGATCCACTGCTCGAATCATAATAATTAGGGATGATCAGATTTATAAAAGTAAGTCTACGGGTATAAGATATCTCACAACCGTTATTATCTACTACTCTAATTTTATAATCGCCTGTACTGCTAATCACGAACTTATTAGATTCTAATTCTCTCTCGTCACCACCATTTTCTAAATAGGTAATGAAATATTTATAAGTACTTGTTATATTTTCAGGTACTCCAGAGAAAACAATTTCATGTTCATTTACATTACTGGCATTTCCTGTTATTCGAACTATAGGTGCAGTAAGTAAGGCATACTCTTCTACCACGATTGTACCTATGATGGTTTCACACCCGCTGCTACTTGTAATAGATCCTTGATATTCGCCAGGAGTTACTACAAAAGAACCGGTCATATTAAAATTGGACGCTGGTGTAGGTGTACCATTAATCCCTTCTAGCTCGTACATAATATCACTAGGAGTAATACCATCATTCATTACAAAATCAATATGATATACTGGATCTTTAATCATTTGATTGGTCTCTACATCAAAAACAGGGCAATCTAATTGTGTAGTTAAAGACGCATCAATCGCAACACCAGGAGTAATATTCAAATTAACAGCCACTTCACAGTTTCTGGTGTTTTTAGAATCTCTAATAAACAAACTTGTTACTCCACCGGGAAGGCTTTGAATCACCAGATTGGCTGGATCAGTCACTAATTGAAAGCTAGTTTCCTCTCCGGTAATACTCCAATAGTAGATTGGATTTAAAGGATCTGGTCCCACATCTCCACCTGTAATTGATACAGTAGCAGTTCCATCAGCACTATTGGCACACATCTCTGGAGTAGTAGCTACCACAACAGGTATAATTTCTGAAGCTGGGGTAATCACAATATTAGTAAAGACTAACGAACATCTTCTATCATCTACAATTTCTACAATATACTCTCCTGCATCCAACTCATTAAAAGTATGTGTACCCAAAGTACCATCACTGTCATCTTCTATAAATTGATAAAGAGCATTACCATCTTTATCATATAAAGAGTATTGATAATCTGGGGTTCCTCCACTAGCATTAATTGTGATGGTCCCATCAATATTTCCAAAACAACTAATATCTGTTTGGGCTGTGGTTGCTACAAATTCAATCGGTTGCTTTATCGTAAACGAAATGTTTTCTGGTCCACAATCCTGGCTGGTAACAGTATATGTATAATCTCCTGCATATAAATCACCAAAGAAACTAGTACTTTGGGCAGGTATAACCACATTTCTTCCTAAGTAATCGGTTCCTGTTAAAGAATACATATAATCTCCTAAACCACCGGTTACGAAGGCATCCACAGAAGCCAAATTCTCTCCAAAACAAATAAGGTCTGTATTGTTTAAATCTAATGTAACATCTAAGTTTTCAATTGGATTTACTGATACTGTATTTGAAACTTTTGAAATACACCCATTACTATCTTTTGTATAAAATGAATAATCTCCTACAGAAAGATTGGCAAATAAATGTGGATTGGCTCCAGAAACAAAATTAGTTCCATCTTTACTATATTCGTAAGGAGGAGTTCCTCCCGAAGCGGTTACTTCGATATCAGAGGTTGGATTTGCACAAGAAGGAGTTCTTATTACATTGGTCACAACTGTTACCTCTGGCAATGTAGTAATTCGAACAGTTTGAGAAACCTCACAGTTTAGATGGTCTGAAACCGTAACCGTATACTCTCCCTCAGACAAATTAGTAAAAGTATATCTATCTGAAGTACTGCTAAACGGCGTACTTAAAGATCCATCTGGATAGGTAAGCGTAAAGAAATAGGTTCCTAAACCTTGTCCTCCTGCTGCTACCACTTCTATCTCACCATCGGCACTATTTACACAATCTAAAACGCTATCTGGAGCTGATGTAATAGTAATTGGCTGTGGAGATGTTATTGTTATGGTTTCAGTAACTTCACAACCATTTTCATCCTGAACACGGACCTGATACGTAGTTCCTCCTGCAGAGTGCGTTAAATTTTCGAAAATTGACGTACTACTAAAAGTAGCGTATGGTGCAATTGGCGTCCCGCTGGTATCTTCTAATCGATATAGTTTTATTCCTGTACCTCCTATAGATGTAGCTTCTATAACTCCATCATTATTACCAGAACAATATCCAGCTACTATGGTACTTACAGACAACTCTAAAACCGGTGGCGGAACAACAGTATATATGTTTGAATCTGCAGTACAACCAGACAATGGATCTGTTACTGTTATTTGTATATTACCTGAATCTTGATTAGAGATCACTAATGGGTTTTGTACGGAAGTATCTCCTATACCATTTGTCATTGTACCTGTGGTAAGGTTATTCAGAGTATAATTATAAGCTCCTGTATGTCCTGTTACCGATATGGTTACAGATCCATCTGCCGGAACGGTATTAAAACAGCTTTTAGCACTAGCAGTATCAACAGAAACAGCAATAGTATCATAAACCGCTACTTCATAACTATCTGTGTTGATAGAGCAACCTGTACCCTGATCGTAGATAGTAAAAATATAATTTCCAATACCTGGTAATAAAAATGCTCCACTTGTTGTATTTGCTCCTGTAGAAGCAATATTATTTTGAGCTAGAACAGCATTATTAATTTCGCTAATATCAAATGGTCCTACTCCTCCTGTAATGGTAACGGTAATCGTTTCTGTATTTGTATTACAATCAATAGACGAAACAGGATTAACCACTGGATTTTTTAACTCCTCTACATTGGGTATTGTAATTTTCGGAAGTATTGCAAACGTACAATTATTTGCATCTGAAACGGTAATATTATAATCCCCAGAATTGGTAGCGGTAATTATATAATTGTTTCCTGTAACTGCCAGATTCGAATTAGATGCAGCTCCGGTATAAGATATGGTATATGGTGGGGTTCCGTCGAGTATATCTACTTCTATTGTAGGCAGTACCTCATCGTTTCCTGCATTACAACTATAGGCAGTAGAGATTGCAGTCGCAGTTAAAGCATCTGGTTCAGAAATAACAACCGGTTGTAAAACATCCTGACATCCATGCATAGAAGTTACCACTACTCTATAATCGTTTTTGCCTAAGTTTTCGAAAAGAGGATTATCTATTTGATCAACTCCTACCTGAGTATTAGTTGCTATATTCCATAATTGATATATAAAAGGTCCATCAAGATCAGAATTTGATTGTAACTCTACCAAAATAAAACCATCATTTCCAGAGTTACAGGATACATTTCCTTTGTCAACAAATACTAACACAGGGTCTGTATATACTCTGGCTACTGTCGCACTACTGCTACATCCAATTGCATTAACACCGATGTCTGTTACTGTAACTGTATAATCTCCAGCAGGCACTCCATTAAAAATATGATTACCATTTTGGGAAATATTTACAGCATTACTATCTATATCGGTACCCGAAAGCGTAAAGGTAAAATTAGCAGGATTTACAGAATAGTCAGATCCACCAGTCACGGTAACGGTAATAGTTTCTGTATTTGTACAGGTTGGTTCTGTATCAAAATCTGCAGTTACCTGTAAATCTTCATAAATATTTATCATTTCTGTGTCTGTACATCCTCTAGGGTCACGAACTGTAACGGTATACAGACCAGGGGCAGTAACCGAAAAACTATGACTTGCTCCGTCATTCACAAAACTGTTACCATCTATACTGTAAGATAACTGTCCTGTACCTGTAGCATTAACTGTAAAAGTATAACCCGTCCCAAAATCACAATTGGTATAAGGTGTGATCGCACTTAACACAGGATCAGGAGTTGATGTTAAAACAACAGGAACTGTAGTACTTCCGTTACATCCATTAGCATCAGATACTCTTATCGTATATGATCCGGCAGGTAATGTATTAAAAATCCCATCAGAGTTCGAAGCTACATCAGAACTACCGTCATTTGCAGTAAAGGTATAAGGAGCAACTCCTCCTGTCGCAATCATAACCAATTCTGGTAGTTTTGAACAAAAACCTGTTTTTTGACTATCTTCTTTAAGCTCCAGGATTTCTGGCTCTGTGATTGTAAACTGCACAGCAGCATTACAAGGCGCAACTACAGCAAGATCTGTTTCACGAACTCTGATCAGGTACTCTCCTGGAGAAAAACTACTTATAGTACCCGTAGCAGCAGCACCAGAAAGCCCGGTTTGAGCATTTCCATTATTAAAAGTATAGGCACCTGCAATATTATTGTTTAAGTCTGTAATACTATATAATTCATAAGTTAACTCATTACCGGTGTACCCCGTGATTTCATAAGAAATACTTGCATCACCTAAACCATTACAACTTACATGAGTTTCGGTTATTCCTATAGCAATAGAAGAAGGGCTAGGTTGTGGAGTTATGGTTCTAATATCTGTACATCCCGAATTAGTATCAATTATTTGATACGTAAATGGTGTATCAAAAGCTAAATTGGTAAACTGATGATTTCTTTCTTCAGCAGTTCCCGAAGATGCTGGCTGTGCATTTAAGGCACCATAGACACCATTAGGGTATTCTCTGATTTCGAAAGGTCCAACACCATCAAATACCTGAATCTCGACTGTTACACCTCCTGTACAGGTCGTAGTAGGAGCAGATTCTGTAACTGTAAATATTGGTGCAGTTATGATATTAAAATCAAAGGTAAATAGACATCCATTAGTATCAAGTATCTTCAGGATATAATCTCCGTATTCTAAATCATTGAATAATGCAGTATCTGCTGTTGTTTTTACAATAGGGTTTCCTGG
Source organism: Aquimarina discodermiae (assembly GCF_040786235.1). Classification (NCBI taxonomy): domain Bacteria; kingdom Pseudomonadati; phylum Bacteroidota; class Flavobacteriia; order Flavobacteriales; family Flavobacteriaceae; genus Aquimarina; species Aquimarina discodermiae. The sequence goes on from NZ_JBFMKP010000002.1 coordinate 113,434, forward strand.
AATTGCCACAACCGAATTATCTGGTCTTATCAAAGTATAGGTATATGTACCTGTACCTCCGGCTACGCCTGTTACCTCAATAGATCCGTTTGTAGTACCGGTAACGATATCACATGTTATATTGGTCACCGTAGACCCTCCTAATGTTATCGGGTTTGGATCTGAAAGGCTATAGGATAATGGGACTACAATTTCACAACTATTAGCATCTCTAACAGTATACGTGTAAGTACCTGCCGTTAACCCTCCATATACTGTTTGGTTACTATATCCTAAACTATTAAAATTAATCTCATACGGTGGTATTCCTATAGTAGGATCTACAGTAATTGTAATACTTCCATCAGATGCTCCAATGCAAGAAGGGCTTTTTCCTGTAGCATTTGCTGTTGGCGGTAATGATGGTGCTACAACCACACTATTTGTAATCGTCTCACAACCATTTGTATCGATAGCCTTAAAAATATAGGTTCCTGCTGTTCCCGTAGTATATGAAGAAGTAGCAATCGTAGTATAGATAGCTCCTCCATCAGTACTCACCTCATAGTTTATAGGTGTTGTACCTCCGTTACTATCAATCGTAATAATTGCATTTGGACTGGCAGAACAGTCTAACTCTTTGGTAAGACTTGCACTGGCAGTAATCTGAGCAGCAATCTCTTGGTTTAATGTTATTTCACATCCATTAGCATCACGAATTACAATATCGTAGGTATCAGGAATCAAACTACCTATCGATACCGATGTTCCCGTAATATTAGTAATAGCACCGTTATTTAGGGTGTATGTATAGGGAGCAGTTCCGCTGGTAATGTTTATATCTAATCTAGCTCTATTTACTCTATCAAAACATAAATCAGATCCAGCTATATCTATTGTTGCTGCCACTGTAGGTGGATTGACTATAGTTGCAGTATCATTTGTAGTACAACCTTTTTTATCGGTTACAACAACTGTATAGGTATCTGCACTACTCGTTGTAAATACATTACTAGACTGAGGTCCTGCAACAGAAACATTTGCGCTGTTAAACAATTCGTACATCGTTCCTCCATTACCTCCCATACTAGTAATATTAATAATGCCATTCTGAATACAAGTTAACGGGGTAACAGCAACATTTGTAATGGTAAGCAAATCTGATTCATTGATAACCACGGTATCACTTACTTCGCAATTTGTTGTATTATCCTCTACATCTATAGTATAAGTGCCTGCACCAAGTCCATTTATAGTAAAGGATTTGGTCGTCAAGGGGCCTCCTGTTTGTGTTCCGGTAATGGTTCCTCCTGTGATTTCATAACTATAGTTTGTTGACGTAAGATCAATACCTGATATATTTATGGTAAAAGAACCATCTGTATCAGACTTACAGGTCGGTTGCACTATTGCCGAAGGCACCATAGAAATTTGATCAGCATCATCTATAATTAGGTTTTCGGTATATACACAATCGTCCTCTGTGGTTCTGGCTTCAATAGTATATGTATGTCCAACAGACAAACCATTAAATATATTCGATACTTGCCAGGGTCTCTCTTTTCCGGCAGGCGCTGTAATCTGATATTCTATGGTTGCTGGAGCATTACTAATTGTAGGAGTAATGGTCACATCAGATTCTAATGATGGACATTGAGGTTGAGACAGACTAAAATCTAAGTCTATTACCTTTTTGAGTGGTACTACCGTTAACTGTCCTAAATTTACCGGACAAATATCGGTATCGGTATCTCTAATATAGACGGTGTACACTCCATCGGTTAATCCTGTAAAGACTCCCGTAGTATTGGTAAAATCACTACCATCTATACTATACTCATAAGAACCATTACCAAACTGAGGATTAGTAACGCTTATGGTAGCTAAAGTTCCACACGTATATTCTTGTGTAATATCAATATCGGCTGTGATTTGATCCGTTTTATTTACTGTAGTACTTTTTGAAATTTGACAACTAAAACGGTCAAATATGATTACGGAATGATTTCCTGCAGCCACATTGAGAAAAGTATGATTTGGAGTACTGGTGGGCCCAATAAATAGTGTATTATCCAACACATAGATAAATGGACCTTCTCCAGAAGTTACCTCTACATAAGCTGTACCGGTTTCTCCTACACACAAAGGAGCATTACCGGTAAAATTGGCTTGTAACTCTTCATAATCGGTAACGGTCACCGATCCTGCAGCTATAATACAACCTGTAGTAGTGTCTCTTACATAAATTGGATACACCCCATCAGAGGTAAACCTAACTTCATTCATAGTTCCCGGTTGGATTGCCAACAGCGGGGTCATGGTATCACTGGTACTATACTCAAAAGGACCAGTACCTCCCTCTACATTTATTGCTACAATTGCAATAAACTCATCTGGATCATATTGACTTGCCATAGGATCTGGTTGATAGTATGTATTACAGCTAAGGTCTCTTTTTAACGATGCTGTTGCTTCAAATTTAGAAGGAGGATCTACCACCACATTTTGGTTATCTATACAATCTCCATCAAAAGAAAGCACTTCTACATGATACGCATCTGGGTTTAATCCATTAAAAATATGATTGGTCGTTGTTGTTGGGCCTACAGAAGTACTAAAACTATTGGTTGTACTACTAATGTTATAGGTATAATTGGACTCTCCTTCGGTTACCTGGATTAAAACACTTCCTGTATCGTCTGGACAACCTGGGGATGTAGGAGTGATACTAACAACAGATTCAGAAATTTCCATAAACTCGGTTGCTTCGAACACACAACCTTTTATTACACCACTATTCTGACGTACATAAACAGTATAGGTTCCTTCTTCTGTTAAACCAGAAAATTCTGGTGATGATTGATATCCTATTACGGTATTGGTTACTGGGGTAACTAACTGATATTCGTATTGACTTGATGAGTTTTGTACATGTAACGTACCTGGTACACCACAAACGATATCTTTAATAGCGACAAGATTAGGTTCAAAATTACTTTGGTATACGTTGAAGTAAAAATTAATTTCACAACTACCATCAAACTCTACTCTTATCCTGTATTCTCCTGCCTGTGTAACGGTATAATCTCTTGCCGTACTCACTTGTACCCAACTAGGTTCACAAGTAGCATCAAAAGTTGGACAGTTAACATCTCTAACTACCGATGGACATGCAGTAGGATCCAATCGTTCCCAAACAAGATTTTTAACATCTACAAAACCAGAGTCTAAATATTGTGTTTCAGAACTTCCACATAATAGTATCTCTGGCAAACTACTACCGTTTACCGGGCAAGTACGTATATTACCATTTACCAAAGGGTCATTAGCTATAGCAATTATTGGATTAACAACACTACTATAAGAAGTCACATTCCATGTTTCAACTCCGCCAGAACAATTTGCTGTTCCTCCTTTGGTAACTCTATATAACCCTTTAGAGTTTATGGTTAATATTTGCGAGTTTCCGACAACACTACCTGTATCCAAATCCACCCATTGGTAACTTGAAAACCCAGCACCTGCTACCAGATCCATAAAACTGGCACATAGAGTTGCCTCAAAATTTATATTACAACTAGACATATCAATGATTACAGTCGACGCGCCAACCTCATCAAATGAACACGCATCTTGACCTAATACGCTAGGCTCATCTACAATATTGATTCCAGAAGTTGCCCCGGTATAAGTAACCAAAGCTGTATTAACAATTTTATCATCACAAGCATTACGTAAGTTTAAACAACTGGATTCTACATCAACTAAAAAACGTACAGTTAATGCGCTATCAAATTGTTGGACATACGAATTATCAATAGTAATATTAACTTCTCTGTTCCCCGTATTGTAAGTAACATTTACTCCAGGGTCTGCAATTACACTCCCGGTTTGAAAACTAATATTGGAAGCAAGTACATCTTTAATACTTGCATTAGTGATATCCTCTTTTCCTTGATTTTCTATTACTAATTCGAAATAAATCTCATCACCCGGATCTACAGCCCCCCCTGTGATATCTACTCCGTTCCTATCTAAAACTCTTTTTATTACTTTTAGTACAGGATCATTGAGCACTACCGGATCTGTATAGGGAGCTCCATTAACCAACCCATTACCATCTACTGTCGCAGGGTCTACACCATATACTCCTGTATCATTACCATCGGCATCAGGGTCATTATACGCTTCATCGGCATCACTACATCCATCTTCATCACTATCTAAATTCAAAAAATCAAAAGAATTGTTGTTGTTGGTATCGATGGGTGTTATACCATCTCCTGCAGAGGTAGGAATTCCGTAAAACCCATCTACAGCTCCATCTGCTATACCATCATCATTAGCATCATCTCCTCCAGCTTCAACTACATCATAGATACCATCGTTATCACTATCTAAATCTCTATCATTAGGAATGCCATCATTATCAAAATCATTACAAGGCTCTCCATTAACCACAAAGATTCTTATGTCATCAATTAGATTTCCTACAGATCCTCCCGGCGATACCGTTTCTAATGCAAATACTGTAGATGTTTGACCCGCAGGAACGGTATATAACCCCACATATCTTTTCCATGCGCTGGTACCTGTACTCATTACCTCTTGTACACTGGCGGCGGCCAAACTTCCTCCTATTTTTACAGCAGCTTCTTCTACTCGAGCTCTTCCCTTATGACTCACAGACCATAGAATTTCATCTCCTGGATTTACATTGATATACTGGTATATTGAAGAAGGAGCTGTCGAATTTAACTCTACTTTTATATTACCCTGGGGAGCTGTTACTCCTAAGAAATTTTGTCCCCAAAACTCTAATCTTTTATTTGATAAAGAACTAAACCATCCTGGCACTCGATAATCGGGTATGAGGCCCCATCTGTTAGGACCAATTAGATTGTTTGCTTCAAAACTACCGTTTACTACTACCTCCAGATACCCACACTCTACTGCATCAAGTATCCCATCGTTATCATCATCAAGGTCATACAAGTCGCATATGTTATCATTATCATGATCTGCGATTCCGATATTATTTTTAGTAACACAAACATTTGTGGTTTGGGAATACACAGTTGTAAAAAAACTGAGCAAACAAAGTATAAAAATAATTCTCGTAGAATATCTACTCTTTGAGAAATTGAGGGGAAGAACTGAGATCATGGTTAGGGGCTTTTATGATTTAGTTAGTTTTGGTATTGGTTTACAACACAGAAATAATATCTATTTTTTGTGTTTGGATTAGAAAAAATTGAATTGATTTTTAAAGCAATTAAGAATTTTGAAAGCTTCAATTTTTGCAATAGTTGTCTACACCCAAGCATCTTATTGGGTGACCAAACTATTATTTTATTAGGTAGTTATGGGAACGTAGTTATTTTATCATATGCTGTTGTTTATTAGTTATATTCTCACAACCTAAATGTAAGTAAATAATTTATAAAATCCTTACAAACCACCCTTTTATCGACAAAATACGCACTTTATCTATTTTTAACAAGTATTTTATGTTAATCCGCTTTAACACAAAAGGAGTGAAATTCCCTTTTCAATTATCTTTTACATGTACATTTATTCTAAAGTCACTTGTTGCAATCAACCGACTTCATCAAGATTAATGAGAATATCAACCGGTTTACATCAAAAAACATTTCTTCATGAAAATACTAGGCAACCTTTTTTCGTTACTCATAAAATCCATTATATTTACCCAACGATTATCACACATTTTTTATAAAACACCCCAAAAAACTCAACTGACTATGCATATCGCTATAGCTGGAAATATCGGAGCAGGAAAAACTTCACTAACTAGATTACTTGCAAAACATTATAAATGGGAAGCTCATTTTGAAGATGTACTAGAAAATCCATACTTAGAGGACTTCTATAATAAAATGGAACGCTGGTCATTTAATCTTCAGATTTATTTTCTAAATAGTCGTTTCAGGCAAATACTAGAAATCAGAGAAGGAGGAAAAGACATTGTTCAAGATAGAACCATTTATGAAGATGCTTATATCTTTGCTCCTAACCTACACGCAATGGGATTAATGACCAATCGAGATTTTGAAAATTACAGATCTCTTTTTGACCTTATGGAAAATGTTGTTGAAGGGCCTGATTTATTGATCTATCTTAGAAGTAGTATTCCAAATCTAGTGAATCAAATTCATAAACGAGGTCGAGAGTATGAAAATACTATTAGTATTGATTACTTAAGTAGACTTAATGAACGATATGAAGCCTGGGCACATAATTATGACAAAGGGAACCTTTTGATTGTAGATGTTGACAACCTTAACTTTGTTGACAATCCTGAAGATTTGGGTAACATTATCAATCGTATTGATGCCGAGTTAAACGGTTTATTCTAAACGATTGTATTGTATGGATTTTAATGAACTTTTTCTATTCTTAAGTGATTTACAAAATAACAATCATAAAGAATGGATGGATGATAATAGAAAACGCTATCATACTGTTAGAAATTCGTTTATAAACTGGTTAGATGAATTAGAGTCTAGATTAGCTGCAATAGATCCTGACTACTATCCTACGTCTGGTAGAAAAGGACTCAATAGAATTAATAACAATTTGTTATTTCACCCAAACAGGTCGGTATACAAAGATCATTTTGCAGCAGGGTTAGATCAGCGCAGTAAACAAGGTGATTTTTATATTCAAATTGGCATTAACGATTGCGAACTGGCAGGTGGGTATTGGAAACCTGACAGTAAAATTCTTACCAGTATTCGAGAAGCCATCGATTATAATGGTGAAGAATTACAAAAAATCCTGAACAAAAAAAGTTTTCAAGAAACTTTTGGCGGGCTTTTTCATGATAAGGATAAATTGAAAGGTACTCCCAAAGGATTTTCTTCTGATCATAAGTATATAGACTTACTTAGACACAGAACATTTGCGGTTATACATCCTCTTACAAAAGAAGATATTCTAAAAGATGATTTTATGGATAAGGTAGTACATGTATACCAAGAAATGTTACCGTTTAGAAGATACTTTAACCAGGCAGTAACGGTATAAGACGAATCGAAAGATATACCAACGGCATACCTTTCGATTGTGATTTCAGTTTTATTTTCGAATTATTATACTAACTGCACTAAGTATAATAATCAAAAAAGAACAGTCTAGTGAAATCTGGTATACGATCTATACGAACCGTTACTAGATATTCTGGTGCGAACTACTTTTCTTTCTGTGTTATTAGAAGTTAAGCGATTTGCATACCATATTCCGTTATCAAAATCTACCTGATATTCTAGGAACCATTTGTGTGGAGACCATGGCCAGATACCATCTCTTTTCCATGCGTAAAACTGCACTCTAACTCTACCACAAATCACATTGGTCCAAGTACGAGTATCGTCTAACTCTCTCCAAGAACCTCCAAAATATGAGTTTCTGGTTAATGGAGAAGTTCTAGCTCCTTCGTCACAAAATTCTATATTAGATGGTGATGAACTTACAGGTGCTGCACAATATATGTTTCTAAAGTTAGTTGCTCCTACATCATAACAAGCCGCTTTTTGAGCTTGTTCATTATAATTAGCATCTAGAACTTCTACATATCTTTCGCTAGCCTGAACTTTTCTTCCAGAAGATTTTAATACATCATTACTTGCTGTTTTTGCAATTCGTTCTGGTACCTCGACATTACCGTCTGTTACTCTAGAAAAAACATCAAAAGCAGTTAACTTTTCTTCTCCAATAAGTCCTTTTTCCTGGCGGTTAGCTGCTTCTCCATATAATCTTTCTATGATTACCATATCATCTTCTTCTCCCAGTGCAATAAAGCTGATTTCATGCCCATTCTTCTGGACCTTTGCCACCACACGTGAGTTTAATGATACTTCTGTAGGAAGCACCGCATCTTCTGTAGGCACATCATTTACTGCCGTTTGCGGTTCTTTTTCTGTTACTTCTTCTTTTTCGCACGCAACAAATCCAATACTTAGGATCATTACGATTGCAAAAACCTTCAAAAATTGATTTTTCATGATTAATAAGTTTTAAAAGTTAATTTGCCCCAATATGAATTAGGATCTTTGAGAGATTAGCTAATTCTCATGGACAAATTTAGTTTCAATACTATAAAAATCAACGGAGTAAATGACCTGTTTTCAGAAGGAAAAAACCACCGATAACTAAGGTAATAATGGTTGGTAAAACAGTTAAAACACCTATGTATTTTTAAGGTAAAACCTTATTCTCAAAAAAAAGAAGTCATTAAAACTATTTGGTTATCAAAGTATCTAAATAGTCCATTATTATACCAGTAGCTCCCGTATTGCTATTGATAAAATGACCAGCAATCATTCCTGTTTTTTCTCTAAACTTTTTATTAGTGACTAGTTTATTAGATATGTGAGTAAACTCTTCTGCGTTAGCAATCGAATAAAGCCCTGCTAATTTTTGTAGTTGCTTGGCTTCTCTAAACTTTTCAAAGTTCTTACCAATAACAATAGGAATCCCAAAAGTAGCTGGTTCCAAAATGTTGTGCAAGCCACTGGTTCCCATAGCTCCTCCCACATATGCTATATCACCATAACTATAAGCTCTTGATAAATAACCAACGGTATCCAGAAGAAATACTTGATGATCTTTTACAGATATCGTATCTTTTTCTGAGTATCTAACTGTTTTCTTTTCTATTTTTTGTTGTAACGCAGCTATTTTGGCAGCTTTTATCTCATGCGGTGCGATCACAAAACAAATATTATCTGGTGCCGCATTGATATAATTTACAAAAACCTCTTCATCTTCTGCCCATGAACTACCTATGACATAACATAATCTATCATCTATAAACTCTGAAATAAAATCTACATAATTATCCATTTCTATTTGATGAGATACTCTATCAAAACGAGTATCACCACTCAAGGTTGCATTGGTAAACCCTTCTTTCTCCAGTAATTCTAATGAGATTCTATCTTGTACAAAAAAATGAGCCACCGCATCTAATGCTTTCCTTACAAAACTACCATACCACTTAAAGAATACCTGGTCTTTTCTAAAAGAAGCCGATATAAATACAGTAGGGGTATGGGTTACTTTTAATTCATTCAAAAAATTTGGCCAAAACTCGTATTTAACGAAGACAGCTAAATCAGGCTGTACTATTTGTAAAAAGCGCTTTGCATTTGATTTTGTATCTATAGGAAGATATACAATTACATCTACCAGATTACTATTTTTTTTAGCCTCATATCCTGATGGAGAAAAAAAAGTGACCAGTAGTTTATAGTTCGGGTATTTTTTCTTTAACTCTTGTATCACGGGTACACCTTGCTCATATTCTCCTAAGGATGCACAATGAAACCAAATCACTTGGTCTTCTGCTTTGATGTGTTGTTTTAATGTTTCGAAAACAGATCTTCTTCCGGTTACAAATAATTTAAGTTTAGGACTTAACATACCGATTACAGGTAGTATACCATTAAACAGGTTAATTAGAATGTTATATAAACTACTCAAGAGTGTACATTTTTAATAAGAAATGCTAAAATACGTTTCTTTTATTTCGAATTCTAAACGTAAAGAAAAATTTGTTTTTAAAATAACAAGATACCCTTTTACCTATTTTTTTACTGTTAAAATGTACGCATATTTTTTTATCCCATTAATATCTAAATACAAGTTACTTTACATTGTCTATAGTATCAATATTTTGTACTTTCGTAGGGTTATAACAAATGCATCCATGAAGAAAATACAAATGGTTGATCTTAAAGGTCAATATGAGAAAATCAAAGAACGTATCGACTCCTCTGTTCTTGATGTTATAGAATCCTCTGCCTTTATTAACGGTCCTGAGGTTAAAAGTTTTCAGAAAGAATTAGAAGAATATTTAGATGTAAAACATGTGATCCCTTGCGGTAACGGAACGGATGCTTTACAAATTGCAATGATGGGATTAGGCCTACAGCCTGGTGACGAAGTGATTACGGCCGATTTCACTTTTGCTGCTACAGTAGAAGTAATTGCATTACTACAACTTACTCCCGTATTGGTTGATGTTGACCCTGTTTCTTTTAACATTGATCCCGAAGCCATAAAAAAAGCAATTACTCCTAAAACAAAAGCGATCGTACCGGTTCACTTATTTGGTCAAAGCGCCGATATGGATGCTATTATGGAAATTGCAAAAGAACATAATCTTTATGTCATAGAAGACAATGCACAAGGTATCGGAGGAAATTATCGTGCTGCTAACGGAACCGTTTCTAAATCAGGAACGATCGGTCATGTAGCTTCTACCTCTTTTTTCCCTTCAAAAAACTTAGGATGTTATGGAGATGGCGGTGCTATTTTTACTAATGATGATGAATTGGCGCATACCTTGAGAGGTATTGTAAATCATGGGATGTATGTAAGATACCATCATGATGTAATAGGGGTAAACTCGAGATTAGATTCGATCCAGGCCACCGTATTAAGAGCAAAATTACCAAATCTGGATATCTATAATACGGCTCGACGTACGGCTGCTCAAAAATATACCACCGCACTGGCTAACCAAGAACATATTATTACGCCAACAATTATAGATACTGAAGACACGCATGTTTTTCATCAATATACCTTAAGAATCACCAATGGCAAACGAGATGCGCTGGTACAACATCTAAATGACAATGGCATCCCATGCGGTATATACTATCCTATACCACTACATAGCCAAAAAGCATATAAAGATGATCGATACAATGAAGCTGATTTCCCAGTAACGAATCAACTGGTTAAGGAAGTGATTTCATTACCTATGCATACCGAATTAGATGACGAACAAATAGCCTTTATTACAAAAACTGTTATTGATTTTGTCACATCATAAAAATAATGTCGTCTATAGATAAAGAAAGCATTTTTAGTATACAAGTTTGGCAAAAATCAGATGGTTTTTGTCAAACTTTTCCATTTTAAGTATATTTCAATGTTGTAAAGTCAAATACAATTTGGTCAATAACTTTTTTGGATGGTATCAACAAAATTGTTAGCGTGCATTTCATATAGTATTGATACTCCCCCTCTATTATTAACATAACCTACTATCATACAATGGATTCGTATCATATTTGTTATAATCTATTTACACCAGAGGTTTCAGAAATACCTTGCCTCCCCGAAGCATTTGTCATAGCCACCAATAGCAAAGGAATTAGCTATATAGAAAAACAAGCAACCCAAGAGGTTTTAACAGGTTATGCCCTATCGTTTACTGATACTCCTCATGAAAAACTAATTCAGATTTGCGACGATCTAAAACCCATTGCACTAGAACGAAGGTTTAAATCGACAAAAAGAAAAAAAAACCTTAGACTTAACGAGCTTTTATTAGATGCTAAGACAAAAACACTACTACTAGAATATGTTTATGGGAAACTGCTTATTTTCTATTCTTTTGTATCTAAGCATCAATATAGATTGTGTTATCATTTACAAAGAAAAGACCCTATAGAAGGTTTTGAACTTACCTTGGGCAGTAATGAGCTCTTACCTATATTAGAGTTTACCAAAAAACCTGAAGGGATCGAATATTCATTTTCTTTAAAAAATGAAGAACATATACTACTACCCAAAGATCATGATATTGTCATTCTTCTTAATGATCCGGCTTGGATTATCGTTGACAAACGTATCTATCAAATTAAAAATTTAAACGCCAATAAACTAAAACCGTTTTTTAAAACCGATAAGATCACTATTGCTCAAAAACATATCAAAATGTATCTTGAAAAAGTCATCATCCCGGTAATTAAAAATATCGATGTAATCACCAATGGTTTTGACATTACTACCTTCAACAAAATAACATCATATGGTATCGAAGTGGTTCAGGATTTTATGCAGCATCGATATGTGATTAAGGTATTTTTTGAGTATAACGATACTTTTTTTGACTATCATAGCCCTAAAACTATAGTATCGAATGCCCTTGTAAAGGAAAATGATCATATACAAATCTCGCAAACCAAACGAGATGCCACAGCAGAGCAAGAAATCATTTCTTTATTACTCTCTAAAGAACTGGTCGTTAATAACACCTTATTGCTAGAAACGAAAGCATCGCAAGACTCCTTTGCTATTATTGAGTGGTTAAAACGGTATACCTCTCAATTAAAAGAAGAGGGGTTTACAATCAAAATTCCTAACATAGAAGGTAAAAAAATCAATACCGATACACATCAAATTACTATAGAGAGTGAAAAAGAGAATGATTGGTTTGATATTAAAGGTGTGGTTACTATTAATCAACACAAAATACCTTTTTCTAGGTTTATTTCGTACATCAAGCAGAACCAACGTAATTTTCCTTTATCAGAAGAAGAGATATTTATCATTCCCCAGGAATGGATGGCTCGTTATAAAAAACTGGCCGATTTTGGTAATGTTACCAATGATACGGTCCGAATTCCTAAAAGTAACTATACCCTTCTAGAAGAGGTTACTCCTATTGGTCAAAACTCATTTAGTCCTAAAGAAAAGCATATTTACACCCCATCTCCTAAGCTTAAAGCTACGCTTCGCCCCTATCAGTATGAAGGAGTACAATGGCTGATCAATCATTATTATAATGGATTAGGCGCTTGTCTTGCCGATGATATGGGATTAGGTAAAACGTTACAGACTATTGCTGTTTTGGTGCATGCTAAAGAACAAATTGTTCCAAAAAACGGAGAAGCTCAAACCATTCGATTAGATCTTTTTACTGATCCTCTAGAGGTAAGAACGTATCTAAAAGCATTGATTGTATTACCATCTTCTTTATTATTTAACTGGGCACAAGAGCTTCTTAAATTTGCACCTCATCTCACCATTACCAAATACGCCGGTAGTGATCGAAAAAAAATAGTCCCCTATCTAGAGACCTATGATGTCATTCTTACGACCTACACCACAGCCGCAAAGGATATTGATATTTTAGAAAAAGTAGATTTCTCTTATTTGATCACCGATGAAAGTCAGCAACTAAAAAATGCGGCTTCAAAGATTTTTATAGCCATTAATCGTATACAAACCCAACATAAAATATCATTAAGTGGTACTCCTATAGAAAATTCATTGTCAGACCTTTGGTCACAAATGGAATCTATCAACCCTGGGATATTGGGGAGTTTTTCTTTTTTTAAGGATCATTTTAAAACCCCAATAGAGAAAAACCAAAATCAGGAACGTATACAGGAGTTAAAAACATTGATCGATCCTTTTATTTTACGAAGAACCAAAGAGCAAGTTGCCAAGGATTTACCAGAATTATCAGAGCAGACGATTTATACAGAGATGCTCCCCAATCAAAAAAAGCAATATGAATCTTTAAAATCGGCAGCCAGAAACTTGTTGCTGGGTATTTCTGCTGAACCCACCAACAAAATTCATATCATCAATACACTTACTAAGCTTAGACAGCTTGCTAATCACCCGCAATTACTGGAAAATGACACCTCTGATCTGTCTGGAAAATTCGAAGATGTGACCCATTACCTAACTACTTTGATAAAATCCAATAAGAAAGTACTTATTTTTAGTTCTTTTGTCTCTCATCTCGATCTATACCAGCAATGGTGCATCGATAATAATATCCCTTTTGTAACCCTTACCGGGCAAACCCAGAGTGCCGATCGTGAGAAAGTGGTTAACGAGTTTCAGGAAAACGAGGATGTTTTATTGTTTTTTATCTCGTTAAAAGCAGGTGGCGTGGGCCTTAATCTTACCAAGGCATCATATGTAGTATTACTAGATCCCTGGTGGAATCCTTTTATAGAAAAGCAAGCGATTGCCAGAGCACATCGTATCGGGCAAACCAACAAGGTGATGGTATCCCGATTTATTGCCAAAGATAGTATCGAAGAAAAAATCTTGCAGTTACAACAAAAAAAGAAAGGCTTATCTGATGAGATCATCGAGATCAATACCCTACCCGATTATATTGACGAAAATTTGGATACTTTGTTAAGGTAAATCGATGTTAGGGTTTAGTTTAAAAAAGCTGTTAAATTGAGTAATTTTTGGTCACCGCCCAATCATTAAAGATCTTTGTTATACGAATTATAACCTAATAATAGCTATCAATACTTTCTTTGATTATATCTAAAAAAAACTGAGGTACTATATTATGGGTAATACTTTAAAAATTAACCTCCTATCTTTTATATACAAAGTAATAGTATCTGAAAAAACTCCCGTACAATGGTTTATCCGCAAACCATTTATGGTCTTCAGATTTTTTACTTTTATTCTTTTATTTTTTTAACAAATTGTTATACCTTTCTAATACCCTAATCAATTAAAACACCCCCTCTTTTAATTTTCCCATTACTATTTTAGTTCATTAAGTACGCTAATTATGGAGAAAGGATTTTCTGAATTCACACAAACTACCAAGGCTATTACAACAGTAAACCAACAAGAGGTATCCTATATCATAGGAATAGGGTGCTCTGCCGGGGGCCTAAAAGCATTACAGGATTTTTTTGGAGCTTGTCCTAATACTACGGGATATGCATTTGTAGTCATACAGCATTTATCTCCCGATCACAAAAGCCTGATGACCGAATTGCTATCTAAACATACTAAGATGGTTGTACACGAAGTCATAGAAGAAAATAGCATTAAACCCAATCATGTTTATCTGATCCCGCCCAACAAAAATATTATCGTTCAAGATCAACGACTTTGGTTGATTTCCCGTTCAAAACGGCCACAGGTAAACTTTTCTGTAGATGTTTTCTTTAATTCACTAGCTATAGAACAAGGAGAAAAATCCATTGGCATTATTTTATCTGGCACAGGATCAGACGGTACTCGGGGGGCGATGGCAATCAAAAAAGCAAGAGGTGTAGTTCTTGTACAAAATCCCGAAAGCTCTCGCTTTGACGGAATGCCCATAAATGCTATTTCTAGTGGGGTCAATGATTTTGTATTAAAACCTGAAGAAATGCCTAACAAACTAATTTCGCACATAGAAAATTTTCAATCCAGTCAAGTTGCTACAACTATTAATGATAAGGAAGAAAAAGCAATTAATTACATTTTGGAGGTTTTAAAAAACGATATTGATCATGACTTTTTTTCGTATAAAAAAGCGACACTATCCCGACGTATTGCGAAAAGAATGAATATCACCAATAATCTATCTATACAAGACTATGCAAGCTATTTAGAACAAAATGTAGAAGAAAAAAACATACTTGCTAATGATTTTTTGATAGGAGTCACCTCGTTTTTTAGAGATAGCGAAGCATTTGAAATTATAGAAAAAAAAGTAATCCCCCATTTGTTAGAAAAAAAGGAAAAAGATTCAACTAGCATTAAAATTTGGATTATCGCTTGCTCTACCGGTGAAGAAGTGTATTCTATGGCCATGCTTCTTGAAGAGTATATGTCTGCAAAAAATCATAAAGACATTGAGTATAAAATTTTTGCTACCGATATCGATCAAAAAGCAATAAGTATAGCTTCTGAAGGTAGTTATAAGATAACGAACTCTGATGTACCTCAACATATGTTAGACCGATATTTTATAAAAAAGGGAAAGAATTATTATATAACTCCGCATATCAGACAAAAGATCATTTTCTCTAGACATGACATTCTACAGAACCCTCCTTTTAACAAAATGGATTTTATTTCTTGTAGAAATATGTTAATCTATATAGAAAACGGTGCGCAGCAAAAAGTTTTAAGTACAATTCATTATTCGTTAAACCAACACGGATGTCTCTTTTTAGGAAGTTCTGAAAATCTCGGATCTTTAAATGAATGGTTTGAAAAAATCAGTACGAAATGGAAAATCTATAAAAAGCTTTATGCTAATTCTACTGATATCAAAAAGCCAACTCAAATCAATGACTGGAGAATACAGCAAACCAATTTCGAAGTCTTTAAAAGTAAGCGTATACAGCAAACCTATGAGAAAAAGGTTGAGCAATCTATCAATCAGACTTTAATGAATGAATTGGGGGCTGTTAGCATCTGTGTCGATAGTAACTTCGAGATCATTCATGCATCTGGCGAAGTTAGAAAATATCTCCATTTTCCAGGAGAAGGGTTTTCTAGTAATTTATTGAAAATGTTACCTAATGAATTTAGGACACCCATTGTTTTAGGCACTAGAAAATTACTATCTAACGAAATCGATATCATCGAAAAACAAATAAAACTCTCTACCGAAAAAGACACCGTAAAAATTATCAGTATCGTCATACGCTCGATCAAAATTGAATCGATAAACCATACTTCTTTTCTAATTACTTTTTTGAAGGGAATCGAGAGAAAACTAACCAAAGAAGAAAAAGAATTCTCTTCATGGAATCGTAATTATATACACAAAAACGATATAGAAGAATTAGAACAAGCTCTTAACGAAACAAAAAACGATCTGCAAGCTTCTATAGAAGAGTTAGAAGTTTCTAATGAAGAAATGCAAACCACTAATGAAGAGCTACTGGCTGCCAATGAAGAACTGCAAAGTACTAATGAAGAGCTACAATCTGTAAACGAGGAATTACATTCAGTAAATGGAGAACTGCATTTGGTAAACGGAGAATTACAGGAAAAAAACAATTCATTAATAGAGCTAAATTCTGATATGGAGAATTTGGTTAATAACATCAATATTGGCACCATATTTTTAGACAAAAGTTTTAGAATCAGAAAATTTACGCCTTTAATAAACGAACATTTTCAATTACGTGTAGAAGATATCGGAAGGCCTATCAATCATTTTTCTGGTACATTGGGAGGAGAAAACCTAACCGAGTACGCTAAAAATGTTATCAAAACGCTACAGCCTTATAAAAAAGAGGTACAAAACGCTACGGGTATTTGGTTTATGATGGAAATATTTCCGTATCAATATCACAAAAACAATATCGAAGGTGTTGTGGTAAACTTTATAAATATTCATAATATAAAATCCATTTATGACAAAGAAAAACTAAATGGCTTTCTAACCCATGTTATGAACGCAAATCCAGCAATCATATACATTTATGATATCGTAAAAAGTGAGTATATCTATAGTAGCGGTGATATACTAAAAGAAGCTGGTTATACCGCTGTAGATATTCAGAAAATGGGGCCTAAATTGCTACAAAAAATAGTGCACCCAGACGATTATTCTATGGTAGCAATTCACTTTGAAAAGCTAAAAAACATAAAGAAAGATGAAATACTACAAATAGAATATCGCGTAAAGCACAAAAATGAAAATTCCTATATCTGGGTATTATCTACTGATAAATTAAATGAAACAGACACTTCTGGAAAAGTAAGTAACATCTTGGGGGTTATCAATATTATAACCAAAACCAAGGATATGGAGTTACAATTAAAAGAAAGCCAGGAACGCTATAGATTAGCAATTATGGGGTCTGGAGCAGGTTTATGGGAATGGAGCAACGTAACAACAGATAAAGCCTGGTGGTCTAACGAGTTTCAGAAACTTCTAGGTTATTACTCGAACAAAAGGCTCTCTTCTTTTACTTCATTTACCAATCTCATACATCCCGATCAATTGATCGATTTTAGAGAAAAAATACAAAATCATATCAAGGAAACAGAAAGTTTTGAGCATGAGATTCAAATCAAAACAAATAAAAATGAATATCGCTGGTTTTTAATTAGTGCGCAAGCACAATTTGATTCTAAAAAGAGTATTAGAAAAATCGTAGGTACTTTAATGGATATTAATGCCAGAAAAGAAGCCGAAAATAAGATGAATGAACTTAATACAGAGCTAGAACGATTTGCCTATTTAGCTAGTCACGATCTCAAAGAACCTCTTAGAACTATTTCTAGTTTTACCAAACTTTTTAGAGAAGAGTACTATCAGGATTTTGATGCAAATGCCAATCAATACTTAGAATTTATAGAAAATGCATCGAGAAGAATGATCACTTTAACAGATGATTTACTAATCTACTCTCAATTAGATAATAAATCCTTAAACTTTCAACCTGTCGATTTAAACATATTGTTATCTGAAATACTAGACGATTTAAGACAACATATCAAAGAAAAAAATGCAGTCATTAACTATCCCGATCTTCCGGTGATTGTTTGTGATATGGTTCAAATTCGACAACTTTTTCAAAACCTAATCTCTAATAGTCTAAAATATCAAGACAATAAGAATCCCCAAATTGATATTGACTTTGAAACAAAACGTACACACTATCAATTTTATATTAAAGATAACGGAATAGGTATTGAAACTAAGCACCATAAAAAAATATTTGAAGTTTTTAAAAGGCTTCATGGTCAAAACGATTATGACGGAACCGGTATTGGTTTGGCAAACTGCAAACGAATCGTAGATAATCACAAGGGTAATATTTGGGTAAAATCGTCTCTTGGTAAAGGTGCTACCTTTTATTTTAACTTATTGAAAAATAACAGTACATGAAAAAAATAAATTGTATACTATTGGTAGATGATAGTCCCTCTACTAATTTTTTTAATAAAAAAATGATAGAAATGTCTAATGTTGCACATGAAGTTCATGAAGCATATAACGGACTCGAAGCACTAGACTATATACGTAAAACAGGTAAGTTTAAAGATGCAGATTTTCCTAAACCCAATGTGATTTTTTTGGATATCAATATGCCACTCATGGATGGTTTTGAGTTTTTAGAGCACTATCCCCAAATTCCCAAAGAAAAACGAGCAGAAATGATCATTGTATTTCTTACGACTTCAAACTGGTGTAAAGACAAAGCAAAAGCTATAGATACTAACATTGTATATGACTATATCGAAAAACCATTACAAAAAGATTATTTATTCGCTATAGCAGAATATTATCATTCCAGATTTATGATAAAAGCTTAACAAACGTTTTCTTAACTCATTTATCTGTCAAACCATTATCAAAACTAGTGTACTTTACTATGAATTGAGCGAATATGAAAGTCTCTTTCTAAACTTCGAAAGTTTATCAATCATACGCCAAATACTTTCTGTGTTAATATCCCTACCTTCATTTTTACTACAATATGAAAGATAGTCTATCAGAACATTTTCCATATTAATTTGCATCAAGGAAGATTTTGTTAATTGATGCATATGCCAGGCAGGAAACTTTCTTTCAGAAATATCCTTAATTACCTGTATGCTTAACACCTCATGTCTGTCATCATTTTCTATATTTTCTATGAGTCGATCTATATCCTTATTTTTTCCTTCGATATATTGTAAAAAGTACTTTTTTTCATAATACAAATACCCGGTAATACCATATTGTTTATTATAATTGGCCGCTTTTTCTGATAATTCATGAAGTTCTTCAAAATTAAATTCATGAATTGTTTTACTTATATATACAAGTCCTTTTATCATGTTACTTAAGTTGGTTATTGAAACAACTTAAAGTTAACTAATTTATTTTAAAACCTTTGCACATGAACTATTCTTTTCAAACAAAACAAAACACATTTTTTTTAAGTAAACCTGTATTCATATATGTATATCTTATTTCTAAAAACTTTAATAAAATCGTATCTCACTTGCGGTTTGAAACCTGCTATTAAAATTCTAAAAATAGAAATTAACTTAATAAATGAAGCTCTAAAGTGTTGATAGTAGTAAAACAAAAACCTCATAGGTTATATGCTTATGAGGTTTAATATTTGAAACTTTTTATAATACGATTATATTGCTGCCAAACTGGTTTCCATTTCTCTATTTATTTTCTTTACCAGTCCTGATAAAACTTTACCTGGTCCTACTTCTGTAAAAGAAGTTGCCCCATCTTGAATCATATTTTGAACACTCTGTGTCCATTTTACGGGAGCAGTCAGTTGTGCTATCAAATTCTTTTTTATCTCTTCTGGGTCGGTAACCGCTTTGGTAGAAACATTTTGATAAACCGGACAGTTAGGAGTATTAAAAGTGGTTGCTTCTATTGCCGCAGCCAATTCTTCTCTTGCAGGTTCCATAAACGGTGAGTGAAACGCACCTCCTACAGCTAGTACCATCGCTCTTCGAGCTCCTTTTTCTTTTAAAATCTCACATGCCTTTTCAATAGCTTCTACATCACCAGATATTACCAATTGACCTGGACAATTATAATTAGCAGCTACCACAACGCCATCAATATTCTCACAAACCTCTTCTACCACCGCATCCTCTAATCCTAATACAGCAGCCATAGTCGAAGGCTTTAATTCGCATGCTTTTTGCATTGCCATAGCTCTTTTATATACTAATTTTAAGGCATCTTCAAAATTCAAGGTCCCGTTTGCAACCAACGCAGAAAATTCTCCTAAAGAGTGCCCTGCTACCATATCGGGTTTAAAATCGTCTCCTAATACTTTGCTCAAAATTACAGAATGTAAGAAAATCGCCGGCTGTGTTACCTTAGTCTGCGTTAATTCTTCTTTTGTTCCTTCGAACATGATTTTAGTAATTTCAAAACCTAAAATATCATTAGCTTTATGAAAAAGTTCTTTTGCTATCTCCGAATTTTCGTATAAGTCAAGACCCATTCCTGAAAACTGAGCTCCCTGACCAGGAAATACGTATGCATTCATGTACTTGTGTATTTAAATTTTGGCAAAAGTACGGAATATATGTCATACCCGTGTTAAACCCTTCTTCCTGTTTATATCAAAATCAACATATCTCTATATTTCATAAGATCTTTAGGAATATAGTTTTTTTATGATGTATATTGTTTTAATATACTTTTGATCCTTGGGTAATAAGATGCTCCAAAAAGATTAAGGTGTACGAGGAGATAATATAATTGCCATAAGGGTAAACGTTTTTTCCAATCCTGTTGTAAAGGAAACACTTCGTTGTAAACTTCGAATAATTGCTCTGGAAACCCTCCAAATAGATGCATCATTCCCAAATCCATTTCTCTTGGCGCAAATGCTACAGCCGGATCAATTAAGAATATTGTAGTATCAGAACCAACAATATAGTTACCGCTCCATAAATCACCATGAATTAAACTAGGCTTTTCATCGGGAATACTATCTTTAAGAGAATTATACAAAGTGTTTTCTTCTTGAAAAGTAAATCCTTTTTGTCTAGCCAATTCGAATTGAGGTTGTAATCTTTGGGTAATATAAAAGTCACTGGCATTATCACAAAAACTATTATACTGTGGTAAACTACCTATATAATTATTGGTTTCGAACCCAAAATAAGACGAAGTATATGAATGAAGACTTGCTAGTTGGGTTCCAAATGTTTCAGAAAAACTCTTAGTATTATTACTCTCACCTATATATTCTAACAATAAAAATGAGTTGCCATCCTTTACCTCTCCATAGCCAAAAACTTTTGGAATCTTAAATGAATTAGATTGCTTCAGTAAATCTAACCCTTTAGCTTCTTCTTGAAACATATTAGGAAATTGTATCGTGTTATTTACCTTTACCACTACTCTTCTAGTAGCTGTTGATAACACATATACTTCATTTATATCACCTCCATATAATGGTTGTGTACGTACTATTTTTTCAGAGAGTAATTCTTGAAAAGAAATTATACATGCTTGAGATAACAAAATATTAATTCATCCTTTATTAATTGCGATTACTATGCTCTTTTATATGTTAAATAGGTAAAAGGGTATTTATGCCTCTCATCCTTGTCGTGAAACTCCTCTTTTACAAGTTTCCAATCATTCTTATCTATTTCTGGAAAAAAAGCATCGGCTTCAAATTCTTCATGTACTCTGGTAAGTTCTATACAGTCAGCATGTTTCATACCCATGGTATAAATCTCGCCTCCTCCTATAATAAAAGGTTGCGCATCACTTTTGGCAACTTGCAGTGCATCTTCTATTGTATGTACCACAATGGCTCCTTCTGCCTTGTAATCTACATTTCGGGTAATAACAACATGTACTCGGTTGGGTAAAAGCTTTGGAAAAGTTTCAAAAGTTTTGCGCCCCATAATAATATAATGACCCGTTGTTAAGTTCTTAAAGCGCTTAAAATCGTCTGGTAAATGCCAAACCAAATCATTATCTTTTCCTAAAGCATTATTTTCTCCAGCAGCGGCAATCATGGTAACTTCTCCTTCTAATTTGCTTGCTTTTTCGTTATCCTTGTTCATTGTTTTTTGAATAAATCCCTCTTTCTTTTTAGTTAGTTCGTCTTTAGGGTACATTAAATCCACATCTTTTTGTATCAATTCGATCTCTTGTTTTTGTTTTGCAATTAAACGTTCCATTTGTCGATCGGTCCATTCTTTTCCCATAAATGTGCTAAAAAGCCATACATTACAAAAATGTATCACAAAAATAAATGCCCAAATAAGAATCGCTATAATAAACCAATTAAGCCCTAATATGGTGTGTTCTTTCCCATACCCTAAAAGCATAAAAGTTAAAAAAAATAAGGACCCAATTATAAATACTATAAAATGCCTAAAAAGTCTTTTTTTCTGAAGAATACGCCTACGAGCATTTTCATAAAGTTCTCGTTGAAGCGGATCGATTTGTGCGGTGTTTTTCTTTTTTGAAAACATATTAATGCTACCTTAGTATCTGCTAGTAAAGATATAGTTTTTACCAAAAATCACTAAAATTACTTATGAAGAATTTAAGAAAAGAGTTTCCTGTTTTAAACACCTACACCTATCTTAACACAGCCTATTCTGGTTTACTCTATGATTCTCTTTTAGAGCATAGACAAGAACACGATTTAGACTTTTTGATTGGTGGAAGCAAGTTTAGAGATGATAACGTAAACCTTTTCAATAATTTAAGAGACACTATTGCTTCTCTATTTGGAAGTTCAAAGAGTAATGTAGTGCTATCACCTAATTTTTCTATAGGATTAAATACCTTGCTAAACGGTTTTAAAGAAAATCAAAAAATACTTTTACTAGACGAAGACTACCCATCTGTTAACTTCGCAGCTACCAATAAATCTTTCGAGATCTGTTATGCGCAAATCGATGCAAATTTGGAACAAAATGTTACTCAAGCCATCGCCCACCATCAACCAAACATTTTTTTGTTTAGCCTGGTACAATATACCAATGGACTATTGATAGATTTGGGTTTTCTTAAAGAGATAAAAGTCAAATACCCCGATATGCTTATCATAGCAGATGCCACTCAATTTTGTGGCACAGCTCCTTTTAATTTTGATGAGTCTGGTATAGATATTCTGGGAGCTAGCGGATATAAATGGTTGTTGGGTGGATATGGAAATGGTTTTATACTTTTTAAAGACCAGGTATTAGTTCAGACTACACCCGATTCTTATGTAAAATCTGCTTCAGAATCTACCTATGACACTTCTTACATCAGCTTACCTGCAAGGTTTGAAAGTGGACATTTGGATACGTTTAATTTTAGTAGTTTACATTATTCGCTTCAACGAATTTCAAAAATAGGTTTGACTACCATCGAGCATCAGATAAAAGAATTGACCGAGTATACAAAACATGAGTTAATTAAATTAGAACTTCTTGACGAAACCGTGGTAAAAAGGAAAAAACACAGTTCTATTTTTAACCTAAAAGGAGATCAGGAACTTTATAACTATCTAAAAGATCACGATATTATTACCGCCTTAAGAGGTAAAGGAATTCGTATTAGCATGCATTTCTACAATACAATAGAGGATATAGAAACACTCTTGAAAGCACTATATAAATATCATAAACTCTAGTCGCTACTATAATTTTATATGGATAAAATAGTTATCATTAAGAAGGCAATCTTCTTTATAAATTATTGACAATATTCATCTTATACATCTGATAAGAATCGAGTATCGTGTTGATAATCGAAAAAATTAATGTCAAAGTAGGGTAAAGTTGATTTGAGTTGTCTTTAAAGTATAAACCTATTAAAACTAAAACTCATGATGACATTTTGTAAAAACTCACTTCTTATTTTATTAATATCCTTGTTTGTTATCTCATGTAGTAACGATAACGATGATGCAATTACCCCTCCAGACGAATCTTTGGAGACCAAGAAAGAGTTAAAGGCCAAAATAGCAAATTATGCCAAAACAAAATTCACCTCTGATCAGGAAGATGAGTATCTCGAAGACATAGAATGTTTTAAAATCAAGTTTCCTTATACACTTACAGATGGAGAAAACGAAACTGTCATTAATAGCGAAGAGGAATTACAAAATTTCTTTGAACAACTAGAGTTTGATTTTTCTACATATGTATGGCATGTATTTCCTATAACTGTCATCATAAACAAAGACAAAACTGAAAAAGTAATTACTAATGACCAGGAGTTTCATGAGCTTATAATTTCTTGTTACGAAGATGTAGATGTTATTAATGAAAATGATTGTTTTACACTAGATTTTCCTATAACCATTATCAATTGTCAAGACAATGAAACTGTGGTTAATAATTATGACGAGTTATATTCTCATCCATATATTTTAGGTTTTGTATATCCAATTAGTGTAACACTTACAGACGGTACAAAAAAAGAAATTACTAGTGACGAGGATTTTGACAAACTATATAATGATTGTTATGATATCGAAGATTGCACAGATTGTACAACAACATTTTGTTTTAAGTTAATATACCCTCTTAATTTTGTAAAAGAAGATGGTGCTATTATAGAAGTTAATAATGACGAAGAATTATTCAACACTTTCGAAAACTTGGAAGAAGATGAACTTATTTCTATAACATACCCCATGAATATTGAACTTGAAGACGGCACTAAAAAAGTCATAAACAATGATGAAGAATTAAATACGGTTTTTGAAAATTGCAATTTCGAAAATGAAGAGTCGAATTAAATTCTATTGAGGAACAAATCGTATCATTTTTGACACACACAAATTTATTTTATTTTATGCTTCGTGTTAATTTAACATAATACATGTAGTCAGTTAATTATTTATCATCAATGCCTCTGCTACTTTTCTAGAAGTAGTGGAGGTATGTTTATTACTAGTTAAAGCAGTATTGTTTAATAAAATATAATCTAAAAAAAGCTTAATAAATTGTATAAACATAGTGTATCATCCCCCGCAAAAGAGACATCTGTCTGTGAAGATCGTGTTTTCGAATCTATTTTTCATGAACATTCTGATGATATTCGTAATTATATTTTTTATAAATGCGGAGATCAACAACTGGCAGAAGATATTGTTCAAGAAGCTTTTTTAACACTATGGGATCAATGTAAAAAAGTATCATTTTACAAAGTTAAATTCTTTTTATACCGTGTTTCAAAAAATATTTTTTTAAACAATGTTAAGCACAATAAAGTTATCTTAGATCACACAAAATATTTTGTGCAACCCGAAATAACAAATCAAAGTCCAGAATTTCTTGTTGAGGAGAAAGAGTTTATGATTAAACTTCAAAAGGCAATACTAAAATTATCAAGTAAACAAAGAGAAGTCTTTTTATTAAATAGAATTGATAACAAAAAGTATAGTGAAATAGCCGCTATTGTAGGTATATCGGTTAAAGCTGTTGAAAAACGAATGCATCATGCCCTGGTGATATTACGAAAAGAAATTGGAAATGTATAAAGACCATTTATTCTAAACACATGAAATAAGCCATAACAATCGGGATGACACCCACCAAAATGATTACATGGCGATTCCATCTGACCATTAAAAAACAATAAATACAAACAGATGAAAGAACATTTTAAAAATACATTCTTGGGGCGGTGGATAAATAATGATTTATCTAAAGAAGAAGAACTGAGCTTTAGAGAGTCTCCAGAATATGAAACGTTAAAAAAAATTGCAGAGGTATCTCAAAAACTAAAAATCCCAAACTATGAAAAGACCAAGGTCTTCTCTAACCTACAAAACAAAAAAAACACAAGAACAAAAATAAGATCTATTCGGTCCCATTGGATATATAAAGTTGCGGCCATAGCAATTATCTTATTCGGAGTTTTTCATATATTAAAACCATCTCAAACCGAATTTACCACCAAAATAGGAGAGCAATTAACTTTTGTTTTACCTGATAGCACTAAAGTAACTTTAAATTCGAATTCTTCTTTGATATTTTCTACCAATAATTGGGAGAAAAACAAAGTAGTAACACTAGATGGAGAAGCTTTTTTCAGCGTAACGCATGGAGCACTTTTTAGCGTTAATACTAATACCGCTACTATTGAAGTACTAGGAACTCAATTTAATGTGACGTCACATGGCACTTATTTTGAAACACAATGCTACCAAGGAAAAGTAAAAGTTACAGCTAGTAAAGCAAGAGATATCATATTGTCTAAAGGAAATGCTTATCGAATGGAAGGAGCTGTTGATAATCAATTGGATATAGTTGATAAAAACCCATCTTGGTTAACTGGCGAAAGTACTTTTAAGAATGTGCCTTTAGAATATGTTCTTTCTGCT
Source organism: Aquimarina discodermiae (assembly GCF_040786235.1). Classification (NCBI taxonomy): domain Bacteria; kingdom Pseudomonadati; phylum Bacteroidota; class Flavobacteriia; order Flavobacteriales; family Flavobacteriaceae; genus Aquimarina; species Aquimarina discodermiae. The sequence continues at coordinate 139,791 of NZ_JBFMKP010000002.1, forward strand.
CTAAAAAATCAATTCGGAATTACGCTTACCTATCAAAAAGAAAATTATAAAACAGCCCGTTTTACCGGAAGCTTTATACACAACGATTTAGACACTTCTCTACAGATGGTTTTCTCTGCAATGGAAATCGACTACATAAAACAAGGAAATACAATCATTCTCAAATAACAAAAAAACACTGGTAGAAAGTATCATTTTTACTAATAAAGACGTTAACATCATATAAAGACACTTATATACAACACGTTATAACGGTAGAACGAATTTTATTTTCAAAAATCAGTACGAATTGATTTCAAAACATCTAACAAAACTCAACAGCTTAAAAAGGATTTTCTTTTTCTTTTTGATTTCTGGTTATATGGCTGCACAAGAGAAAGAAACTATTTCTTTCACAAACAAACCGTTAGATGAAATTTTATTTGAGTTAGAAACACTATTTAACATCAAATTTTCTTACAATGCAAAACTGGTTAAAGGAAAGATAATAAGTATCCCCAAAACAAAATTATCACTTACCACTCTGCTAAATGAAATTAAAAAGCAAACTTCTATTGTATATACAAAAACAAACGATCGGCATTATGTGATCACAAGTCAAAAAAACCTTTCGGGATCGATCTGCGGTTATATTTACAATGCAAAAGATATGACCCCAATAGCAGATGCAGATGTCATTAACAAAAAAACACATGAGATTACTGCATCGCATGATTCTGGTTTTTTTGAAATTCAATACACATCGGCCAACGATAAAATTGAAATTCAGTTATTAGGATATCAAAAAAAAAGAATACATATTGCTAAATTTATTGCAAATTCTGATTGTCTTAAAATATCTCTTAAAGAAAGTTTTATTGCCTTAAAGAAAGTAATTATTACCGATTATCTTGCCAACGGGGTTTCAAAAGACAAAGATGGTTCTATTAATGCTTTACCAAGTAAATTACAAATTTTACCAGGTCTTATCGAGCCTGATATCTTACAGAGTTTACAATTAATTCCCGGAATACAAACAACAGACGAAAGCTCTACTGCCCTGAATATTAGAAGAGGAACTCCCGATCAAAATCTTATTCTCTGGGACGGTATCAAAATGTACCACTATGGACATTTTTTTGGTATGCTTTCTTCATTTAACCCCTACATAACAAATGATGTTAAGCTATTTAAAAGTGGAATGAGTGCAAAATATGGCAATGCTATTTCTGGAGTGGTAGATATCAGTTCTGATACAAAAATCCCTGTCAAAACCTCTGGAGGCGGCGGTTTTAATATGATCTATGGCGATTTTTACATCAAAACTCCTATTAATCCCAAAAGTGCCATAATTGCGTCTGCCCGGCGATCTTATACAGATATTGTAGAGACCATAACTTTTGACCGATTCTCTGAACATATTTTTCAAAACACAAAAATCAAAGGTGCTAATCAAACATTTAATGAGCGTCTATCCAAAACCAATAACACTTATTACTTTACAGATTTTACAGCCAAGTCTATTTATAAACCTAAAGAAAATGACTTATTTTCAATCAGTACCACTTATTCTAAAAACAAGTTGCTTTTTGTTTCTCAATTCGATCAGATTGATCAAAATACTTCTGACAAATTAAATATTGAAAACAAAGGTGTTAGTTTAAACTGGAAAAAGCAATGGACTCCCAAACTATCCCATTCATTTAAAACCTTCTACTCAAACTATAATTTTGATTATTTGGGAGAAGAACTACTTTCTGTTATTTTTGACTATCAAGTGATCAAAAAGAATAGTATTAAAGAATTTGGGGCATTGTTTCTGCTTGATCATTCACTTGATAGTCGCCAATCTTTTACTACAGGTTATGAACTCTCTAACATCGATCTCTCCTATGCGTTAGGGAATACTTCTGATGTTATTTTTGAAAACAATTTTGTATTACAATCAAATGCATCAAAAAACACAAGTCATTCTTTATTTGGCACCTATCGATATGATCAAAAAAAATGGGCATTAAATGGTGGCTGTAGAGTAAATTATTTTTCTAACGTGAACCGATTTGTTTTTGAACCTAGACTTATGGCAAAAGTAACCCTATCTCCATCGGTTAATATAAAGCTTACCGCCCACCAATTATATCAAAACATAAGTCAGATTATCGAATTCGAAACTCAAAATTTAGGGCTTGAAAATCAAATATGGGTATTGGCCAATAATGATGTGGTTCCATTACTAAAAAGTCATCAAATTGATATGGGATTAACTTATACAAAAAACAATTGGTACTTTGACATAGAAGGTTATTACAAAAAAATAAGCGGAATAACTTCTGTTACCAAAGGATTTAATCAAGAAGTAGGTGGTTACTCTATGGGAGAAACCAATACCTATGGCATCGATATATTATTAAAAAAGAAAATCCAGCATTATTCTAACTGGATAAGTTACTCTTTGTCTACTACGCAATCATCTTTTGATAATCTCAATAACGGTAGATCTTTTCCTGGTAATTTTGATATCAGGCATTATCTTTCTTGGGTTCAAACATTCAGCTTAGAAGACTTCGAATTCTCATTAGGGTGGAAATACAGAACCTCTATTCCTTATACACCCGCCTATGGTGTACTTGGAAATACTGCAGAAAATCTCAAAATCGACTATGGAGAAATTAATAGCAACCGTTTAAAGGATTATCATCGAATGGACTTTTCTGCTACTTATAAATTTGATCTAATTCATGATAAAAACATTAAAGGAAAAATAGGCTTTTCGCTTTTAAACATCTATGATAAAAAGAATACCTTAAATCGATCCTACCGAATTTTTGTAGATACCAGTATTCCTCAATACGAACTTAAAGAAATCGATAAATACTCTTTGGGTATTACACCCAACATGGTTTTTAGAATAGATTTTTAATTGCAACTATTTATTCGGTCACCTCAACCCCTTTCCAAAAAGCGATATATCCTTTGATTTGTTTAGCTAAATCACTTGTAGTAGGATAATACCAGGCCGCATCTTGATTTTCTTTACCATTCACAGAAATTGTATAATAAGAAGCTACTCCTTTCCAAGGACATTTTGTATGAGTATCACTAGACACAAAAAATTCTTTTTTTATTGCTTCAGGGGGAAAATAATGATTATTCTCTATGATTTTTGTTTCATTACTCTCTGCTATTACCTCTCCGTTCCAAATTGCTTTCATCTTTTAGAATATATTGTTTATAATTTATTTTTAGCGATTACATAATCTTTAAACTGATTGTTAGCATCAGAAAAAGATGTTATCATTTGCAAACCGGATTCTTTTGTTAACCACTCTACCGTATCATCATCATATTTTTGCGAAATCTCTGTATGAATACTCTCCCAGGCTTCAAAATGAACCTGTAATGCTAATTCATTAATATCTACCGTCTGTCTTTCTACACTTATCAAATAACTTTTGGCGGTTCCCGTTTCTGGGTCATATGTTTCCCAATGCATAAACTTATTAAGGTCAAAATTGGCATCCAGCTCTTTATTAATTCTCGTAAGCACATTCTTGTTAAAAGCTGCAGTTACACCAGATTGGTCGTTATATGCATCTAAAACTTTCTGAGGGTGTTTTTTTTGGTCAAAGCCAACAAAAAGAAGATCATCCAAATGCATTGACTCAAACAATTTTTTCAAAAAATGAATGGCTTTGGGATGTAATAAGTTACCTATATTAGACCCCAGAAACATGATTACTTTCTTTCTATCACTCATCTCTTTTAAACGATCCAAAACCTCAAAATACTCTCCTATTTGCCCTTCTACATTTACTCTGGGCATTTCTTCTTTTAAGTTTTGTTCTAACCCAAAAACTGCGTTCTGACTAATATCTACAGGAATATACTTAAAATCTATTTTTTGGTCTACTAATTCTTTTAAAAGTATTTTTGTTTTCTTACCATCTCCTGCTCCCAATTCTATTAAATCAAACCCTTCTCCATTTACATTAAAACTTTTTACAATGTCTGATTTATGAATCTTAAAAATTTCATATTCTGCCCTAGTTAAATAATATTCTGGTAACGCCATGATCTCTTGAAAAAGAGCATCTCCTATTTCATCATAAAAAAACTTAGAGGACAAATATTTTGGAAAAGCAGTAAGTCCTTCATGTACTTCTTTTTCGAAAAGCGTACTTATCTTTTTTTGTTCTTTACAACTCATTAAATTAAAAATGTATTATTAAATATCTTTAGCCAATCGTATCCCTGTAAATTGCCATCGTAGTTGTGGATGAAAAAAATTACGATAGGTTGGTCGTATGTGATTAAGTGGAGTTGCTATGGACCCTCCTCTTAGTACTTTTTGATTTACCATAAATTTTCCGTTGTATTCTCCTAACGCTCCATCTGCTTTCTTATATCCTGGATAAGGTACATACGAGCTCTCTGTCCATTCCCAACGTATTCCCCAATCAAAGTTATGATGAGCTACTTCCCACTCGAACTCTGTTGGTAAACGTTCTCCTTTCCATTGCGCATATGCATATGCTTCGTAATAAGAGATATGTGTTATTGGAGCCGAAAGGTCTATTTCTTTTAACCCTTGTAATGTATAATGGTAGTACTTTTCATCTATCACATGCCAATACAATGGGGATGCAATATTATTTTTATTAATCCAGTCCCATGCTTCAGAATGCCAAAGAAGCGTATTCTTATATCCACTATCCTTTATAAAAGATAAGTATTCTTCATTGGTAACAAGATCATTTGCTATTTCATATTCTCGAAGATACACTTGATGTCTTCCTAGTTCATTATCATAACAAAACCCATCTCCTTCATGCCCTATTTGATATACCCCTTCTTCTACCCTGGTATATCCAGATATATTATCTGTTGTAGGGTCTTCTGTAAAAGTATCGTTGTATTTGGGTAACAAAGGGTTATTCCCTAAAATGAACTTTATATCCGTCAGAAGCAATTCCTGATGTTGTTTTTCGTGATGAATCCCTATTTCTAATAAATCAAATACTTTTGAGGTGTGATACCCTCCTTCAAATAATTCCTGGATATGAGCGGTCACATAATCTCTATATTCATATACCTCTCTAACGGTTGGTCTGGAAAGATTACCTCTATCGGTTCGTATTACACGCTCCCCTACGCTTTCATAGTAACTATTAAAAACGTATGCATAATCTGAGTTAAAACGTTTATAGTTTTCTAAATATTTTGATAAAATAAATTCTTCAAAAAACCAGGTTGTATGGCCTAAGTGCCATTTTGGTGGAGAAACATTTTCTGTAGGTTGAATTACATAATCTTCTATTTGTAACGGGGCACATATTTCTTCGGTATCTGAGCGAGTTTTTAGAAAAGAAGCCAGTAAACTTTCGGTAACTATCATAAAAAAAGTGTGCACGGCTTACGTACACACTCAAATTTACTAATTTTTATCTTTACAATTTCTTTAACATGGTTAACGAGGTGTTAAAGTTATACACAAATGTAACAATCTATTGGGGTGCTCTAAAAGTAATAGGCACTGTATAGGCAATTGCAATAGGCTTATTACCCCATTTACCAGGAATCATTTTTGGTAAAGATTTTATAATTCTAATCGCTTCTCTTTGTAGATAGCGATGTGCACCTGTTACCTCAAGCACTTCTACTTTTCCTTTTTTGGTAATTATAAATTCTACGGTAACCGTTCCTGCCAATTTATCCTCCATTGCTATTTCTGGATAGACAAAGTTCATGATAATATGATCTCTTAATTTTTGATCAAAACACTTCTCTGGTGATAGTCTAGAACGATCACATTTTGGCCAAATAGGCGTTATTCCTTTTTCGTTAGCATTTTCTTGTGACAAGATTATATTCTCCTGAGCGAAAGAAAATCCTGTAAATAGTATTGTTAATATAAGTAATGTTTTTTTCATAGTAGTTTGTTTAAAATTTGGGGTTAAACAGCAACCGTTCCCTTTATATGAGGGTGCGATTCATAACCTACTAACTTAAAACTATCAAAAACGAAGCCAAAAATATTTTTTACCTCTGGATCAAGTATCATTTTAGGCAATTTATGAGGCGTTCTTGATAACTGAAGCTCTAACTGTGGTATATGATTATTATACACATGAGCATCTCCAAAAGTATGTATAAAATCGCCTACCTGATATCCACAAACCTGTGCCATCATCATTGTAAATAATGCATAAGAAGCAATATTAAATGGTACCCCTAAGAAAATATCTGCGCTGCGTTGATATAATTGACATGAGAGTTTTCCATCTGCAACATAAAACTGAAAAAAAGCATGACAAGGTGGTAAGGCAGCCTTACCATTTGCAACATTTTCTGAAAAAGATTTTGATGTATCAGGTAACACACTTGGGTTCCATGCAGATACCAACATACGTCTGCTATTGGGATTCTTTTTAAGTGTATCGACTACTTCTTTTATCTGATCTATTTCATTACTATCCCAGTTTCTCCATTGATGCCCATAAACAGGTCCTAAATCACCATTTTCATCTGCCCATTCATTCCAAATTCTTACTCCGTTTTCCTGAAGATACCCTATATTCGTATCTCCTTTTAAAAACCAAAGTAATTCGTGGATTATAGATTTAAGATGAAGTTTTTTGGTGGTAACCATAGGAAAACCTTCACTTAGGTCAAAACGCATTTGATAACCAAAAACACTTTTGGTACCTGTACCTGTTCGATCGCCTTTTTCGTTCCCGTGCTCTAATACATGACGTACGAGATCAAGATATTGCTTCATTCCCTTTACTCCCTCCTCTAAATTGTTAAAATTATGATTATTGCATCCAAATATACAAAAAATAAGACATGAGAAACATTCTTATTTTTTGATTATTGTATAGTTTTTCAACAATTATTAATAATTTTATCCGATAATCATTCCGGCAATGGTAGCAGATAATAAAGAAGCTATAGTACCACCTATAAGTGCTTTAATTCCGAATTCTGAAAGTGTTTTTCTTTGACCTGGTGCCAAGGAACCAATACCTCCTATCTGGATCCCTATAGATGCAAAATTAGCAAATCCACAAAGCATATATGTAGCCATGATCACCGATTTATTGTAGGTTAAATGAATTGGGCTAGCCGGATTTTTTAAATCAGCTAACTGAATATATCCAACAAATTCGCTAGCAGCAAGTTTTATTCCTAACAATTGTCCCATGAGCATCATATCTTCTTGAGCAATACCAATTAGCCACATTAAGGGAGCAAATAAGGTTCCTAAAATAGCTTCTAAAGAAAACTTATCATAAGGAGTATAGCTTGCCAGAAATAAATCCAACCCCGTTACCTCTCCTAACTTTCCAAATCCATAATTAATCATTGCTATAAACGCAATAAACACCAACAACATTGCTCCAACATTTGCTGCAAGTTTAAGACCTTCTGTTGTTCCGTTGGCAATAGCATCCAAAATATTAGAACCTATTTTATCTGAAGAGACTTTTACATTTACGTCAACAGCCTCTTGCTGTGGATATAATAATTTAGAAATTACGATCGCACCTGGCGCAGCCATAACCGAGGCAGCTAATAAATGTTTTGCAAATTCTAAACGCAACACAGGATCTTCGCCTCCTAAAAAACTAATATAAGCGGCCAATACACCTCCTGCTACTGTAGCCATTCCTCCTATCATCACCAATAAAATTTCTGACCGTGTCATTCGCTCCAAATATGCTTTGATCATTAATGGCGCTTCTGTTTGTCCCAAAAAGATATTCCCCGCTACGCTTAAACTTTCTGCCCCAGAGATTCCCATTAATTTTGTTAACACCCATGCCATTCCTCTTACTACAAATTGAATTACTCCCAAGTAAAACAATACTGAGGTTAGTGCAGAAAAGAATATAATGGTGGGTAGTACCTGAAACAAAAAGATAAAACCAAAACTCTCAACATTCATAATATCCCCTAGTAAGAATTCACTACCGGCTCTGGTAAAATCTAATATTTTCACAAATAACTTACCTACAAATTCAAAAGTTTTTTGAACAATATTTATTTTTAATACACCGACAGCTAAGAGTAATTGAGCAGCAAGTCCAATCCCAACCGTTCTCCAATTAATCGCCTTTCGATTACTACTAAATAAATATGCAATAATCAGCAAGACCAACATCCCTAATACCCCTCTATAAAAGCTTTTGAAAGAAAACCCCTGATTAGGTATTAATTGATTAACTTCTGCTATCGCTGTACCTTCTTTCTCCTCTTGCGCTGTAGTTAATTGATACAACATTCCTTTTTTGGATACCACCAAAACAGAATCGCTTAATGTCTCAATCTTATATCGTATTAAGGAGTCTTGTGCAGTTTCAGGGAATAGTAAGAGAATTTTATTTTGTTGCAAATAATCTCCATGAAGTTTTTGGGAAGCATTATTAAATGAATACGAAAATTGCCCCTGATCAAGTAGAAGGTGATCTCCTTTTTTGGGAGTAAAGACCTCTTCTGAAACACCGCTAACTTCTTCTAACACCCATTTTTTTTCTATGGATTGCGCTTGCAATGTAATAATGGATAGTAGTAAAAACAGGAAAACTACTATTTTTTTCTTCATAAATCTGAAATTATTCTAAATGAATTGAATTAATCATTCTTTTTTAGATCTATTAGTCTCTCTTAGAAATCTCATCTCGAATTCTAGCGGCTAATTCATAGTCTTCATTGTTAACTGCTTGATCAAGCATTCGGTTAAGTTCATCCAAAGATAAATCTGTATAACTGGTTTCCTTTCCTACCATTTCTACATCTGGAACCATTTCGTCAACAAGAAACTCTTCTTGTTCTGTTTCATCATCTTTCTTTGGATTTACTTTAAGGTATATACCTGCCTGATCCAAAATGTTCTTATATGTAAATATTGGAGCCTGAAAACGAAGTGCCAATGCAATTGCATCGCTAGTTCTTGCGTCTATTATTTCTTCTATATTATCTCGCTCACATATAACGCTTGAATAAAACACACCATCCACCAATTTATGGATAATCACTTGTTTCACAACAATATCGAACCTGTCTGCAAAATTTTTAAAAAGATCATGTGTAAGAGGCCTGGGCGGTTTTATCTCTTTTTCTAAAGCAATAGCTATAGATTGCGCTTCAAAGGCACCAATAACAATTGGCAACTTTCTTTCTCCATCGACCTCACTTAAAATTAATGCGTATGCACCATTTTGGGTTTGACTATATGAAATTCCTTTAATGTTCAGTCGAACTAAGCTCATAGTACTCTCATCATATTATTCACAATAAAAAGGGCTGTTTGAACAAGTGGACTTTTACTATAGTTCAAACAGCCCTCAATTGGGCACAATTTATGAAAATTATGCGTTATTCGACTTAAATTCCTTTAATTTTTCAATAAGTTTCGGCACAACTTCGAATGCATCACCCACTATACCGTAGTCTGCGGCTTTAAAAAAAGGTGCTTCAGGGTCATTATTAATAACCACTTTTACCTTACTGGCATTAATCCCAGCTAAATGCTGAATTGCTCCAGAGACTCCAATAGCTATATATAAATTAGACGCTACGGGTTTCCCTGTTTGCCCAACATGTTCTGCATGTGGTCTCCATCCCATATCACTTACTGGCTTAGAGCAAGCTGTTGCAGCACCAAGAACATCTGCTAATTCTTCTATCAGCCCCCAGTTTTCTGGTCCTTTTAATCCTCGTCCTCCAGACACTACAATTTCTGCATCTGCTATAGAAACTTTGTCGGTTGCTTTATCAACAGATTCGATCTGTACTCCAAAATCTTCGTCAGATAATGAAGGAGTAAATCCTTCTGATGAAACCGTAACCGAATTCTCTTTTAATCCATATGCATTGTTAGACAATCCTATCAACTTAACATCGCTAGAAATCTCTGTGCTATTAAAAGCTTTATTCGTAAATGCGGTACGCTTCACCTTAATAGGTGATGTGCTTTCTGGCAATGCAACTACATTAGACACATAACCTGCAGTAAGATATACCGACAATAACGGAGCTATAAACTTACTATCTGCGCTAGAGCTTATAATAACCACCTTTGCTCCTTCTTGCTGTACTGCTTGTTGAATTACAGAAGCGTATGCCTTGGCATTAAATGCTGTTAGTTTATCCTCTTTAACCTCTAATACTTTTTCTACCCCATATAAACCCAACTCATCACTAGCGCCTCCATTAATACTTATTGCAGTAACCGATGTTCCTAACAAATCTGCAACTCCTTTTGCATAAGAAGCTACTTCTAAAGCCCCTTTTTTAAACACTCCGTTTTCACTTTCTGTATATACTAATACTGACATATATTTTATATTTTAAATACCATAAGAACTATGATATATTATAGTTTTAATTAAGGCTTCTCTTAAATCACTTTTGCTTCATTGTGCAATAATGAGATCAATTGATCTACATTTTCAGAATCTACTAATGTTACCGCTCCTTTAGGTTCTGGTTTCTGAAAATGTACGGTCTTCGTTTCTTGACTAGCATCAATAGGGTCAACTACTGTAAGTGGTTTTTTACGAGCCATCATAATCCCTCTCATATTAGGAATTCGTAAGTCACTTTCTGCAACTAATCCTTTTTGTCCACCAATAATAAGAGGTAACTTGGCTTTAGAAGTTTCTTTTCCTCCATCAATCTCCCTGGTAGCAGTAGCAGTATCTCCTTCGACTTCTAGTCCAATACAAGTATTTACAAAATTTGCCCCTGTTAATGCAGCAAGCATTCCTGGTACCATTCCTCCATTATAATCGATCGATTCTCTTCCTGCTATTACAAGATCATACCCTCCATCTTTAACTACTTTTGCCAATTGATTTGCCACAAAAAAGCCATCTGTGGCTTCTGCATTTACTCGAATTGCATTGTCAGCACCAATTGCCAATGCTTTTCGAAGTGTTGGTTCTGTTTCTGCTCCTCCTACATTTACCACATCTACAGACGCTCCTTGCTTTTCTTTAAACCACATGGCTCGTGTCAACCCAAATTCATCATTTGGATTAATCACGAACTGTACGCCATTGGTGTCAAATTTAGTATCTCCATCAGTAAAATTAATCTTTGAAGTCGTGTCTGGCACATGGCTAATACAAACTAATATCTTCATTTTATATAGGTGTTTTTTTTAGAATTCAACAATAAAGGCGAAGGTACAAATAAAATGTCTAATTTACTATGCATGCATAATAAAAAAATTAATTTTCGAAGTCTAGAAAAAGGTTTTAATTGCTACTTTTGCCAACGTCGTATCAAAATTACTATTTATAAATAGGTAACAATATTAAAATAGGTACAAAATTATTTTTTTGCCTTTTATTTCGACCAATTAAATAGGTATTACGACCACAGAATAACATTAAAGATATACATATGAAAACGATACAGTTCAGAGAAGCAATTTGCGAGGCAATGAGTGAAGAAATGCGCCGAGACGAATCCATTTACCTAATGGGTGAAGAAGTTGCCGAATACAATGGTGCATATAAGGCTAGTAAAGGCATGTTGGATGAGTTTGGCCCCGATCGTGTTCTTGATACTCCCATCTCTGAATTAGGTTTTGCCGGTATCGGTGTAGGAAGTGCCATGAATGGCAATCGTCCTATCATAGAGTTTATGACTTTTAATTTCTCTCTAGTAGGAATTGATCAAATTATAAATAACGCTGCCAAAATGAGACAAATGAGTGGTGGTCAATTTAATATTCCAATTGTATTTAGAGGCCCCACAGCTTCTGCAGGACAGTTAGGAGCTACACACTCTCAGGCATTCGAAAACTGGTTTGCCAATACACCTGGATTAAAGGTGGTTGTTCCATCAAACCCAAAAGACGCCAAAGGATTATTAAAATCTGCTATTAGAGATAATGATCCTGTAATCTTTATGGAAAGTGAGCAAATGTATGGAGATAAAGGAGAGGTTCCAGAAGGCGAGTATACAATTCCGTTAGGAGTTGCTGATATAAAGAGAGAAGGTAGTGATGTTACTATCGTTTCTTTTGGAAAAATCATTAAAGAAGCATCTAAAGCGGCAGATGAACTTGCAAAAGACAATATCTCATGTGAGATAATCGACTTAAGAACGGTTCGTCCTTTAGACCTAGATACCATATTTACTTCTGTAAAAAAAACCAATCGATTGGTAATACTAGAAGAAGCTTGGCCTCTTGCTAATATCGCGTCAGAAATTACGTATCAGGTACAGTCAACAATTTTTGATTATCTTGATGCACCTATTGTAAAAATAAACACAGCAGACACTCCTACACCATATTCCCCAGTATTACTAGAAGAATGGCTTCCGAACAGCAATGATGTGGTCAAGGCTGTTAAAAAAGTAATGTATAAATAAAATGAATTATTTTGTTTTTCGTTTCATACTCTCTAAAATTGAAGTATGAAACGAAAATAAAATTTCATTGAATTGTTTGTTATGAAAAAGCCCTAAGTACAGAAAACAAATAATGTATTGGTTTTCTTACAGGGTGTTTTTGTTTAATTTCAAATTAAGGCATGAAACTTGTGCATGATCGAAAGTCTCAATAGTATGCAATATGCAAATGTTAAGACTAAACAATGATGTTACTTACTAAGTATTAATTATAATATCTTTTGATGAAACACCAATTTTTAGGAATTTTTCTTACTATAATTAGCTGTACGTTCCTTCATTCACAGACCAAGGTTGGTGGACAAGTTTTTGACAACAACAAACAACCTGTTCCTTTTGCCAATATTGTATTTACTAATTCTACCATTGGTACTATCACCGATGAGAATGGTAGATTCTATATGGAATCTGACAACAACTATTCAAGTATTAAAGTTTCTTTTATTGGATTTCAGACAAAAACCATTGAGTTAACCAAAAAGGTTACCTATAAAATGGAAATTATTCTTGAAGAAGAAGCGGCATCCTTAGATGAAGTAGTTATTTACAAAGGAAAAACCTCGAAAAAGAATAATCCGGCAATAGACATCTTAAAAAAGATATGGAAAAATCGAAGAGAAAACGGTGTCAAAAAATTCAAACAATACACGTATGATAAATACGAAAAATTAGAATTTGATCTCAACACTATCGATAGTGCCCTAATAAATAAGAAAATATTTAATGGCATGGAGTTCATCTTTGATGATATTGACACATCCCGCATTACCGGAAAAACATATTTACCTATTTTTCTTAATGAAGCCTTATCAAAAGTATATGGAGATAATCTAATTAACGAATACAAAGAAGTCCTTAAAGGAAATAAAAATGCTGGTTTTAGCGACAATCAAACTTTAATAGCATTTGTCAAGGATTTATATTCTGATTATGATATTTATGAAAACTATCTGAAGTTTTTTGACAAAAGCTTTACCAGTCCATTATCAAGAACTGGAGTTGGTGTATACAACTATGTATTGACTGATAGTGCCTATATCGGCAATAAGTGGTGCTATAATATTATTTATTATCCCAGAAGAAAAAACGAATTAACTTTTAAAGGAGATTTTTGGGTAAATGATACGACCTGGGCTATTAAAGAAATCAACTTAGAGGTCACCAAAAGTGCCAATATCAACTGGATCAAAGACTTATACATAGAACAAGAGTTTGACGTATTAAACGATTCTATTTTCTTAATCACTAAAGATTATTTTCAATCAGATTTTTCTTTCAGTAAAAAAGAAAAGTCTCGGGGAGTATACGGAAAAAGAACCACTCTTTATGACAATTATAAGTTTGACATAAAAAAAGACAAAAAATTCTACCAATCACAAGTAGACCCTTATGATCAGGACATCTACAATAGAGAAGATTCTTTTTGGGCAAACGCCAGAATGGAAGAACTTAACAAGGATGAACAAAAAGTATATAAATTGCTAGATACCCTAAAAACGGTCAAAGCATTTAAAAGACTATATAATATTGGTACTATTTTAGCCTCTGGATATATAGAATTTAATGGTTTTGACTTTGGGCCTTTATTTTCTACTGTTGGATATAATGATATAGAAGGTTACAGGTTACGATTAGGAGGTAGAACTTATTTTACAGCCAATGACAGATGGAGAATTGAAGGGTACGGTGCCTACGGTTTTAAAGACAATAAGATCAAATATGGTATTTCTGGTAAATACCTTGCCGACAGAAAATCCAGGCTGATCATATCTGCAGGAAATCGAAGAGATGTAGAACAATTAGGAGCCAGTCTAACGAACACAAACAATGTAGAAGGCAGAAGCCTTGCCTCCTCTTCTATTATTGCTACAGGAGACAATAGTAGGTTAACCTCTATTAATCTATCTGCGCTCACCATGCAGTTAGAGCCCAAAAAAAATCTAACAATAGGAGTCACAGGTTCATACAGAACACTTAAACCTGCAGATCGTTCACTATTTAGTCTTGATTTTTTCGATCAGGAAACAGGAGAAGTAAGAAGCCAAATCAAGCAAACAGAAATAGCAACTTCTATTGCCTATTTCCCTGGTAGAAAAACCACCGGGTATGGGGTGGATAGAATTGTTGTTAACGACGGAGATTTTGCCACTATTTTTCTAAATTATAGCACTGGACTTAAAGATATTATAGAAAGTGATTTTGAATATGAAAAAGTACAGTTTTTGTATCAACAACCCTGGAATATTGGAGGTTTTGGCAGACTTAATAGTACGCTAGAAGTAGGAAAAACTTTTGGAGAAGTACCGTTGGGCTTACTAAGCGTTGTTCCCGGAAATCAAACTTATTTATCAATTCGTAACACTTTTCCATTACTTAATTTTTACGAATTTGTTACAGACACCTACACCACTTTACACTTAGAACACAACTTTAATGGGAGAATATTTTCAAGAATACCATTTCTTAGAAAATTAAACCTAAGAGAACTTGTTGGTTTAAGAGGAGTTTGGGGAGAACTTTCTGATGAAAACATAGCTTTAGATGCTTCTGGTTTTTTACAAACAGTAGCTGTTCCCAATGATGAAATTTACTGGGAATATAGCTTGGGAGTAGGTAACATTTTTAAAATATTTAGAATAGACTTTCATTTTAGGGGTAACTATTTTGATAACCCAGATGCTCGTAAATTTGGAGTGACGGGGTCTTTTGGATTTTACTTCTAAAACCTTTCTCTAGACCAATACAATAATAGATATTAAAGTATCTTACCTTTATTTATTACCTTAACATTAAAATTTATATAAAAACGCAATAAATTGTCTTTATAAATTTTAACTCCATCTTGTAATCCTTATATTTGCCGCCCATAAAAAGAAAACAAAATACTTATGAGCGCAGCTACTAAAGAAAGCTTTGACGTACTAATTGAAATACCAAAAGGGAGTAGAAATAAATACGAATACGATTTTGATATCAAAAAAATTCGATACGATCGCATGATTTTTTCATCGATGATGTATCCTGCAGATTATGGATTTATTCCTGAGACGCTAGCACTTGATGGAGATCCGTTAGATGTATTGGTATTGGTAACAGAACCAACATTTCCAGGTTGTGTTATCGAAGTAAAACCTATTGGTGTATTTCATATGGCCGATGAAAAAGGGCCCGATGAAAAAATCATTTGCGTCCCTGTTGCAGATCCTATAGCCAGTAGACTTGCAGATTTAAAAGAAATGAATCCACACCTAATCAAAGAAATCGAACATTTCTTTCAGGTATACAAAGATTTAGAAAAGAAAAAAGTTGATGTAGGTGGATGGGGAAATATCGACGAAGCTAAAGAAATCATCAAAGCTTGTGTTAAACGATTTGAAGAATTTGAAAACAAACCAGAAGGATTGTTTAGCATTGCTTAATTCTTTGCTGGTATTAAATTCTAAAATCATCAAAAATACAAAAGAGGTTGTTCAAAATTAAACAACCTCTTTTAAAATTATAATTGTTTCTATATGATTTACGTTAAGATTTAAATCAATTTATGACTACTGACTTTTAATATTGTACAAGTATTTTTCAATAGTTACTCCCTCTTCAAGAGATATTGTTTTGGGTTATTGAACACAATGCTAACACTACACCCCAAAATCTAATATATATTTATCTTGAATTTTACTTGAAGTATCTTCAATTACTTTTAAATGCTTGTGATTATTCATGTAATCATTTAAATCCTCTTTGGAATTAAATTCTGAATATAATAATACATCACCCTCAATATAACTTTTAAAGATATTACTTTTTTTAACAACTTTAAGTTTCAAAGAAAAAGGCAATTTTTTTAATATTTCAAGTTCAGAAATAAAATCCTCAATCGAGTTACTATCATTTTCAAACAATTTAAAAATCACGATGTGAACTATCATTTTTCTATTTTTTAATCCAAGTACCTCTATTAATTTCAGCGGTAAAGCCTGGGCCAAAAGCCGCCATAATTCCTTGATCACCATTTTTTCGATCTGAAGAATCAAACTCTTTATTAAGAACATCCAAAACCACTCCACTAGCGATATTTCCATGTTCCTTCAAACTATCCCTGCTTTTAGAAACGTTTTCCTCAACCAAATCCAAATTACTAACCAATTCATCCAAAATTTTCCTCCCACCTGTATGAAAAACATGAAAATCAAGAGCGTTTATTTTTTTATCATAATTATCACTTATAAAATCTTTCATTATAGGAGCTACATCTTTAATACTATTCATAACTTCTTTATCCAGACCAAAATGAAACCCAGTTGATTTCACATCATATTTTATATAATGATCTGTATTTTTCTTCAAATATGAATCAATTCCTTCAATCATATACCCTTCATCATCCTTAGATGGAGTCCCTTTTATAATACACCCTGAAACGGCATCACCAAACAAACAATCAGATATTAACGATGATATTTTTTCATCAGTTGGTTGAAACAGAAGAGAAGAAAACTCTACCGAGATCAATAAAGCATTATGATCTGGATAAGCTTTTAAATATTCATGAGCCCTATTTAAAGCCCAAGCACCAGCAGCACAACCCAATTGAACTACAGGAAGCTGTTTAGTATTGGATCTAAAGTTTAAATCACTTATTAAATATGATGTTAATGAAGGCATCAAAAAACCCGTACAAGAAACAACTATAAGCAAGTCGATATCTTTTGGTCTCATTTTATTAGCTTCTAATACTTTTTGAGTAACCTCAGATGCCATTCTTAGCCCCTGATCTTTATATATCTTATTTCTAAATTCTAAACCGGGATGAATAACAACCTGATTGATAGGCAAAAGTAAGTTTCTGTTATTCACTTGAGTATTACGAATCATTTTCTCGACGATATTCCATTTTGGGTGATACGGAAACAAATCTTTTAAAACTTCAATCATTTGATCCTGATTTATTCGATTTTCAGGAAAAATTACGGTAGGTTTTGTTACTAATGACATGTGTATATTTTTTAAGGGTTATAAACACATAAAGTAACATAGATATTAGTGATTTATTTTTAAAAAACAATAGCAATAATTTATGACCTGATAAAAAAAGAAAATAAATAAACTTTATAAATAATCGATAGCATTATAACTTTAACCTACCAAAACGACACAAGCATGGATCAAACAAATTGGATAGAAACTCTTGGTTATATAGCTTCCTTTTTTATTGCGCTTAGTATTACAATGAGTTCAATATTAAAACTTAGAATTATAAACTTTATCGGAGCATTACTTTTGGGAACGTACGGATTGTTAATCAACTCGATGCCAGTTGTACTGTTGAACTATTTTATTGCTTTAACAAATATTTATTTCATTTATATGATTCTTAGAAAAAGAATAAAGTAAAAAGATTCTTTTTATTAATTTACTAGGTAAATCATTACCCAAAAAAAACAATAAATAAAACTTAAATTTCAAACTAATCAAACGTATTCCTCTAAATTAACACCAACCTTCTCTTTAACTTTGTTTTTTCGAATAACGTACTGATTATCAAAATAATTTTTACACTTCATGTATAACATCAATTTGTTTTACAAAAAATCGAATCACAAACAATGCTAAAAACACAATAAAATTACTCAATAACAGTAATATCGTCGATTTTAAACCCTAAACACAAAAATATTACCACTTTTAAAACAAAAACATTACATTTTTCCTATTTAGACGAATTTTATTACTTTTAGCAACTAATTAACTAAAAACATACTTAATGGAATCAAATATGATTTATATGCCAATTGCTTTGGCATTACTAGGGCTTATCTACATGCTTATTAAAAAATCTTGGGTGATGAAACAAGATGCCGGCGATGGTAAAATGAAAGAAATTTCAGATCATATTTACGAAGGTGCCTTAGCTTTCTTAAAAGCAGAATATAAATTACTCGCCATATTTGTTTTAATTGTAAGTGTCTTGTTATTTATAGTCTCTATAGTAGTAGACACAACACACTGGTTAATTGTAATCGCTTTTATTTTTGGAGCGGTATTCTCTGCTTTTGCAGGAAACATAGGAATGAAAATTGCTACTAAAACAAACGTAAGAACGACTCAAGCCGCGCGTACAAGTCTACCAAACGCTCTTAAAATATCATTTGGTGGTGGTACTGTAATGGGACTTGGAGTTGCAGGGTTAGCAGTTTTAGGACTAACCGCTTTCTTTATTATATTCTACCACTTCTTTATGGGAGGTGAATGGGTCTCTACCGATCAAATGACAATTGTACTAGAAACCTTAGCAGGTTTTTCACTTGGTGCAGAATCTATTGCTTTATTTGCTCGTGTTGGTGGAGGTATATATACCAAAGCTGCAGATGTTGGTGCTGATCTTGTAGGTAAAGTAGAAGCAGGCATTCCTGAAGATGACCCTCGTAATCCAGCTACGATTGCAGATAATGTTGGGGATAATGTAGGAGATGTAGCCGGTATGGGTGCTGATTTATTTGGTTCTTATGTAGCAACTGTACTTGCAGCTATGGTATTAGGTAATTATGTAATAAAAGATATGGGCGGATCTATAACAGACGCTTTTGGAGGTATTGGGCCAATCTTATTACCTATGGCCATTGCGGGTGTTGGTATCATTATTTCGGTAATAGGTACCATACTTGTTAAAATTAAAAATAATGATGCTAAGGAGTCTCAGGTAATGGGAGCACTTAACATAGGTAACTGGACTTCGATTATATTAGTAGCCCTTGCATGTTTTGGATTATGTAAATGGATGCTTCCAGAAACAATGACGATGGAATTCTTTGGAGAAGGAAACATACAAATATCTGCAATGAGAGTGTTCTATGCCACCTTGGTTGGTTTGGTAGTAGGAGCGGTTATTTCATCTGTAACTGAATATTATACTGGATTAGGTAAATCACCTATTCTTAAAATTGTACAACAATCAAGTACAGGTGCAGGGACCAATATTATTGCTGGTTTGGCTACAGGAATGATTTCTACATTTCCTTCTGTACTATTATTTGCAGGAGCTATCTGGGCATCTTACGCTTTTGCTGGTTTTTACGGAGTAGCATTATCTGCATCAGCAATGATGGCTACTACTGCAATGCAACTAGCAATCGATGCTTTTGGACCAATATCTGATAATGCAGGTGGAATCGCAGAAATGAGTGAACAAGAACCTATAGTTAGAGAACGTACTGATATTTTAGACTCTGTAGGCAACACAACGGCAGCTACCGGAAAAGGGTTTGCCATTGCTTCTGCAGCATTAACATCATTAGCTTTGTTTGCCGCTTATGTAACTTTTACCGGAATTGACGGTATTAATATTTTTAAAGCACCAGTATTAGCCATGCTATTTGTTGGGGGTATGGTGCCTGTAGTATTTTCTGCTTTGGCAATGAATGCTGTAGGAAAAGCTGCTATGGAAATGGTACAAGAAGTACGTCGTCAATTTAGAGAGATTGCAGGAATCATGGAAGGTACAGGAACACCAGAATATGACAAGTGCGTTGCTATATCAACAAAAGCATCTTTAAAAGAAATGATGTTACCTGGTTTATTAACTATTGGATTTCCTATCATAATTGCTTTTGTACCCTTATTATTTGGAATGGAAAGACTAGCTATTGCAGAAATGCTTGGAGGATACATGGCTGGAGTTACTGTGAGTGGTGTTTTATGGGCCATCTTTCAAAACAACGCAGGTGGTGCATGGGACAACGCTAAAAAATCATTTGAAGCAGGTGTAG
The DNA here is from genome assembly GCF_040786235.1 of Aquimarina discodermiae. NCBI lineage: Bacteria > Pseudomonadati > Bacteroidota > Flavobacteriia > Flavobacteriales > Flavobacteriaceae > Aquimarina > Aquimarina discodermiae. Next base: position 159,962 of record NZ_JBFMKP010000002.1, read on the forward strand.
AAATTAACGGAGAAATGACTTACAAAGGATCTGATGCACACAAAGCAGCCGTTACAGGGGATACAGTAGGTGATCCTTTTAAAGATACTTCTGGACCATCTATGAATATCTTAATTAAATTAACTTGCCTTATTGGGCTTGTAATTGCACCTATTTTAGGAGGGCATACATCAGAAACCGCTGTAGCCAACAATAAAACAGAAATTACTGAAACTAGAGATATTGCTCATCAAGACAATGAGAAAACAAAAGAATTAAGTCAAACAGCCAAAAGTGAGCTTTTAAAATAAAAGTCATAAAATAATTTGTAACACCCCGCTATTTAAGCGGGGTTGTTTATTTTTATAACTTAATTTATTATTTATGTTTAAGAAAAAGTCGCTACGAATCAATACGTATCTCGGTCATGGTACTAATACTGTTTTTCGTGCAACTGGACGGGCTTTAGAAGGCGAGAATATCAATTTTGAAACCAATCAACATTTTTTTAAAACCCTTAGAAACATCTACAAACAGTTCGAAAGTGATGAAATTAGAAATACTCCTATAAAACTAATATTACCAAACAATCAAGTAATTGAAACAGTTACTGACCCCGAAGGATATTATCATGTACAACTAGCAGTACCTTCACTTTCTGAATATAGAGATAAAGATGGGTGGATATCGTATAGTGTTTCTTTTAAAAATAAGCATCTGGACTCGCAAATAAGCGAACAAAATCAATTTGAAAGCAAAATGCTCATCCCGTCCCATACTGCTGATTTTGGAATTATTAGTGATATTGACGATACTATTTTACACACCGGTGTTGCTTCGCTTTTTAAATGGAGGGTAATTGCAAATACAATTTTCAAAAACTATGATAAAAGAGCCGCTACAAAGGGAATCGTAAACCTATATCAAAAATTACAACTTGGCACAAACAATCATCCTATCAACCCCTTCTTTTACGTAAGTAATAGCCCTTGGAATTTATACGATTATCTATCTGCATTTTTAAAGAAAAACAATTTTCCAAAAGGTCCAGTTTTACTTCGTGATTTTAGAACTCCCTTTGATAAAACTCCCAAACCTAAAACACCTCACAAACGATCAGAAATCATCAACCTTTTACAACTTTATCCTGATCTCAATTATATTATGATAGGCGATAGTGGTGAAAAGGATATCGACATCTATACAAAAATTGCGATAGAACACCCCAATAGAATTTTAGCAATCTATATTCGAAATGTAAATCATTCTGGAAAAGAAAAGCGCATTAAAAAAATAATCAATTCTTTTAACCATTGTCCTATTTTACTAATTCAAAATCCAGATGAAGCGATAAGACATGCAAAAGATCTAGGATATATTCTTTAATTTTTTAAACTGCGTACCTCAGAAGTAAGAGCAGCCATTGCTTCTTGCAATTGTTTAATTCCTGCAGTATCAGGATTAGCATCTATATTAAAACTTAGTTTACTATTTACCTCCCAAAGCTCTACAATCTGATGAGATAAAATGGTATAGGGTAAGTACTCTGTATTTAAAGAAATTAATGTAATAACAGACGCATCTTCGCTCTTTCTTATTTTTTTAACCACTACACTATCTTCTAATACAACAACGCAAACTGTATTATTCGCAATTTCAGAAAGATTGTTTACCGCCTTACCTATTACCCATTCTTTGGGTTCTAGTAAAGGTAACATGCTGTCTCCTTCTACCTGAAATCCTCGATAACTTGCATTTCTATACTCTGGCAAAGGAATGTCAAAAGCTGGTAACTGCTGGTACCAATCCAAATCCTGAACATTATGAGGGTAGCCTGCTGCCGCTTTTACATTTACCAAAACAATATTTTCATTTTTTTCAGAATCAACAGTTACTACTTTGGGTGAAACATCTCCAGAATACACTTTTAATTTCTTCTGGCTACTTTCTCCAAACAACCATAAGGGGTTGACATTAAATTCTTGTAGTAAACGAGCTACCACTTTTCCCGAAATTTTTGTTTTTCCTCGTTCGATATCCGCTGTAGAGTTCTTTATCTGTAGTACCTTGGCAAAATCTGCTTGGGTAAAATGGTTTTCCTCACGTATTTGTTTAAAACGCTTTATAGTTTGGTTGGTTAGATCGTCCATAAAAAAAGATTTTAGTTGTTTCTCATAAAAAGCGAGGGTTTTAGTAAACTTTCCACACAAAGATACGAGATTTAGGAATATTTCCAATTTTAACATTATAAAACTTTTATTTGTATGGAATTTTTCCATAAATTTGGAAAAATTACTATTAAATCATTACAACATGCACACCTCTACAATCCCGTTGTTTCAAAAAACATCAGAGCACGTTATAAGACACTCTTTAGACAACTCTATTAATGCCATTGACCAATTACACCAAACACTAATTGAAAAGGGATTTAAATTTCTTAGAAATAAAACAATTAGTAACTACAAGTTCGATTTTTATTGTCCAGAATCAAAAACAGCTATTGAGATAGATAGCTATGCACATGAGTTCTCTGATATATACAACCTTGATGCTCCAAAAAAATTTTCTATTGCATCTTTAGGCATTACAGTACTTAAATTTACCGATTATCAAATCCTCACAGACATTGAAGAAATTGTTAGAGCACTAAAGAATCAAGTAAATACAATTGTATTATTAGAATCTTAAACAAGTGGTTTATAATTCATCTTTCAATTAAAAATTGTTTGTCTCGATACGATCAATATTTATATGTTAAGAATTACAATAGTTTAGCTTTACCTATTAAAACGCAGGAAACTTTCAAAACTAATAGATCAATTTATTGATTAGGAAATAAAAATTTAACGTTAATTAACCTTTTTTTAATTTTATCAAAATGAAATAAAGCCCTAGATTTGACGTTTAAATAACCAAATTAACTATATCTATTAAATTATGAAAAAATTAGTTTTAGGGGCCATGGCTCTAATGTTTTTATCGGTAATTTCTTGTAAACAAGCTGCTGACAAAACTCAGGAAGCTGCAGATGCAGCACAAGAAGTTGTTGAAGAAACTGCAGATAAAGCACAAGAAACTGTTCAGGAAGTTGCTGAAAAGGTAGAAAGCGCTGTAGACGGTATACCTACTTTTAGCGATAAAGCTATTACTGAATACGTTCAAAAATATGAAGCATATATTGCTGAGTATACAAAAATTGTAGAAAGTAAAGATATGACTGCTTTTGCTTCTCTTAGCCAAAAAGGACAAGAACTTGCTGCTCAAGCTCAGGAAATTTCTGGAAAACTTACTGGTGAAGATGCTCAGAAATGGACAGAATATATGACTGCAAGCTCTAAGAAGATGCAAGAATTAGCTCAGTCAATGACTCAGCAACAATAATATTTGAAAAATATAATACGTATACATACGTATATAAACCACCTACCCTGTAGGTGGTTTTTTTTATGACAACCATTGTACTTTATCTTCTATAGCATCTCTTTTTGGGTCGGTTTTCTCTTCTTCAATATTATAGTTCCCTAAATAAAATAACCCTAAGCATTGTTCACCTTCTTCAAAATCAAAGAAATCACCAACATACTCTATTAAATTTGGAGTGCTCCAATAACATCCCACATTATTAGCTGCACATGTTAACCACATATTTTGCACCGCCATGGCTGTGGCAGCTACTTCTTCCCACTCAGGAACACGTCCTTTTAAATCACGTTGCATGCATATCACAATAATAGCACTAGATGATTTACAATTGTTTATTATTTTTTTATGCTTAAACGGAGAAAAACTCTCGTTAGAGGTAATATCAGTATACGTATCTGACAAAAAAACTCCCAATCTATCCTTTGCCTCACCAAGAACTACTTTAAACCTCCAGGGTTGCGTTAATCGATGTGTAGGAGCCCAATTGGCATTTTCTAAGAGTTTTTTAATAAATTCTTCTGAAACAGGGTGCTCATTATATTGTGGAGGAAAAATAGATCTCCTATTTCTAATAATTTCACTTATATTCATATGCAATTTCTTTTTGTAAAGTTATTACTATTCTAAAGACTATATATCATCAATTATTTACTAATTCTTACTTTATGAATTTCGGTAAAAGGGCATTAACTCCTGAACAACTCGACGACCTAACTTTATCAGGAAAAACATTGCACAAAACGCTATCAAGCCTAAAATGGATCAATTCATTTTTTGGAAATCATCGACAATTATCAAAAGCTGTATTAGTTTATTGCAAAAAAAACACTTCTAAAAACAAGTATCATATTGTAGATTTAGGTTGTGGGGGCGGTGATTGCATTTATTTTATTTCAAAAAAGTTAAAGCAACATGATATTAACGCTTCTTTTATAGGCATAGATGGTAATCCAGAAAGTATTTCTTATGCGAATAAACAAAATTTCACTTCTAACCAGATTCGTTTTATGGTAGCTGATATTCTGCATAAGGATTTTAGTATTCCAAATTGTGATCTTTTAATCTGTAGTCATTTTATATATCATTTTGACAACAAAAGCCTCATTCAGTTTTTAAAACAACTAAAAAAACAAAAGGTCAAGCAAATTATTTTTAGCGAGTTATACAGAAGTAAGATCGCTTACTATACATTTAAAATGATCAGATATTTTATTCCTATATCTAAAATGGCTAAAGAAGATGGTTTACTTGCGATCCAACGGTCTTTTTCGATTAGTGAATTACAAAGTACACTTCAGCAAACCAACATACAACAATTTAAAATTTACAAAAAGCCATTTTTTCGAATGATTGTAGAAATAGAACCCTAGACATAACCAGAAGATAAGGGCTTATACTACTTAAAAATATTCCCTTTATCTAGATAGTTATTTATCAGAATTTATTTTCTTCTTATCAAGACAAATTGTTGTTTACCTTGTTTTTTAATTCTATATTTTTTTTCTACATCAGATGCACCTTCAAGATCCAGAGAATCCGAAATATAATCGATCCAGTCTTGTCGATCAACAATAGCATTATCTAACACTACATCGGTAAGATTAGCATTCTCTAATTTGGTACCCCAAAGAATTGCTTCAGAAAGATCTGCCTTTGTAAGGTTTGCCCCGTACAAATTGGCATTGGTCAAATCCACACTTAACAACTCTGCCTGTTCCAAGTTGGCATGATTCAACCTAGCTCGCTTTAAATTAGAATCAGACAAGTTAATTTTAAACATTTCTGCATATTTAAGCTCGCTTCGTTCTAAGTTAGCCGCGGGCATATCGACTTCAGTAAGATTAGAATGATCCAATTGTGCATATTTGAGATTCACTCCTCTTCCTAAGTTTGCTTTTCTTAAATCAGTGTATGAAAACGCAGCAGAGTTAAGGATATCCTGAGAGGACTCTAATCCCAAATCACTTTTAAGAATTGTATACAACAACTGTCCTCGCTCTGGGCTTATTGGTTTTTCTACCAAAACCCCATTATCTACATAATGATAGGGTTTCATCGCCATACACAAACTAATAACTCTAGCTTCTAATGTCCTACTTATATTTCTACTACTAGTTCCTTTATATTTTAATTCTTCATTTAAATCTTTAAGAACATCACTCATAACAAACACCAAAGAAGACCTACGATCTGCTTCGATAAGGCTATTCTGACGTTTAATACTTTTATTTTGATTTATTAATAATTTTGTCTGAAAAATTAAAATTAAAGAAGGAACTATAGCAAAGAAAAAAGCAAACAGACCTATTCTCGTAACCCTCCAAATAACACTAGAAGAAACATCTGAAACGGTATCTACTGATACTGTTTTATACTCTTTAAACTCGGTAATCGCATTGCTAATACTATTTTTTAGACGGTTCCCAAAAATTGGAGTACTGGTTTTTTTTAAGAGCCACCATTTAAATTTTCTTTTCTTCTGTTTTCCTTTATTTATTTTATCCAGCTTATCCTGAAGTATTTTATTTTCTTTCTTTAGCCGTTCGATATAATCTTGTTCGTTCACTACGCCTCGAATTTTTAGAAATTAGCAGGCATAAGATATAAAAGTTATATCAGTTCTCATAAGTTTATTCCATTTCAATAACATCTAGAACACATATCAACTTATGAGATCATTTATCCTTCAATATTATAATCATAAAATTTCATTCTATAAAAGTTGAAATATCCTCTGCTATATCTTCAATTATTGATAATTTTTCTTCTTCGACCAAATGAATAGTTTTTATAAGAAGCTGTAGATAAGCATATACATATTCTTTCTTTTTTGCTTCACTAACATACTGCTTACCTTCGACTACGATAAAAGCAATCAGATTACGTATGATTAGCTTTATTTCAGAAATATCTATATCCTTTTCCATTACATTTCTTCTAAATATTATTATCAACGATTATCATGTATTAAAACTACTTCTCATTTTTTCTATTCCCTTAAAAAACAAAACATAAAAGAAAGCAATCATAGATAAAAGACATGTTTAATCGTTTTTCTGATCTTATCTATTTAGAATTAGTTTCAAAACAACCGAGATACTTTATATTATAGACCATAAGATTTTTTTATATTGCTTATTTAATCTTTACACAAATACATGGATACTATTTCGACTACAATTTTAGCCTTATCCCTTATAATCATCATGTTAGGCATGGGGTTATCATTAGTAACAGATGATTTTAAAAGAATATTCTTACATCCCAAAGCGATTGTTTTAGGCCTGATCAATCAAATTATAATTTTACCATTACTAGGTTTTGCTATAGCAAACTTGTTTCCAATATCACCAGAGATTGCCATCGGAATTATGATTCTTGCTGCATGTCCAGGGGGGCCTACTTCAAATTTAATATCACATTTGGCAAAAGGTGATATTGCCTTATCTGTTAGTTTAACCGCCTTAAGTAGTTTTATCACCATATTAACAATACCATTTATCATTAATTTTGCACTAGAGCATTTTATAGAAGAAGGTCAAATGATACAGTTGGATATTTTTAAAACAATTGCTCAGATTTTAATAATTACGGTAATTCCAGTAAGCATTGGAATGCTAATTAGAAAATACAAGGAAAACTTTGCTTTAAAAATGGCTAAGCCTGTTAGAAAAGCTTCAGGGATAGTCATCATACTTGTCATTGTCGGTATTGCCATAAAAGAAAAGGATAATTTTGCTTCGTATTTTCAACAAGCAGGTGTAGTTGCCTTATGCCTAAATGTGATTACCATGACTGTTGGGTACTTTTCTTCCAAATTATTAAGCCTCCAAAACAAACAGGCTATTTCAATAGCTATAGAATCGGGTATTCAAAATGGGACATTAGCGATTACTATTGCCGTTGTTTTACTCGAAAACACTTCGTTTGCTGTAGCACCTGCTGTCTACAGTCTTCTAATGTTCTTTACAGGGGGTATTGCTATTTACTTTGGGACAAAAAAAATGGCTAATAAAAATTAATCAACAACATTACTCCTATCAAAAAAATACTTAGATTTTACAAGTATAATTACAAACGTATCTCCTCATGATTTGTTAAAAGGCATAAAAAAATAGGACATTTATACATTTAACCTACTATCTTATAACACCTTAAGTTATTTATTATTTACACTATATTGAATTAATTGTAACTTCAATACACAGTTGTTTTTTATGTTAAACTCGATTAACGGTTAGTAGATTTTAAAAAATTAAGGTATCTTAACTACGTGATTATGTTAGTTTTTTAGCGTAGTTCAAAATCTTAAAACCCCAAAAAAATGAAGTTAACCAACAACACAAGACCTATAACCTATATGCATACTAACGCCTTTACCACATGTAGTTGTGGTAATGAATTGGTACTAACAAAAATGGTTTCTTCTACCATTTATTACGGACAATGCGAATGTGGTAAAAAATTCGAACTTCGAGATTTTAAAATAAGAGAAATTCACTAACCATAGGACAACATTTATAAAGTATCATTATCGCTTTTAGACCTTTTATCACATGGTAAATTGGTCAAAAAAATAGCACGCATTTTCGAAACAAACACTCTAATCCATATGCAATAGAAAAGTATGGCGGTCGTATCTTCTAAAAATTGTTAGCTGTCACACAAAACATAAATGTGTCCAATTGGTATTAGTTCAACATTTATAAGTCATCGGGTCATCTAAATATTAAATTATTGTGAATTAAACAAAAACCACATTTTTTGTTACTTTTACCTATCTAATAAGCCTTCAAAAAATGTCTCAACCTAATAAATCAACCTCGTTGCTGTTTAGCATTCTATTCATTTTGTTGATGGTTTGTTATGTTACAAATGCTCAGCAAGAAATCAATACCACTTCAAAAATTGCTGTTAATGATAGTTTATTACTTGAAACAGCAGAAACCTATGTAAAAAAAGAAGCGGATAGAGAAAAATCCTTTAATATAGGTCATGACATTTTAAAAAGAACTCAGATATTTCATCATAAGGTTCATGCAAATAGAATTTTGTCTAATTATCACTATTATAAATACGCAACCGACTCTGCAATATATTATGCAAAAAATGCCATTGCATTAATAGGCAATAAACAAGATTCTATCTCGCTACGATTTTTATCTTCTTTATATATGGCACTTTCTCATGCTTCAAGAGATAAAAATTTGCTTAAAGACAGCAAAAAATGGGCTTTAGAAGGGATAAAAACCTCAGAAAAAATCGATGATAGTATTTATATGGGTCAACACATATCCAATCTAGCACTTATAGAACGTAAGATGGGAAATCCAAAAAAAGCCATTGAACTCCTAAAATCTGCTCTCAAGTATAAAGAATATCCAAATTATTATGCGTCTATTGCAATCTGCTATTTGGATTTAAAGAATTATGATCAATCCCTTTTCTTCCAAAAAAAAGAATTAGATTTTTCTAAAAAAAATAACAATCAAAGAAGTATTGCTATTGCATTACTTAACATTGGTAATATTTATCTTGAAAAACACAAAGATGATGAAGCACTAACGTACTTTAACAAATCGATCAAGATCTCTAAAGAATATAACTACCCGCTAATTACCCTTAACAATATGATTAATATTGGTGAGGTTTTTAAGAATAAGAAAGACTTTTCCAAAGCGAAAGAAAACTATTTTGAAGTACTGTCTATTGCAAAAAAATCAGGATATCTTATGCAACAGACCTATGTATACCAACAACTCAAAGATATCGCTCTTGAAGAAAAAAAATTCGAAAAGGCACTTACCTATACCGAGAAAAAGAATTTGATACAAGACTCTATTAACCGTATGCAAAAAGACAACGAGATTTCTAAATTAGAAGTAGAGTATGAAACCTTAAAAAAGGAAAAAGAAATAACAGTTCTTAAAAAAGATCAGGAGCTTAAAACTTTAGAATTGCAACAACAGCAATCTCAAAAAAAAATCATTGCCTATGCTTTTGGAATCATTTTAATCCCTTTAATAGGGTTGCTCTTTCTTTATTACCAAAAACTTCAGGCTCAAAGCGAATTAAATAAAAAGCAAGAGGAAATTAATGAACAAAAAATTTCATCCTTATTAAAGGAACAGGAATTAAAACTTATAAAAGCTTCTATAAAAGGCCAGGATAATGAGCGAAAGAGAATTGCCCAGGAACTACACGATAGTATTGGCGGAAATCTTGCCGCAATCAAACTTCAACTAAACAATAAGGAAAATAAAGAGGAGAACATCCATTTTTTATCTATAAACGAACAAATAGATGATACCTATGAAAAGGTAAGAGAGTTATCTCATAATTTGATTCCAAAAAAATTTAGTGAAAATAATTTTTGTGATGTATTAGAAGAGTATTGTAGTAATATAGGAAACGCTCGTAACTTTTCATCTTCATTTATTGCTCACCCCAGGACAAAAATCGATGACTTAAATGAGCAATTACAAATTGAGGTTTTTAAAATTATTCAGGAATTGATTACAAATACTATCAAACATGCCAAAGCCTCGTGTATAGAGTTGCAACTTAATTTGGTCGATAATATTTTAAATATTTTGTTTGAAGACAATGGAATTGGATTCTCAGTAGAAAAAAACATAAACGGAATAGGGTTTAAAAATATAAAAAGCAGGCTTAATAAAATTTCTGGCACACTTCATATTGACTCTATGTTAAAAAGAGGTACTATTATTAATATTGAAATTCCAAATCTAGTAACCACGTCAAATGAAATATAACATAATAATTGTCGACGATCATAAAATGTTTTTAGATGGATTAATAAGTCTTCTTACCTCTAAAAAAGAGTACTCTATTTTGTTTACTGCCAAAAACGGAGTGCAGGTTTCTAAATACATAGAAATTAACCCTAATGAAAAAATTGACCTTATCATTTCTGATATTTCTATGCCCGAGATGGATGGAATAACCTTGAATAAAATTGTAAAACAACATAGCAATCGTATAAAGACCCTGATGGTAAGCATGCATAACAACCCAGACACAATAGACACGCTTATATCAGATAATGTCGATGGTTATATCCCTAAAAATGCCGAAAAGGAAGAACTTTTTAGGGCTATACAAACCATATTAGAGGGTAACAAATATTTCTCAAGAGAAATAATGGACTCCTATATGCAAAACAAATTTTCTAAAAAGAAAGACGAAAGTATCAAGTTAACACAACGAGAAATTGAAGTAATTACGCTCATTGCGCATGAATTTACTACTCAAGAAATTGCCGATAAATTATCATTAAGCAAACATACTATAGAAAGTTACAGAAAAAATCTCATAGCAAAACTTAACGTAAGAAATCTGGCTGGGTTAACAAAATATGCATTAAAAATGAAATATATAGAACCTTAAAAAACCTCAACCAATCTTATATATCAACACCTACCCCTAGTTAATATACTCTCCTTTTCCTGCTTGAACACTTTTCTTGTTCAAACACTATAAAACCATTTCTTAAAAACACTGCTTACCCCCTGTTTTCAGTGAGTCCTTTTTCACTGAAATAAGTGTTTTTCTATGAATGAATATCCGCTATTCTTGTAATGTTATTGTAGCAATATTACTTACCTACAATAAGGTCAACTTATTACAAAAGTTGTCAAATCATTAAAACCTAAGAACTATGGCCTGGGGAATTACATTAATTTTACTAAGTATTATTGCAATACCATCTCTACTAATTTCTAAGCAACCAAATGCCAATGAACTTTTAGAAAAAATCGAACCAAACCAAGGTTGGATTGGACTCGCTTTTTGTCTTTGGGGGATTTGGGGGGTTACCTGTGCTATTCTAAACATAGAAATACTCACCACAGAACCTATTTGGTGGATCACTCTTTTTGTAGGCAACAGCATTGAAACACTATTAGGCTTTATGCTTGGTTTCGGACTCATCAATAATTTTTTTTTATCAAATCATGAAACTGCTCAAGAACAAGCTAGCCATATCAGAAAAAAGTTAGCTCCCAAACAGGGCAAATTAGGCATCTTAGGATTTATAATTGGCACCTGGATGATCATAGGATCTTTTATATTCATCTAATCTCTTAGCAAAAAATTCATCACAATTACATCAACATTCATTCATCGATCAATCAAAAAAACATATACTTATGAAAATAAGGAACTCCCATCGTATTATAACACGTATTTTAATGGTATTAATCCTATTACCGACATTTGTATTTCCCTTAGAATCAATATCTTTTACAGAGAACACATCTTTGCTTCTACAACAAAAAACAGCATTAAAAGAACATGAAACAACTCTATCAAATTTTGAAAAAGAAAAAAGCACAACATATTATACTAATGAAAACATACAGAATAGATCAAAAGCCAATTTGATCAATGATATTACCCAAAAAGAGCGTATGATAACGCTTTTATTAAAAAAACAAAATGAGCTAACTGCTTCTGTAAACAAAAATACCTCTATTTATACACTCATCATATTGGCTCTATGCATTTGTTTTGTATTTTCATTTCTTTATCAGTATAGAAAAGCGAAATGTTATCATACCCATCTTAAGAAACTAATCGAAGAACGAAGCAATGCTAAGATTATCGAAAATCAACATATCCAAAAAACCACGACACCTAACAACGTTATAAATGTCCCCGAAAAACACATCGCCTATATCATTAAAAAATTAGAGGAGTTTGAAAATCAAAAACAATATCTCACACCAGGGTTAAGCGCACATTCTTTGGCCGATCACATAAAAACTAACGTCAAATATTTGTCTCAGGTAATAAAATACTCTAAAAACAAAACTTTTTCTTCTTATATAAATGAATTGCGTATAACTTATGCTATCACAAAAATAAGAGAGAATTCTAAGTTTAGAAAATACACCATAAAAGCTATTGCAAATGAAATGGGATATGGCAGTGCAGAAACATTCTCAAATGCTTTCCATAAACAAATGGGGATCAAACCTTCTTGTTTTATAAGATCTTTTAATAAGTAAACTTTTAAAACTCCTCCACTATTATCTCAAAAAAACAACCCAACCATTGTATATGGTTGGGTTTTATTTATCAATACGATTTCAAGTATTTAGAAAGGCAAAGAAATGTTATAGACTATCATGAAATTTTCATGATAAAACTTCTAATTATTAAGTCTAGATTAAGTTTTACTCCTTCAAGTTATTAGATATTTTAACCCTAAACTGTCCTCCTTCTAATTGTTTAAATACAGCACTATCATTTAACTTATATAGTTTACAACTAAACCTTCCTTCTACAATATAAACTCCTTTATCTACTTCTTCTACAGATGAAATGGTAATCGTTGCATCTGTATTATCACCAAACCTGGAAGAATAATAACACTCTTGATTTTCTGAAGTTTCTTTTGGGAAAAACTCAAAAGAAAAAGAACTTTTAGTTCCATTTCCAAATACTCGATACGCCGGTGTTTTGTTTTCTAAAAACTCCTTCATAACCGCAAGTTCATTTTCAAGTGCACACTCTCCTACCGGAAGATCCCAAAAATACAATTTTGCCGTATCAAGCGTTTCATCATACAGAATACCATCATATTGCACCAAACCACAAGCATAATTTCCATAACAAAAACCAGTCCCCGGTTCTCCAAGAACCTCAATGTCGCTAGTTTGACTCCCTCCAAAATCTAATGACAGAAGATTTTGATTATCTTCTGAAGATATATCGTAGAATTTAATTTCCATATCCAAAGCATCTCCATCAAGATCTCCTTTGAAATAATAGTTGTCTATAAGTTTTGGCTCAGGAAGATCTGTTTCTACCTGCTCATCTTCGTTTGAATCACAAGAAACAAACAGTATGGACATAAAAGAATAGAAAAGCAGATATTGAAAACAATTTGTCATTATTTTTTTGATTAGTTTAAAGTATTCCCTTTTACAATTAAAAATCAAAAAACCCCTTGATAAATCAAGGGGTTTCGTTTGTACTGAAGACGGGACTTGAACCCGTACGTCCTAATGGACATTGGATTTTAAGTCCAACGTGTCTACCAATTCCACCACTTCAGCTTGGTATAGTATCTCAGAGCGAAAGACGGGATTTGAACCCGCGACCCTCACCTTGGCAAGGTGATGCTCTACCCCTGAGCTACTTTCGCAATATGTTATGAACTCGTGCAATACCTGATTGCGGATGCAAATTTAATACAATTCTATAAATACCAAAACCTTTTTTACAAAAAGAATTGAAATTTATGATAACTCTCAGTATTTCAATGATTAAAAATTTACATTTTAATCCATCCTTCTTTTCAAATCCCTAAGAGGTTAGCCAGCATCATCGAAAATCATTTAATTCAAGCCTGAGAAGCTTTTTTTCCTGTTAGCATTCGTTTGATTTCATTCAGTTTCATTAATGCCTCTACAGGGGTTAATGTATCGATATCAATATCCAAAATCTCCTCTTTAATATCTTCTAGTAAAGGATCATCCAGATTAAAGAAGCTTAACTGTAATTCATCATCATCTTGCACTCCATTAATCTTATCGGTAAGTTCTTCGCTACTATGAGACTTTTCCAGTTTTTTAAGCATTTTATTTGCTCTATGAAGCACTTGTTGCGGCATCCCAGCCATTTTGGCTACATGAATTCCAAAACTATGTTCGCTACCCCCAGGAACCAATTTACGTAAGAATAGCACCGTATCCTTTAATTCTTTTACAGAAACGTTGTAGTTCTTTATACGGGTAAACGTTTCGCACATTTCATTTAACTCATGATAATGCGTTGCAAACAGCGTTTTGGGCCTTGCCGGATGCTCATGTAAAAACTCACTAATGGCCCATGCAATAGAAATCCCATCATAAGTACTGGTTCCACGACCTATCTCATCCAGCAACACAAGACTTCGATCAGAGATATTATTAAGTATACTAGCTGTTTCATTCATTTCTACCATAAAAGTAGATTCGCCCATCGAGATATTATCACTGGCTCCTACTCTGGTAAATATTTTATCTACCACTCCTATTTTTGCCTCTTCTGCAGGAACAAAACACCCCATCTGTGCTAGCAGGACAATAAGTGCTGTTTGTCTTAATATTGCCGATTTACCACTCATATTTGGCCCTGTAATCATGATCATCTGTTGCTGGTCTCTATTTAGCAATACATCATTTGCAATATAGGATTCTCCTATCGGCAATTGTTTTTCGATAACAGGATGTCGACCATTCTTTATTTCTAAGTCATGTGATTCATCTATAAGAGGTCTTACATATTCATTTTCTGTTGCCAATTGACTAAAAGAGCACAAACAATCTAATTGACCGATCAATATTGCATTTAACTGTACTGGTTTGATATATTCATTCATCCAAAGTACCAGATCTGCAAATAGCTGCTGTTCTAATGCCAATATTTTTTCTTCTGCTCCCAGAATTTTAGCTTCATACTCTTTTAACTCTTCTGTAATATAGCGTTCGGCACTTACTAATGTTTGTTTACGTATCCAGGTATCAGGAACTTTATCTTTATGTGTATTTCTAACTTCAATATAATACCCAAAAACATTATTAGAAGCAATTTTCAAGGAAGTAATACCTGTAGCTTCTGTTTCTCGTTCGAGCATTTTATCCAGATAATCTTTTCCAGAAAATGCAATGGTCCTTAGTTCATCCAACTCATCCAGATAACCATCTGCTATAGTATTGCCCTTTAAGATATTAACAGGAGCTTCTTCATTAAGTGTTTCTTTGATCTTGGCCCGAAGTAATTCACAATCATTAAGGGTATCTCCTATAATTTTTAATGCTTCATTACCACTATTAGAAGCTTGTGCTTTTATAGGCACAATAGCCTCTAAAGAATTTTTAAGCTGTATTACTTCTCTCGGGCATACCTTTCCTGTAGCCACTTTGGATATCAATCGTTCTATATCACCAATTTGTTTAATTTGGTATTGTATTTTTTGATGAAATGCAGATTCGTTAAGAAAATACTGCACCACCTCATGTCTTTTTTCTATGGCTGCAATATTCTTAAGCGGTAATGCTAACCATCGTTTTAGAGTACGCCCGCCCATAGGCGAAATCGTTTTATCTATAATATCCAAAAGAGTAACTGCATTTGCCGCAGTAGAGTGATAAAGCTCAAGATTACGGATAGTAAAACGGTCCATCCATATATATTGATCTTCAGCTATACGCTGTATCGCAGTAATATGTTGTAATTTGCTATGTTGCGTTTCTCCTAGGTAATGAAGAATAACACCAGCAGCAATAACACCTTCTGCCAAATGATCTACTCCAAATCCTTTGAGTGTTTTAGTACCAAAATGTTCATTAAGGGTTTCTTGTGTATAATCAGTTTTAAACACCCAATCTTCTAAAAAGAATGTATGAAAATCATTTCCAAAGTTTTCTTGAAAATTTTTCTTTTTGGGTTTTGAAATTAAAACTTCACTTGGATTAAAGTTTTGCATTAGCTTATCCATATGATCTACATCACCCTGAGCAGTTAAAAACTCACCGGTAGAAACATCTAAAAAAGCAATTCCTAATTCTTTCTTACCATAATGCACCGCACACAAAAAGTTATTGGTTTTACTCTGCAGTACCTCATCATTAAGAGCTACTCCCGGGGTTACTAACTCTGTAACTCCTCGCTTTACAATAGTTTTAGTTTGCTTAGGGTCTTCTAGTTGATCACATATAGCGACACGTTCTCCTGCTTTTACCAATTTAGGTAAATATGTATTAAGTGAATGATGTGGAAAACCTGCCAAAGCGGTTTCTTGTTCACTACCATTTCCTCGTTTGGTTAAAACAATGTTTAATATAGCCGCTGCTCTAATGGCATCGGTTCCAAATGTTTCATAAAAATCCCCCACTCTAAATAATAGTAATGCATCAGGATATTTTGCCTTAATCGCATTATACTGTTTCATTAAAGGAGTTACCTTTTTACCTTTTTTTGCTGCCAATGATCTATACTTTTATCAATCCTGCTAAAGTAATTATTCTCTTTCCGTTATTGAAATATCAGTTTCGGTAGTTATTCATTTTTATTCACAATCATTTTTTTATGTAGTGTAACTTGCTTGTAATATTAAAATAACAAAGTTTAAAATTTCTAAAAAATGCTACTTTTGCAGCAATGGAAAAGAATAGGAAACTTAAGAACAGTGAGCTTGACCGTAAAAGCATCGAAGAATTTAAAGCTTCTAAAAAAACACCACTCATTATCATCCTAGATAATATTAGAAGTTTAAACAATATTGGATCAGTATTTAGAACCGCTGATGCTTTTTTAATTAAGAAAATTTACCTCTGTGGTATCACTGCTACACCTCCTCATAAAGACATACAAAAAACTGCCTTAGGAGCAACCGATACTGTTGATTGGGAATATCAGGAAAACACCTTATCACTCATCCATTCATTAAAATCAAAAAATGTAAAAATTCTTTCTATAGAACAAGCAGAAAATGCAGTAATGCTTAATGATTTTTCTCCAGAAAGAGATCAAACCTATGCCATTATATTCGGAAACGAAGTGAAAGGTGTACAACAAGAAGTAGTTTCGAATAGTGACATAACATTAGAAATTCCTCAATACGGAAGCAAACATTCTTTAAATATTTCTGTAAGTGCGGGGGTAGTGATTTGGGACCTGTTTAATAAAATTTGAATGATGTAGAACCGTCTATATTATATTTTTAAAATCTCTTTTAGAATAAAGATATAATCAGAGCGATGCTCTATAAAATCGATATCAGAAAGATCAATAATCTTTGTAGTATTTTCTGGTAATGATTTAATAAACTGTAAATAGCCCTTATTAATAGATTCGAGGTAAGTAACAGGAATATTTTGTTCATACTCACGCCCTCTTTTCTTTATATTTTCTTTAAGACGTTCTGTATTTTGATACAAATACACATATTTCTTTGGCTTAATAATAGTGCGATACATTAGGTCAAATACTTTTTTATACAATCTAAACTCGTCGGTAGAAAGGGTGATTTTTGCAAAAATCATTGATTTATAAACATCATAATCACTAACTACAAAATCTTTAAACAAATCGAATTGTGCAATTTCATCTTGCAAACATTGATAGCGATCTGCCAAAAACGACATTTCTAACGGAAATGCGTACCGCTCCATATCTTCATAAAACTTTGGCAAGAAAGGATTATCAGCAAAACGCTCTAAAATAAGTTTGGCATTAAACTCTTTTGCAATCATATGTGTCAAACTTGTTTTTCCCGCTCCAATATTTCCTTCTATAGTTAGGTACTGAAACCTTGACAAATTGTAATTTTCTTTTGGATTACGCACCATTACATCCAGTCTGGTAATAACAGAAATATCAGAGGTATTTTGTAACAACTGCGACACCGTTTGTTTTAGTTTAGGGTGCATATGGGCTGCATCAATCTCTGCCAACGGTTCTAAAACAAACTTCCTATCTTGCATGGCTGGATGCGGAACCGTTAATTCCTTTGTTTCTAAAACACCTTCAGAAGAAAAAATAATATCTAAATCGATCGTTCTTGCTTCATACCCTACATCCCCCGTTCTATTTCTTCCTAAAAAATCCTCAATCTCAAGAAGTATCTCCAATACTTTTTCTCCCGAAAGAAATGTACGAACTTCTATACATATATTATAAAAGTCATCACTATTAAACCCCCAAGCCGGAGTTTGATATACTCCAGAAATTTTTGACACATCTCCTATTTTTTCATATACACTATAAACCGCTTTTTGCAAAAAATCGAGTCTATTTCCTATATTGCTTCCTAAGGAGATATGTAGAACATGTGGTGTTTTCAAGGTATATTATTTATGTTTTAGGTAAGAACTCTTAATTTTAGAAGCAAATTAAACAAAACTTAATCACTTCACCTTATTTTTGCGAACACTATTATAAACTAAATTACTATTTTGAAAGAAACATCCCTTAGCATAAAAGACAAACGTGTTGCTTATCGAATATACCTCATACTAGGTGCTCTTTTTATCTCCTCACTGGTCGCTTCTAACCTTATTTTTCAGAAATTCTTTTATTGGGATTTTTTAGGTGTCTATACGTTCGAGGTTTCTGTTGGAATACTCCCATATCCAATTACGTTTCTAATCACAGATATTATTAGCGAAGTTTTTGGCAAACGTAAAGCCAACCAAATTGTAACAGCAGGTATTTTTGCCTCTTTCTTTTCTTTACTCATTATAACCGCTGCCAACATGGTTCCTGCTACCATTTGGTCTCCTATTAATGATGAATTGTTTAACAAAGTATTTGGAGCTACCGCAATTGCTGTCTTTGCTTCAATGGCCGCTTACCTTTTTGCACAGTATATAGACATACATGTTTTCCATTTCTGGAAAAAACTAACCAAAGGAAAACATCTTTGGCTACGCAATAACTTTTCTACCTTCTCTTCTCAATTTATAGATACACTTACCGTATTATTATTATTATGTTCTAGTGGTATTATAGCTTGGGATCGTTTTGGAGCATTGTTACTTAATGGATTCTTATTCAAAGTGCTAATAGCCGCATTAGACACCCCTATACTATACACTTGCGTTTATATTGTAAGAAAACGATTTAAACTAGAGCAGGGCGAAGAATTAGAAATGGAAATTTAAACAAGAGCCCCTATCTTGTGAATGAACCGCGAGTTATCCTTTAGAAAATCTAACAAATAGTTAACTTAAAAAATGTAACTTCCTACCTTTGTATACCGTTATTTTATACAAAAGTTATTTCGACATAAAATACACCTACCAAATTGAATGAATATGGGTGCAAATTATATGATCTATATTTTATCTTACAACTGAATACAACAAAAAAACTAACAGATGAAAAAAGTTCTGAAAATTCTTCTTATTACACTAGTGGTACTTATTATAGGTATTATATCTATTCCTTTTCTTTTTAAGGGCACTATACAGGACAAAGTTCGTTATCTCATAAATGAACATGTAAATGCAAAAGTAGATTTTGCCAATATCGACATTAGTCTTATCAGAAGTTTTCCTCATGCTTCTGTAGTAATAGATGAACTTTCTGTGATTAATTATGCTCCTTTTGATGGAGACACGTTGGCTTATTCAAAAAAAATAGCTTTAGACATGTCTGTTAAAGAACTATTGAAAAGTACTTCTTCGGCAATAAGTGTGCAAAAAATAATAATTGATGAAGCCACTATTGCTATTAAAACAGACTCCTTAGGAAACTCGAATGTAGACATCACCAAGCAAAAAGAAGAAGTCAAGCAAGCCAGTGAAGAAGAAGGTTCTTCTTTCACTTTTGCACTGGATCACTATGAAATTAATGATAGTAAAATTTTGTTTAAAGACGATGTTAGTAAAACGATACTATCCATGACCCAACTTAACCACAGTGGGGATGGGTCGATCTCTGGCGAAAAAATTATATTAGATACACAAACACAAACCGAAGCATCTTTTAGCCTGGATGACACCAACTATTTAAACAAAAACAAGCTACAACTCGATGCACAAATAGAGCTGGATTTAGAAAATCAAAAATATTCCTTCAAAGAAAACAAAGCGTTGATCAATCAACTACCTCTTGAGTTTAAGGGGTATGTTCAATTATTTGAAAAATATACCGATGTAGATATAAGTTTCAAAACACCATCTTCAGATTTTAAAAATTTCCTGGCAGTAATTCCTGAAGCTTATTCAAAAAACCTAGATGGAGTACAAACTAGTGGTGATTTTTCTTTAGAGGGAATGATCAAAGGAAAATCTGACGACACTTATATACCCAAGATGGATATAAAGATTGCTTCTAACAATGCCTCTTTTAGATATCCAGATCTACCCAAGGGTATCAAAAATATTAATATTGATACCTCAATCAAAAATGAAACCGGACTCGTTGATGACACTTATGTAAATATAAATAACCTCACTTTTAGAATAGACGAAGATACTTTTGCTGCAAAAGGTAGCTTAAAAAATCTTACCAAAAACATGATCGTTGACATGGCATTAAACGGTACTCTTAATTTGGCTAACCTTAATCAAGCATACCCTTTAGAATTAGAACAACAACTTAATGGTATTGTCAAAGCAGATGTAAAAACTTATTTTGATATGCAATCGTTAGAAAAAGAGAACTATCAAAATATTAAAAGTTCGGGTAATGCAAGCATTTCACAATTCGTATACCAATCATCAGATGTTCCTAACGATATAAAAATAGAAGAAGCCGAGGTTAGTTTTAATCCAGAAAAGATTTCCTTAGATAAAATGGATGTCTCTACAGGAAGGTCTGATCTAAAAGCAACAGGAACCATAACAAACCTAATGGGCTTTTTATTTGCAAAACAAGATCTAAAAGGAAACTTTGATGTTAATTCTGAAGTTTTTGCTGTAGATGATTTTATGATTAGCGAGCAAGAAAATGACAACACATCGGTTAAAAAAACAGAGAAAGGAGAAGCAAAAAATGCAGTAGTCGATGAGACTATGAGAATTCCTTCGTTCCTGGATGCAACTTTAAACTTCGATACAAAAAAAGTGTTTTATGACAATTTAGAACTTAAAAACACCAAAGGAAGCGTAAAAATAAAAGAGGAAACTGCCTATCTTCAAAATGTAACTTCTAATATTTTTGATGGAGGTTTGGCTTTTAATGGAAATGTATCTACCAAATCTCAAACACCAACGTTTGACATGGCATTAGATTTGACCAAAATAGACATTGCCAAATCTTTTACCAATCTAGAACTTATAAAAGGTCTTGCTCCTATTGCAAGTGCACTTGCTGGTAACTTAACTACCAAAATTAATCTAAAAGGAAATCTTAATGAAAATCTTATCCCTATACTAACATCTTTAAAAGGTAAAGCACTCGCAGAAATACTAAATGCAAAAGTAGCCACCACAAGGACTCCGTTTTTATCTTCTTTAGATAACCAGTTAGGTTTTATTGATATTGATCAAATGAATTTAAAGAACATTAAGACAAATCTAAGTTTTGATGACGGAAAAATCAACGTCAAGCCTTTTGATTTTGATATTCAAGGTATTAAAATTACAGCGGGAGGAAGCCATAGTTTTGAGCAAAACATGGATTATAATATCAAACTTGATGTACCTGCCAAATATCTGGGTAATGAAGTAGGTAGCCTACTCTCACAACTAGATCAAAAAGAAGCCAATACCATGACGGTAGGGATTCCTGTAGGAGTATCAGGAAACTTTAAAAACCCAAAGGTTAATCTGAATACAAAAGATGCAGTAAAACAACTCACACAACAAATTGTAAGCAAACAAAAAGAAAAAGTAAAAGGACAGCTTGTTGGTGAAGGGGAGAAAGTATTATCAAATTTATTAGGAGGCTCTAAAACACAATCAGACTCTTCTAAAACCAAAAAATCTTCAACAGAAGAAACAATAAAAAATACAGCAAAAGATATTCTTGGTGGCTTTTTAGGCAAAAAAAAGAAAAAGGATACTACTAAAGTAAATTAAAATTAACTTTAAAATAGATCAGGTTTTAAAAGATTGAAAAAAAAATATTTTTTTTTCAATCTTTTTCTTTTTTATAGATTATCAACTTAGCACCCACTCTCACTAACATTACTTTAGTTTAAAAAAAAAGAAAAACCCTACTGGTAGTATAAAAATCAATCCAATGTTTTTACTCTCACAATAATTTTCATAAAATTATGTTAATAGTTTAATAATATTAATAATGTAACTAGAACATATTAAAGTCATAATTTTAAACACAAACTAAAATCCCCACTCAACAATGAAATTGAATAACACCCCATTATTTTTTTTCTGTTTGCTTTCATTAATCACATTTTCACAAACAGACTTTACAGATCATCAAATGAAATGGACCAAAGGATGGACTAATTTTGCTCCCAATACAACAGAATATCCAGAGCACGAAGAAGTACTTTCTAATATCATAAACAACGATATTTATTTATCGAATGATGTAACATACCTTATGTCAGGAAACCTTTATATTATCAATAACGCTACACTCACTATAGAGGAAGGAACGATTATAAGATGTGATGCTGATAATCCAACCAGTCTTATTGTTACTAAAGGATCAAAACTTATCGCAAGCGGAGCAAAAGGAGCTCCCATAGTTTTCACCTCTAACAAGCCTCAAAAAACCAGAAAACCTGGAGATTGGGGAGGAATTATAATAGCAGGGTCCGGAGTCATTAATTCTCCTTCGGTTTCTAAAACAATAGAAGGTAACTTTTTACCTCAGCACTCTCTATATGCAGGTACACAAACAGATGAACAAACTGTCATTTTATCATTTGTAAGGATAGAATATGCAGGAAAAAAAATCAATCAGTCTAAAGAACTTAACGGATTATCATTATATGCCCTTGGGAGTAATTCTATCATAAACAATGTAATGGTAAGTTATTCTGCAGATGATTCTTTCGAATGTTATGGAGGACAAACAGAAATGTACAATCTTATCTCGTACAAAGCAAAGGACGATGACTTTGATTTTACTCTTGGGTATCAAGGAGTACTTTATAATGTTATGGCAATACGCCACCCATATATAAGTGATATAAGCGGTTCTTATGCAATTGAAATAGATGGTTATGACCAATCTGATGGATTTTCTAACACTACTTCATTGTCCAATATTCGAATTAAAAACGGCACTTTTGTAAATTTGGCTGATAAAAACAACTACCAGCATACAACCTCGGCCATCTCATCAAAAAATTTGGGAAGACTTACAATTATTGATTCAAAAATTTCTGGATTTGCTAACGTTGCAAAGTTTGATGAAACATATAATACATATGCCGACTTGCAAAAACATTTTTCATTCGAAAATGGTATTTTTAATGTACATAGCAACTCATTACTTACCAAAAACAAATTGCAAACAAGTATAGATAAGCTTCTTAAGTACAATATGTATACCAATCAGTTTAGAGGTGTAAAAGATATATTCACCGACCCTCTCAATGAAAAAAACCCAAAATTTACGCTAAAAGAATCTGAAAGTTATACCGTAATGCAGTAAATTTGGATATCTACACATAAAATTATTATCATAATGAAAATATTTAGCACAATTCTATTCACTATTTGTATACTAAACTTTTCTCATGCTCAAGTAAGAAAAAATGTTTTCTTCGAACAAAATTCCTTAGTCAATAAATTTCATACTATTGATGAATTAGAGGGATTGAAAAAAGGAGAGTTAATTAAGTTGTATGCAGCTCGTGTAAAAGAGATAACAACAGTTATCCCTTATCTTGCCTTAACCAACGAAGCAGGTGTTACCTTATCAGATATAGGTATTAAAGAAGACTCTAATCATTTAAAATCTCTGGATAAACATCATATATCGAATAATGATTCACTAGAATCAACCAATAATTTAATTACAGAGTTTATACCTTATGCAGATACCGAAAAAATCGTTTGGGCAATTTTATATTTCGAAGAAGTAATCAAAAAAATAAGAATTGGAGCTAACGGAAATTTCTAATTTTTTTTAAGTCATTTAGAGACTAACAGTAAGTATTAACACATAACTATTAATTAATAGTTATGTGTTTTTTTGTATAAAATATATTGCTTTACTACTATAAGTTAATTTTAGATAAGGTAATCCCTTGTAAACCCCAACCGTAAAACATTGCACTACAACGTGTTTTTATCCACTTAATCGTAATTTTAACATACTAACCATACTTAAACGGCATTGAAAAATAGGGGCAAAACCCCCTTTTTTACGAAAAACCGTAAAAAAACAAACAGAACACTTCAACTAGTTAAAAAATAAACACCAAAAAATCAAAATACTAAAAATCAACATATTACATTTATATTTTTGTAAGAAAATACGTATTAACATAATGCTAAAAATCCATAAATTACAGTTAAGCGTACAAATATTACGGTAAACACGTAACCGTTTTTCGTTAAAGTCCTGTATCTTAGTGCTAGAAAACTGACAGAAAGAATTTTCTTCCAGTTTTTTAAAAAAACCCCTAACAATCCCAAAATAACCCAAATTATGAAAAGATGTTTTACACCTACAGTTATTGCTCTTTTATTTTTTTCTGTGGCAATTGCACAAGATTTTAATGAGAATAGTGAAAAATGGGCAAAAGGTTGGACTAACTTTACTCCTAATAAGACTGATTACCCAGAGGCTGATGAAAAGCTACCAAACATCATCTCTGATCACCTTTATTTAGGAAATGATAAAGTTTATCTTCTTTCTGGAGATGTTTACGTTACTAGTGGAGCTTCTTTAACAATTCAAGAAGGCACTATAATTAGATGCGATCATACTAACCCTGCCAACTTGGTGATTACCAAGGGAGCTAAATTAATTGCTGTAGGCTCACAAGCATATCCAATTGTATTTACCTCTAACAAAGGCTCTAAATCACGTAATAGTGGTGATTGGGGAGGAATAAGTATTTCTGGTTCTGGAAAAATTAATACGGTTACAGGGAACGGTATAATTGAAGGAAATTTCAATCCTCAATATTCTGTATATGGAGGGAATATGGAAGATGAAGAAACTACTATATTGCGATACATAAGAATTGAGTTTGCGGGAAATTCTACAAAAAGAAAAAATGGAGCTAATGGTTTATCTTTATATGGTCTTGGTACTTCTTCTATTGTAAAAGACATTATGGTAAGTTATGCCGGACAAGATTCTTTTAATATTCATGGAGGAAAAAATAATATTCAAAATCTAATTTCGCATAAAGCACAAGGAAATGATTATCAGTTTTCTGAAGGTTTTTCTGGTATCTTAAAAAATGTATTGGCAATACGTCATCCATTTATCACTTCTTCTCAGGGATCGTATGCCATAAAAGTTAATGGCTATAATAAAGACACTGGATATATAAAACCTGAAAGTGTTACAGATATCACCATTACCAATGCCACCATTGTAAACCTTTCTGACAAGAACAATTACCAACATACCAGCGCTGCAATTTTCTCATCTAATTTTGCAAAAACTTATATCCACAATTCAAAAATATCTGGATTCTCTGATGTAGTAAAATTCGACAGATCTTACACTTCGATAGCACTTATGCGAGATGCATTTATGATGGACAATAGTTTTTTTAATATCCATGGTGATGGCGTGAGTTCTAGTAACAAAAAAATCGATGGAACTTCTGATATTTTAAAATATAATCGATTCACAAAAAGTTTCGTACCGGTAAACGAATTGTTTAACGATCCAAAAAATACCATTATTCCAAAGTTTCAGTTAAAACAATCTCTAAACGCATACATGGTTATGCAATAACAAAAGAATAAATGTTCTTACCTATATATAATGAAGCTCACGACCAGGGCTTCATTATGTAGCTTAAAAAAACAAGAACAGAAAAATCATAAGAATATATATTACAAACACTATGTCACAGAAAATAATTACATTATCCTTTCTACTACTCCCCACGTTTTTTTTCGCACAAAACGCGAAAGACGCTACCTTTTTCAGTCAAAAAGATCAAGTAGATAAATTTCATACAATTAGTGATCTTGAGGTATTAAAAAAAGGAGAGTTGATAGCACTCTATCAAGATCGTGTTACAGAAATATTAACCATACTTCCGTACCTTTCATTAACCAATGAAGCTAATATAAGACTTAGCGATATCGGTATAAAAGAAGATTCTAAACACCTTAAGGTTTTAAAAAATAGCTCAGAATCTACCAACGACCATATTGAGGTATCTAAAGAGACAATTGAAGAATTAGTACCTTATGCAGATACCGAGAAAATAATTTGGACGGTTCTATTTTATGAGGATGTAATAAAAAAAATGAGAATAGGCACTAACGGAAATTTATAAACACATAACCAAAAGCGCATTAGAATAAAATATTTAAAATTAAGAGTGGCTATAGCCGCTCTTTTTTTTTAAGTTTGTCTTATGAGTGTACAAAGATATGAAAATGGAATGCCTCTATATTCAAATCATATTTGTAAGATAATTCTATTTCTAACAACTAATGCTATATGAGTTTACAGCTATCCTATTTATTACTCGGCATATTTACAGCAATAGTTGGTGCAATACCTCTTGGAGCAGTTAATCTTGCTGTAATCACCACCTCTGTAAAAGAAAATACTAAAAAGGCATCTCGAATAACACTTTCTGCAGGAATAGGTGAAGTATTACTTGCTGTTTTTGCTTTATACTTTGGATTAGAATTATCTTATTTCTTTCATGAAAATCAATGGATACAAATCCTCTTTATTGTGCTTTTCGTTATCGTTGGCACGTATTTTCTTTTGTTAAAAAAAGAGAAACGTACTAATCGTCAATATGGTAAATCGAAAATCTTCAATTCAAAGTTTATTACAGGTTTTTCATTAGCAGTACTTAACCCACCCGTTATCATTTATTGGATCTTGGCCATATCTTTAATTAACAAATATCTATTTGAGCTAACAACTCAAAACTCGATAACTTCGCTTTTATTCTTTTTTACAGGAATCTATCTAGGTAAAACCGGAACCCTATACCTATATGGTAAATGGGGAAACAAAATAGCTCAGCGTCAAAAAAGTTCTGATTCAAAACTTTCTAAAATTATAGGGATTGCATTGCTAATTATAGCCTTTCTTCAAGGCATGAAACTTATTATTGAATAGTATATTTCTATAGTAATCGACAACGCAACATGATCAATTTTTATTTAAGAAATCACCATACTAATCACGTAACCTTCGTTATTTCTAACATTAAAAACTGTATTATCTTCAAAAATAAGATATTGACCTTTAATACCTTTTAACACTCCCGTATATTCTGGAGTCTTTTCTAGGTTTAAGCTTTTCAATTTGTCAGGATAACGCAACACAGGGAACTGCACTTTTGTTTCTGATCCATTTTCTACAAAATACTCCTTCACCTCATCCGGCAATAGTGTTTTCAAAGCATTTTTATGTTCTATCAAATCTTCATCTACAATTTCATTTTTAAGCATGGTACGCCAATTGGTTTTATCTGCAAACGTTTCTTTAAGCGCCACTTCTGTAATACCTGCCAAATACCTGTTAGGCACTTCTACCACTTCTATCGCTTCATGCGCACCTTGATCTATCCATCTTGTAGGTATTTGCGATTTTCGCGTTACTCCCACCTTAACATTACTCGAATTAGCCAAGTATACTATGTGAGGTTGCAATTGTGCTTTTTTTTCAAACTCCAAATCTCTATCTTCTATCCCCAAATGTGCTGTACTTAATTCTGGTCTCATGACCCAATCCCCCACTTGTGGTTGATTATAGAAATCGTCATAACAGTACCCCTGTCTAAATATTTTTTTATTTTCTTTACACGCCAAACACTGATACCCTTCGAACTTAATTTGAATTTTCTTATCTAATAATTGATTAACGTGGATAAAATCAGATTCAAAAATTAAGTAATATTGAACTGGGTTATCCATTTCTGTTTGCATCTTTGTAAGTACTCCTTTGTATTGCATAAAAAGTGTTGTTAACAATCTAATATGAAGAATGTGATTATTTTTATTATTTTAGTTAACTTATTATCATAGAAATTAATTAAGTATTCTATATTGATAACGTTTATAGTTAAAAAGTATCGCGTTGTTTTTAGAACATTTATTTTAAAATGGTTTTTAAACCGTAAAAATAAAAAGAGGAATGCTATATACGATGACTATATCAAATTAATTCTAATTTCTGTTTAAATATACATCAAAATATGCCAATACCATTAGTAAACTCTATTGCAAGCTGGTTTCTAAAAAAGCGATTCCATCAAATGGAACTTTTTCTTAAGTATCCCAACGAGGTTCAACTAGAATTACTACATACACTTTTGGAGTCAGCAAAAAACACAGAAATCGGTAAACACTATGATTTTGCTACCATTTCGAATTATGAAACTTTTAAAGAGCGAGTTCCTATAAGGTCTTATGAAGATTATGAGCCCATGATAGAAAGAAGTCGTTTGGGAGAGCATAATATTTTTTGGCCCACCCCAATTAGATGGTTTGCTAAATCCAGCGGTACTACAAATGCAAAAAGTAAGTTTATACCTGTAAGTCAAGAGTCTTTGGAAGATTGCCACTTTGCCGCAGGTAAAGATCTTTTATGCATGTATCTTAATAATAATGAGAATGCCAAGCTTTTTACAGGAAAAAGCCTGAGACTAGGAGGAAGTAAAGAACTCTATAAAGAGAACGGAACTTCTTTTGGAGACTTGTCTGCTATTATCATTGACAATATGCCTTTTTGGGCAGATTTTAGCTCGACCCCTAGTAGCGAAGTATCATTGATGAGTGACTGGGAATATAAAATGCAGGCAATCGTAAATGAAACAATTCAGGAAAATGTAACAAGCCTAGCAGGTGTCCCCTCGTGGATGCTTGTTTTATTAAATCAAGTATTACAGACGACAGGTAATGAAAACTTATTTGAAATATGGAACAATCTTGAAGTGTATTTTCATGGAGGTGTAAGTTTCGAACCTTATAAAGATCAATATAAAAAATTGTTACCTGGCGGCTCTTTTAAGTATTATGAAATCTATAATGCATCAGAAGGTTTTTTTGCCATACAAGATCAAAATGACACCTCAGAGTTATTGTTAATGTTAGATTATGGGATTTTTTATGAATTTATCCCAATGGACACCTATAACACCAAAAACGAAACCATTATTCCGTTAAGTGATGTAGAGATAGGAAAGAACTATGCTGTTATTATTACTACAAATGCAGGTCTATGGCGTTATAAAATTGGTGATACCGTAAGATTTACTTCTATTGATCCATATAGAATTAAAGTTTCGGGTAGAACAAAACATCATATTAATGTTTTTGGAGAAGAGCTTATTATAGAAAACGCAGAAGAAGCCTTAAGAAAAACCATTCATATAACACAAAGTGAAATAATAGATTATACAGTTGCCCCCATATTTATGATAGGAAAGGAGAAAGGCGCACATGAATGGGTAATTGAGTTTAAAACACCTCCTAAAAACATAGAAGAGTTTAGCAAAGCACTTGATTTAAATTTGCAATTAGTAAATAGTGATTATGAGGCTAAAAGATACAACAACACAACTCTTAATCCTCCCAGAATAGTTATTGCAAGACATAACCTATTTTATGATTGGTTAAAGCAAAATAACAAATTAGGGGGGCAACATAAAATCCCTAGATTGTCCAATAAAAGAACCTACATAGATGAGCTCTTAATACTAAACAAAGTCAATTCGTGTACATCATAACGCATCTTTCTATAAAAACACTTTAGGTCTCCAGAATTATTCGCAACATATAAGAGGTATAAAACTTTTAAATTATACTATAGCAACCAAAATACACCCTATCCTTCTATTTACAAGACTAAAAGCTATAGGTTAATATAGATCAAGGTTATACAAAATAATCTAAAAAATCACCTCAACAAGCCATAAAACAAGTACTTCAAGCTAAAAAGCACCTACTATTGATACATTCTTGCCACAAGAAATGTCAGGTCTTTTACAACACTACAGACAAAAAACCAGTATCACCGAGCGCACAAAACCTGTCTTTTCTGGTAGATTTTTATCAAAAAAACGCATATTAAAAGCTAAAAACTACGGTTTTACCTCAATTTTTATACGTACGAATTATAAAATTTAACAAAAAAACGAGTATTTCATCGTTTAAAAAAAGCGTTTAATCTAAAAGTTATGAAATCATTTTTTAGCTACTCATTTTCATATTAAATTTGCTATCAGTGAGTTACAAATAAACTAAAGCCCCAAGCTATGAAAACGACGATATCTTGCCTTCTTTTAACATTCTTCTTTGCAGGAATTAGCGCACAAGAAATCACAACAAATCACACCTCACACACAAATAACACTGAATCAAAAATAACTACCAATAACGATACTTCTTTATCAAGAGTTACTAATACTATAGAAAAAGATGTATGTTATGGAGAACTATCTAAACAAGCATTCTACGAAGCATTAATTCGTCAGAACAACTTAAAGATAAATCCAAATACCAACACTAACAGTAAACTTGTTATCAAAACGACAGAAGACATGATCAATGGTAACAAAAATCGTATCTCTTATTCCAAATAAGAACACACACTCAACTAAATTCACACAAATAAAAACACCCTTATATTTCTATAAAGGTGTTTTTAATTATTTCTAAGAAACTATATTTACCCACTTACTAAGAAACAGCTTTTAGTTTCTTTATGGTAGATTTATTTAGTTTCTTTTCTGCGTAATCTTTCGTCACTTTAAACTCTTTTTCATCACTTTCTGGAAGTTCATACATCGCGTCTGTCAAAATAGCTTCACAAAGAGACCTAAGACCTCTAGCACCAAGTTTATATTGCATAGCTTTCTCTACGATATAATCAAGAGCTCCATCGGTAATCGAAAAACTAATATTATCCATTTCGAAAAGCTTTTTATATTGCTTTATAATCGCATTCTTTGGAGCTGTCAAAATAGATCTAAGCGTTTCTTTATCCAACGGGTTCATATAGGACAAAACAGGTAATCTACCGATAATCTCTGGGATCAATCCAAAATCTTTTAAATCTTTTGGAATTATATACTGAAGTAAATTATCCTTTTCGATCGCATCTTCACTTTTAGAAGCACTATATCCAACAGCTTGCATATTCAGCCTTTTTTGGATGTTCTTTTCTATACCATCAAAAGCACCTCCAGCAATAAAAAGTATATTTTCTGTATTTACTTCAATAAATTTCTGGTCGGGGTGTTTTCTACCTCCTTTTGGCGGAACATTTACCACAGTACCTTCTAATAGTTTAAGTAATGCTTGTTGTACACCTTCTCCAGAAACGTCTCTGGTAATACTCGGATTATCACTTTTACGAGCAATTTTATCTATTTCATCAATAAATACAATCCCTCGTTGTGCTTTTTCCAAATTATAATCAGCTGCTTGTAACAATCTAGTAAGAATGCTTTCTACATCTTCACCAACATACCCTGCCTCGGTAAGTACAGTAGCATCTACGATTGCTAATGGTACATTAAGCATTTTGGCTATAGTTTTTGCCATTAAGGTTTTACCGGTTCCCGTTTGTCCAACCATAATGATATTACTTTTCTGTATCTCAATATCATCATCTGTATGCGGTTGCAACAAACGTTTATAATGATTATATACAGCAACAGACATTACTTTTTTAGTAAACTCCTGTCCTATCACATATTCATCTAAAAAACCTTTAATTGCTTTTGGCTTTCGTAACATCAATTCGCTACTTAGCTCACCATTTTCCTCTTCCCTGGCTTCTTCAACCACAATTCCATGTGCCTGAACAATACATCTATCACAAATATGAGCATCCAATCCAGCAATAAGCAAATTGGTTTCAGGCTTTTTTCTCCCACAAAAAGAGCATTCTAAATCTTCCTTGGCCATAGTTATTAAATTTCAATTTCGCCTAAATTTTACTTTTTATAAGCTGGCAAAATCACTAGTATTCATTTTAGCAAAAATAAAACGAATATTTATTATTTATTATCATGTTCTTGTATTCATCTAGTTTTACATAAAAATAAAACCAGTACTCCAGAAATTACTTTCTTATTCTCTGGTTAAAATCTCATCAATCATCCCGTACTCTAATGCTTTATCTGCCTTCATCCAATAATCTCTATCACTATCTTCATAAACCTTATCATAGGTTTGTCCAGAATGTTTTGCAATGATTTTGTACAATTCTTCTTTCAAGATAAGAATTTCTCTAGCTGTAATCTCTATATCACTTGCTTGTCCTTGAGCACCTCCTAATGGTTGGTGAATCATCACACGGCTATGTGGCAAACCAGAACGTTTTCCGCTCTGTCCAGCACATAACAAAACAGCTCCCATAGATGCTGCCATTCCTGTACAAATTGTCGCAACTTCAGGCTTTATAAACTGCATGGTATCATATATACCAAGTCCTGCGTATACACTACCTCCTGGTGAGTTAATATATATCTGAATATCTTTTGACGAATCTACACTTTCTAAAAATAATAATTGTGCCTGAACAATATTTGCTACCTGATCATTAATTCCTGTCCCTAAAAAGATGATACGATCCATCATCAGTCGAGAAAAAACATCAAAAATAGCAATATTCATCTGGCGTTCCTCAATAATATTAGGAGTCATCCCCACGGGATACATACTGCTTATTATTTGATTATAATAATTGCTATTAATACCGTGATGTTTTGTAGCGTATTTTTCGAATTCTTTTGTGTAATCCATTATTTCTATTTTCTGAATTTTTATTGATAAAAAAGGCGTTAATCTAAAAATAGTTTAACGCCCTAAATATAAGTATAAATTCCTTAGTAGAATATTACATTTCTTATTTGTAAACCTCTTTTATAAAATCTTCGAAATTAACTTCTTTCTCCTTTAACTTGGCATTTTCTTTATAATAACCTAGCAATTTCTTGCTCATCAATTGCTCAGAAATTCTTTTTACCTCATCTTGATTCGACAAAATTCTAGCCGCAATATCCTCTAACTCCTTATCTTCTGGCGAGTTTTGACCAAATTGAGCCATTTGCCCCTTAATTAGTTCTTTAGCAAACTCTTTTAATTCTTCAAAAGTTACCTGAAGATTATTATCATTAATTATCTTTCCTTCAATTAATTGATAACGCAATCCTTTTTCACTCTTTTCAAATTCATCTTTTGCTTCATCTTCTGTTATAGGTTGTTCACCTGTAGCGCGAATCCATCTTTTCAAAAACTCTATCGGAAGATCAAACTTTGTATTCTCCAACAAACTTTCTGTAATATCATTAAGCAACTGCTGTTCTGATTGTTGCTCGAATTGACGCTCTGCATCTGTCTTTATTTTTTCTTTTAGCTCGCTAACCGTTTTAATAACACCAGGACCATATAACTTATCAAACAACTCCTGATCTAAATCCGCAAGTTCTTGTGTATTTATTTCTGAAACAGTAAAAGTAAGTTCGATATCCAAATTCTGAGCTTCCTCGTTTTCTATCTTTAATGCACTAACCAAATCTTGGTCTTCATTAAACAATCCTTTTGATTTTAACTTGATCGCATCTCCTACTTTTGCTCCAACGAACTTATCAAGATTCCTCTTCCCTTTTATTTTATCTAATTCAAGGGTAAAAGCATTATCAATTTCTTTTTCTTCACTAGTAAAAGTACCAGCCACTAAATCACCTTTTTCTGCAACCTCTTTAGAGATCAATTTACCATACTGCTTTTGTATAGTTTTTACTTGATTCTCTATCATTTCTTCTGTAGCAACTATCTTATAATGTGTAATTGCTTTTTTACCGCTAAGATTTACTTCAAATTTTGGAGCAAGACCTAATTCAAACTCGAAAGAATAATTTTCTGCATCCCAGTCAAAATCTTCTTTTTCCTTAGGCAAAGGATTCCCTAAAACGTCAAGTTTCTCTTCTGTGAGATATTTATTCAATGCATCTTGCAATAGTTTATTTACCTCATCTACCAAAACTGCTTTTCCATACTGTTTTTTGACAAGTCCCATAGGAACGTGGCCTTTTCTAAAACCAGGAATATTAGCATTTTTACGGTAGTCTTTAAGGATTTTTTCCACCTTATCACTATAATCGTCTTTAGTGATATCTACGGTTACTACTGCATTTAATTCGTCTAATTGCTCTTTTGAAATATTCATTATCTCTACGTTTACTACTAAAAATTGGGTTGCAAAAGTAACACTTTTTTACATCACAACAAATTTTTAACTCTCTGAAAAACAGCAACCATTACATTATGCCTTATCTTTCTTTAAAATTGAATATAGTATCGACTGAAATACGGACAACAAAACACTAAAAATCAGTGCCCATAACCAACCATTCACACTAAATCCTGCCACAAAATAATCGGCCAATAAAATAATAGCTGCATTAATAACCAGAAGAAACAATCCTAAAGTAACCACGGTTACAGGAAACGTCAAAATCACTAATAAAGGTTTAACGATTCCGTTTAGAATTGCCAAAACAACAGCTACTACAATAGCACTTACATAATTATCTACCCCTACCCCAGGAAGAATTTTTGACAATACGAGTACTGCCAGAGCACTTAAAATAAGTTTAATTAAAAAATTCATAATTATTGAATTAAAAAAAACCTGCTGAAAAAAAACAGCAGGTTTACATTTATACTATATCCATTAATCTAGTCGAATTAATTTTTATTTGCGACTTCATATTAATTTACGTCGTTACTAAGGGTCACTGTTCCAAATGAACTTGGATTAACACTTGGCAAACTAGCTCCATAAGTTTTTTCTATTGCCTCGATTACTCCATTTGTAATAATCGCATGTCCACGCGGTGTTGGATGCACTCCATCTAAAGAAAATCCTCCTCCACTCACAAATTCTGAAGTCACAATCCCTCCATCTATAGGAATACCACCATTTGCTGCTTGTGCCAAACCAGCTGCAGCGTCGTAATACGCAAGGCCATTTGCTATCGTCAATCCTTTAATTGTTTCATTATAAGCCGTACGAGCATTCTCTATAGCGGTTTGCTCATCTGGAGTCAACACCCACTTATCTTCTAAAGGAAATGTTACTCCATTAACAGATAACTCTCCAGCATCTTCTTGCGACAATCCCAAACCTACCAATTCGGCAAATCTTTCTTCGTTTATCTGACCTATAATACTTGAACTCGTTAATACTAGCAAATCTTCTGCGGTCGCTTGTCTAGCCTGACCATATTGAGCACCAAAAAGACCTGCTTGCACAGCTCCCAAAAGTGGTGTTAACGCCGCCGTTAATTGGGCTGTTTTATCTTCTAACGATTCATCTTTTATCACTACTGCACTTGCTCCTGTTGTAGAAAACTCTATAGCTCTTTCTGGCACACCAATCCCTGCAAATGCTAAATTTAATCCGGCGTACGTTTCATTCAATGTAGGGATTTGAGGTCCAAAACTAGCATCCAAAGGGCTTAATGGAGCATAAGGCACTGTTGTAAAAAACGGTATAGAAGTTACGCTTGGTAAACTTAATAAAACCCCTTTGGCACCATTAGCCATTAACCCGTCGACCAATTGAGTATAAACTCCTGCAAAAACATTGGAATTGGTAATATCATTTGAGCCATGCGCCTCAATACCCATATCAGCAGCTGTATTACGATCCTCTCCTACTCCTCCAGAAGTTGCATAACTCAAAATATCGTTATTCCCAATCCACAGACTAAAAAATGTTGGGTTTTGAACGACCGCATCGTTTAGAACATTAGCAGTTGCAGAAGACGCAAACCTAGCAAAATAAGGATTAGCTGCTCCGGTTGCAATACCAGCAACATTACCATAACCAGGAGCTACTAAATGATAACTCTTGGCTCCCGGCACTCCCATATTATTAAAAGAGCTTCCTATATTGTTTGAAACTTCTGTAGTTGCACTTGCTCCTGTATAAATTTCGGGTCCTAACGGTGTTCCATCTTCATTAAATACTAATACACGCCTATTAGGAAATTGATTAACCCCTGCTAAATCAGTAATTGCATTTCCATTTAACAACAAACCTCCCGCATTATCTGCCATCAATGGCTGGGTAAAATCTCCCCCACCTGCAAATGCAAATTGTTTAGATAAGATATTTGGATACGAATTTTCCTGACCTGTAATATATAATGCCCCATCTGCAAACCCTGCAGTTAGAGAGTTTCCTAAAGCAATATATTTACTAAAATCGGCTTCTCCACTTTTATATACTCCGGATTCGTCAATTGGATTATCAAATTCTGGTTCACATGCTATTAATCCTAATGCTAGTACTGCTAAATATTTTATATTTTTCTTCATCATCGCTATTACATTTTATAAGTTAAACCTAGTCCCGGCGCAAA
Source organism: Aquimarina discodermiae (assembly GCF_040786235.1). NCBI lineage: Bacteria > Pseudomonadati > Bacteroidota > Flavobacteriia > Flavobacteriales > Flavobacteriaceae > Aquimarina > Aquimarina discodermiae. Next base: position 196,359 of record NZ_JBFMKP010000002.1, read on the forward strand.
TGCGCTTGATTTATATGTTCCTCCGAATACTTCTGTACCTCCTGTTGCATTTGTTCCAAAATCATACGAAGCATTAATTTCGTTAAACCTCACATATATAAATGAAGCATCGACTGCTAATTTTGATGTAATCGCATAACTAAGTCCTCCTGTAAAACCGTCTGAATCGTTTCTTGGGGTTTCTGGAGCAAAGTACCCAGCTTGAACCGGAGTTTCATCACGATAATATCCTGCTCTCAACGTAACCTTATCTGCCACTTGATACTGCAATCCTAAACGATATACAGTAGAGTTTTTATAATTACGAGGATTGTTAGAATCAGTATTTCTTGGGCTAGAAAAATCAATATCTAAAGATTCGTACACATCCCAGAACTGTCTATTAAAATCAAATGCAAACACCCATTTTTTATAGGTATACGAGGCTCCCAACGTTAACTCTGCTGGTAAAGGTAATTCTGCTCTAAAGCCATCTGTTCCATTTGCAGGAACTGCTGGAGAATCTGAAAAGTTTGTAAAAGTTGCCTCTCCGTCTTCTGATTCAATAAGAATTTTACTTCTATAATTAAACCCTATATGCAAATCTTTGGTTGGATTAAGCATGGCACCAATACTCCACCCCCAATTACTTACTCCAGAATCTTCAATTGCCACATTTGATCTATTTCCTTCTATATCTGTTGTTGTTCTACTTGCATTACGATTAAATTTCACAGAACCAGTTGCATAAATTGGTCCTCCACCAATACTAAAAAATTCAGAGAGCTTAAAAGATACCACAGGCTGTACATATATAGCCGCTAATTCAATACTATTTACCAAATGTGACCCTGCCCAATCTGTTGGCCAAGCCACTTCACTTCCGTAAGGAGTATACACACCCAATCCAACAGACATCCAATCATTTACTTTATAAGATCCATATAAATTAAGAGGAGTTCCTACAGAACTATCCGTTTGAGCAGAAGTACCAAATGTTTCATTTTGATAAATCACATCTGTAAAAACAGCACTTACACCAACACTTACGTTTAATTTATTTTCTAAGTAAACAAGACCAGCCGGATTAAAAAATACCAGCTCTGCATTGTCAACTACGGCAACACCTGTATGCCCCATTGCCAATGCTCTTTGTCCTTGAATACTTACTCTATATCCACCTGCATAAGTGACTGTCGCCACAGAGATGAATACAACTAATAATAATAGTTTTCTCATAATATATTTAGAATTGATTTTTATTATTTTAGGGTTTATGAAAAGATTGTTTTACCAAAAATAATGGAAAATACGAATTATCCAACCTAAATGAGTAAAATATTATGCACACATAGCATTTTGTTTAATTTTTCACAAATCCTAATACCTCGGTTAAAAAGTCTGTTGGGTTTTCTGCATGTAGCCAATGTCCGGCTCCAGAAATTTCCCTAAACGTCGAATTCACAAACTGTTTTTTTACCTTTACTATATCATCTTCCTCAATATAATTAGAGCGTTCTCCTTTCAGAAAAAGAGTCGTTCCTTGATAACTATATGCTTCTGGCAATGCGACTCCTATTTCATGTGCATTTTCTACCAGGGATTTAAGATTAAGCCTTAATCCGAGTGCTCCTTTGTTTTTCCAATACAAATTTTTCAGAAGAAACATTCGTACTCCAGAATCCGGCACGTATTTCTCCAGTTCTTTGTCCACAGCACCTCTAGAATCAAGAGTTTCAAAATCTAATGATCCTAAACCATCTAAAATATCCTGATGGTGCAGTGGATAATATTTGGGACCTATATCAGCAACTAATAGTTTATCCAGTAACTCTGGAAATTTTACTGCAAAAAGCATTGCTGTCTTACCTCCCATCGAATGCCCTAATAAAATGACATTGTTTAAATTATTTTCTTCACAATAAATCTTTAGATCCTTAGCCATCAATTCGTAGCTAAACTCATCATTATGTGGGCTTCTACCATGATTTCTCTGATCTATCAAATGCACCTGAAAACCCTTTTCTGCAATTTTTTTTCCTAATGTTTTCCAGTTATCTCCCATCCCTAGAAAGCCATGAAGAATTAAAAAAGATTTCCCTTGTCCAAAAACATTTGCATACAACTTCATAAAAACAAATTATTTAAGTCTGTGTAGATACATATTCACCACATTTTCTATACCTAGATACAGAGATTCGCTAATCAAAGCATGTCCAATAGACACTTCTAGTAAATCCGGAATATTTTCTTTAAAAAAAGCAATATTATCCAGAGACAGGTCATGTCCAGCATTCACCCCTAAGTTCAATTCGTTAGCAATTTGAGCACAAGATGCGTATGGTTTTACAGCTTCTTTATTTCCTTTTGCAAATTCTGATGCAAAGTCCTCGGTATACAACTCTATCCTATCAGTTCCTGTCAAAGCTGCTCCTTCTATCATTTCGGGGACGGGATCAACAAATATAGAAGTCCTAATATCATTACGCTTAAACTCGGCAATTACATCTTTCAGAAAATCGGTATGCTTCTTAGTATCCCATCCAGCGTTACTAGTAATTGCATCTTCTGCATCGGGCACCAAAGTGACTTGCGTAGGCTTTACCTCCAAAACCAACTCTATAAACTTTGGAATTGGATTTCCTTCTATATTATACTCTGTATTAACAATAGGTTTAAGATCGTGAGCATCCTGGTATCGTATATGTCTTTCATCTGGCCTTGGGTGAATTGTGATTCCCTGACCACCAAAACGCTGTATATCTTTGACTACTTGAATCAAATTAGGAGTATTTCCTCCTCTTGAATTACGTAATGTTGCTATTTTATTAACATTAACACTTAATTTTGTCATAGTTTTTGATGTCTTTAACTAAAAAAGCAAAAATACGAAGTTGAGAACGCCTCGATTGTATATTTTTTGATTATTTTGCATAAGATAGTCCCTATAAAGTTATGAAAACAAGTTTATATATTGTTAATGAAATAGAACCTTTTGATGTATCCGTTAAAGTTTCGGAAGCTCAATTGCTGTTTAATGAATTGACTTACACTCATTTCCCGGTTATCAAGGAAAATGTTTTTTTAGGATGTATATCCGAAACCGATATTAGATGCTTTGAAGCTGATAAGTTATTGGGTGAATACCAATATTCATTAGAAGGTTTTTTTGTTAGAAAAGATACGAATTGGCTAGATATTCTTGAATCTTTTGCAAAAAACAATTCTAACATCATGCCCGTACTAGATGATAATAACAATTATTTAGGTTTTTTCGAGCTTGGCGATATTATTACCCTTTTTAATGAAACTCCTTTCTTAAGTGAACCTGGTAATATTCTAATTGTAGAAAAAGGCATTCAGGATTATTCTTTTAGTGAAATATCTCAAATTGTAGAATCTAACAATGCCAAAGTACTAGGATTATTCATATCAAACATGGAGAATGATGTAGCTCAAATCACTTTAAAAATAAATGATAGTGACATCAATAATATAGTTCAAACATTTAGAAGATATAGCTATAATATTGTTTCTAAACATCATGATGACTCCTTCTTGACAAATTTAAAAGAAAGATCACAATACCTAGCAAAATACCTAAACATATAGCGCACATAAACCACGATTCACTTAACACAAGCAACTAATGAAAATAGGTATATATGGCCAATTTTATCACAAAAACTCAGAAGTTTATATCCAACAACTTCTAGAGACACTAGACGAAAATGGTGTTGAAGTTGTCATTGAAAAGAAATTTTTAGAGTTGATTCATTTACATGATCAAATTGATAAGATTTATTCACACTTTAGCACTTTTGAAGAACTAGACACATCCTATGATCTTTTTTTCAGTATTGGAGGAGATGGTACCATTCTAAAAACAATTACTTATGTAAGAGATTTAGGAATCCCAATTGCTGGAATCAATACAGGAAGGCTTGGTTTTTTAGCAACCATTCAAAAGGAAGAAATAAAAGATAGCATATCGCTAATATTAAATAAAAAATATTACATCTCATCCAGAAGTTTGATTACTGTCGAGACGGCACCACCAACGGGAGAGTTTGGAGTACTAAACTTTGCATTAAACGAAGTAGCAGTAAGTAGAAGAAATACAACTTCTATGATTTCTGTAGACACCAATCTTAATGACGAGTTTCTTACCACTTATTGGGCCGATGGATTAATTGTATCCACTCCTACAGGCTCTACAGGATATTCTTTAAGTTGTGGTGGACCAGTAATGATGCCTGATTCACAAAATATGATTCTTACTCCTATTGCTCCTCACAACCTCAATGTACGACCTCTTGTGATATCAGACAACCAAAAAATAGAATTAAAAGTCTCTGGTAGGGAGAATTCTTATTTGGTATCATTGGATTCACGAATACACACACTACCTAATGAAACTACCGTAGTAATAAAAAAGGCTTCTTTTAAAATTAATATGGTCATTTTACAGGATAATAGCTTTCTAAAAACCCTTAGAAAAAAGATGCTTTGGGGAGAAGATAAACGTAATTGAACAATAAAACATGCTAAAAAGTGTTTTTTATTCATACTATTTTACTCAAATTCTTGTGTACTAAAGTTAATTGTTATATTTGCAAACTTTTGAAAATCTATGAGATACTTAGCATCATTTTTAATTGTACTATTTTTTACTCAGTCAATCACTTCACAAACGTATGAAGTCGGTTTGATGTTGGGAGGGTCAAATTATGTAGGAGATGTTGGATCTACCCAATACATTTCACCTAATGCTTTTGCATTTGGAGCCATAGGAAAATGGAACCGAAGCAAACGCCATGCATTTAGAGCTTCTTTTTTATTCGCAAATCTTAATGCAGATGATGCCTGGGGTGATGAGCGACGCACATCCAGAGGCTTAAGTTTTAAAAATTCTGTAAAAGAAGTATCTGTAGGAATGGAATTTAATTTCTGGGATTGGTATCTTTACGACGGAAAACCACAATTTACCCCATATTTATATACTGGTTTTACTACTTTAAACTATGGAGCACAAGCAATTGACGCTAATAATGAGATAAACTCATATGCAGATAAATGGAGTTTTGCGATCCCGATGGTTTTAGGTATCAAAAAAACAGTAGGAAGAAAATTTGTTCTTGGTGCAGAAATTGGTGCCAGGTATACATTTACAGATAATCTGGATGGTAGTGACCCAGACCCAAGAGTTGGTACAGGGTTTGGTAATTTAAATAATAACGACTGGTATTTTTTCACAGGAATAACATTTTCGTACACATGGGGAAGAACTCCGTGTTATTGTACTTTTTAAACAATGATTGATAAAGAACAACTAAATTCTAATATCCCCCAACATATTGCCATTATCATGGACGGTAATGGACGATGGGCCAAAAAAAAAGGTTTATTTAGAGCTGCAGGTCATGAAAACGGGACAAAATCTGTTCGTGAAACCGTAGAAGGCAGTGTAGAAATAGGTGTGAAATACTTAACACTCTATGCTTTTTCTACAGAAAACTGGAATCGACCAAAACTAGAGGTAGATACTTTGATGAAACTCCTGGTAAGCTCTTTAAAAAAAGAAATCAAAACACTTCAGGACAATGACATTAAGCTAAATGCCATAGGTAACTTACAATCCCTTCCTTCAAAAGCCAGAGAAGAATTAACAGAGGTTATTGACAAAACCAAAACCAATACTCAAATGACACTAACCTTAGCTCTTAGCTATGGTAGTAGAGAAGAGATTGCAAAAACTGTTCAAGAAATAAGTATTAAAGTTAAAAATGGTGTAATTTCGCCACACCTTATAAATGAATCAGTCATTAATGAGCATTTGTATACAAAAGATATGCCTGATGTAGATTTATTGATACGTACCAGTGGAGAACAACGTATTAGTAATTTCTTATTATGGCAGATTGCGTATGCAGAATTATATTTTACAGAAATTTTATGGCCCGACTTTAAAAGAAATGATTTATTCGAAGCCATATACAATTATCAAAAAAGAGAAAGAAGATTTGGAAAAACTAGTGAGCAGCTCAGTTAAAGAAATGACAAAACAATTACTTACCTCGTACATTACGATATTCGCCTTATTAATAGCATCATCAATTTCTGCACAGAACTTACCAGGTACTAACGGGAAAGAATACATTATTGGAGACATCAAAGTAACCGGTACCACTACTTATAATGAGAATACTGTAATTACTTTTACCGGATTACGAAAAGGGGAACGTATTTTTCTGCCTGGTGACAAAATAAGTAAAGTCATCAAGAAATTATGGGACCTGGAATTATTTAGCGATATTAATTTTTACATTACCAATATAGAAGGAGAGGTTGCTGACATAGAGATCAACATTCAGGAGGTTTCAGAATTGAACGAAATACGGATAGAAGGTGTAAAAAAACGTAAGGCTGAAGAATTAATTAAGGACAATGGTCTTACCAAAGGTGTAAAAGTAACTGAGAACCTTACTACTACAACTCGTAACTTTATTACGAACAAATACAAAAAAGATGGCTTTCTTAACACCAAGGTGGTAATTAATGCTACTCCTGTAAAAGATACTGTGGTTACTAACAAAGTAAACATGGTTATTCTAATAGATAAAGGAGAAAAAGTAAAGGTTGACAGAATTAATATTGAAGGAAATGAACAGCTTTCTGATGCGAAGGTTCGCAAAGCCATGAAAAACACGAAGCAAAAAAAGCCTTTAAGATTCTGGAAAAGATCAAAATATATCAAATCAGCTTATCTAGAAGATAAAGAGAGCATTGTTACAAAATATAAAGAAAAAGGATATCGAGATGCGCGTGTCATCTCTGACACATTAATTGTTGAGGATGATAAAAGTGTATCTTTAAACTTGACGGTAGAAGAAGGTAATAAACATTACTTTGGTAACATCACTTTTTTAGGAAACAGTGTATATACCGATCGACAATTGGCAAGACAACTAGTTATTAAAAAAGGAGATGTATACAATAGTGTTCTCTTAGAAAAACAAATTGCAGACAACACTAAACCAGATGCCAATGACCTTACCAATCTATATCAAAACAATGGATACCTATTTTCATCTATTGATCCTGTAGAAACAAGAGTATATAATGATACTATAGATTTTGAAATAAGAGTTCGAGAAGGGAAACTTACCTATTTCGACCATATTACAGTAACAGGAAATGATAAAACAAATGACCATGTAATATATAGAACATTAAGAACAAAACCAGGGCAAAGATACAGTAAAGACCTGGTAGTTAGAACGGTTCGAGAAATAGGACAATTAGGTTTTTTTGATCCTGAATCATTAGAGCCACAATTTCAAAACGCAAATCCTCAAGAAGGTACAATTGACATCAATTACCCGGTAGTAGAAAAAGGATCTAGCCAGATAGAACTTCAAGGAGGTTTTGGTGGTGGTGGTTTTGTAGGAACACTGGGACTAGCTTTTAGCAACTTCTCTATACGCAACATTTTTAATAAAGAATCATATAGCCCTTTACCGATGGGTGATGGCCAAACACTTCGTGTAAGAGCTCAGGCCAGTAGATTCTTTAGAACCTATAGCCTTTCATTTGTAGAACCTTGGTTAGGAGGAAAAAGACCCTATCAATTATCAACTTCTTTTTCTCATACTGTACAATTTTTATTCAATAACAGAACCCGTGATGTAAATAGAGATAGTAAGTTTTTAATCACAGGAGGGTCTATCGGTATTGCTAAACGACTTAATTGGCCTGATAACTACTTTACATTATCCCAAGCAGTAAGTATAAGACACTACAACCTTAAAAACTACAACACTAGACTATTTACATTTGGTAACGGTGAATCTAATGATATTGCATACACTATTGGAATCAATAGAAATAATACAACGGTAAATCCTATTTTCCCTATTGGAGGATCAGAATTTAACATCGTTGCAAAATTCTCATTACCATATTCACTTTTTGATGGTGTGGATTACAAAGAACTTGCAGACAATAAAGCTGCACTAGAAGAAGAAGCGAGTAATTTGGATCGAAATAACACGATTGATTTAGCGAGAAATGCTGAAATCGGAAGAGAAATAGGAGAAATTGATCAGGAACGTTTTAAATGGTTAGAGTACTATAAAATTAAGTTTGATGGTACCTGGTATACAAGTTTAGCAAAATTAGGTAAACACTCCCTTGTTTTACGAACTAAAGCAGAATACGGTTTTCTAGGAGCTTACAACAATAGCCGAGGAAATATCCCATTCGAACGATTTTTCTTAGGAGGTACTTCCCCTGGTGCAAATAACCTTGATGGACGTGAGATTATCCCTTTAAGAGGATATCCAGATCAATCAATTGTCCCACAAAGTAGATCAAATCAATCAGGATTTGATGCCGATGGGGCAACAATTTATAATAAATATTCGTTAGAGCTTCGTTACCCTATAACATTAAAACCAGCAGCATCGATATATATGTTAGGATTTTTAGAAGGTGGAGCATCTTATGATAGTTTCAAAAAGTTCAATCCTTTTCAATTAAATCGTTCTACTGGAGCAGGTTTACGTATATTTATGCCAGCATTTGGATTATTAGGTATTGATTTTGGATATGGTTTTGACCCTATTCCTGGTACAAATAACCCTCATGGATGGCAAACCCATTTTATTATAGGACAACAATTTTAGTTTTGGCACGATTATTTCAATACATACAATAAATCATGAAAACAAAGGGTCTTTTTCTAGTTGCAGCAGCCAGTTGGCTATTATTAACAAATGTACTACAAGCTCAAAAAGGTATTCGCATTGGTTATATCGATATGGCGTATATTCTTGAAAACGTTCCCGAGTACAAAGAGGCATCAAGCGAACTTGAAACCAAAGTACAAAAATGGAAAGTTGAGATAGAAGCCAAATTAAAAGAGGTTGAAGAAATGCGTAAAGCTCTTAATAATGAAAGAGTATTATTAACAAAAGAGCTAATAGAAGAAAGAGAAGAAGATATTTTTTTCAAAGAAAAAGAAGTATTAGAATATCAACAAAAACGATTTGGTCCAAATGGCGACTTGTTCATTCAGAAAAGAAGACTGGTACAACCGGTCCAGGATCAAGTTTTTGTAGCTGTACAAGAAATTGCTAAAAACAAAAAATATGATTTTGTTTTTGACAAATCTGCAGATATGGTGATGTTGTATTCTGCTGATAGATTTGACATTAGTGATCAAGTATTACTAAGATTAAATAGAGCTTCAAAAAGAAAACAATTAAATAGCAAAAAAGAGAAAAAAGCTTTAGAACGAAGTGAAGACAGGTCTGTAGATCAAGAAAAGGAAGTAACAGAAAGAGAAAAAGAAGCAATTAAAAGATTATCAGACAGAGAAGAACTTCTGGCTGTTAGAAAAGCAGAAAGAGACTCTATACGAGCTGCAAAAAAGAAAGAATTTGAAGAAAGAAGAGCAAAATTACTTGCGCTACAAAAAAGAAAAAGAGATTCTATCAACGCACTTAAAGAAAAGAAAGACGATTTAAAAGAAGACGAACCTGAAAATTAATTTTTAAGAATTTATAACACCATTTAATTTAACATTGATTACAAAATGAAACAATTTAGAACATTACTAGTAGCTATAGCACTTATCATAGGAACTTCAAGTTTTGTAAATGCTCAGTCAAAAGTGGGGCATATCGCATCTCAAGAACTTGTAGAAGCTATGCCAGCTTTTAAAGCAGCTAAAGGAGAAATCGAAAAGCTGAACAAAACCTATGATGCTGAAATCAGAAACATGGTACTAGAATTACAAAATACTATCAAAAAGTATTCTCAGGAAGTAGAAACCAAAACCGACGAAGAAAACTTAAAAAGACAGCAAGAAATACAAACAACAGAAAAAAGCATAAACGATTATAGAACAAATGCACTGCAGGATCTTCAGAAAAAAGAAATAGAGCTAATGAAGCCTATTTACGAAAAAGCACGTACTTCTATACAAAAAGTTGCAAGAGCTCAAGGATTTCAATATGTATTAGACTCTACTACAGGAACAGGAGTGATTATGGCAGATGGTAAAGATCTTATGGCGGATGTGAAGAAAGATTTAGGTATCTAAAAATACCTTTTTATAAAAAATATATTAGACAGCGGGAGAACATCTCGCTGTTTTTTTATTTTTGAAACATAATTCTAACTAATACTATGCAAAATAAGCCAATAGGCATATTTGATTCTGGAATTGGAGGTACTTCAGTTTGGCGAGAAATTGTATCATTACTACCTTATGAAAATACAATTTATCTGGCAGATAGTAAAAATGCCCCATATGGAAAACGCAGCAAAGATGAAATTCTCTCATTAAGTATTAAAAACGTAAATAAGCTTTTAGAGCTAAACTGTAAAGCAATAGTCGTAGCATGTAATACAGCAACTACGAATGCCATTAAAACGTTACGTTCTATGTACGATATACCGATAATAGGCATAGAACCAGCAATCAAACCGGCTGCCATAGCCACCCGTACGAAAAGAGTTGGTATACTCGCAACTAAAGGGACTTTATCCAGCTCATTGTTTAACACAACATCTAGCTTATACGCTCATGACATAGAGGTAATAGAAATTATTGGTACAGGTTTAGTAGAACTCATAGAAACGGGTAAAATCGATTCTGATGAAATGCGGGAATTACTGCACTCTTACGTTTTACCAATGGTTCATCAAGACATTGATTATCTTGTCTTAGGATGCACACATTACCCTTATCTTATACCAGAATTAAAGAAAATACTTCCTGATACGGTCAAAATTATCGATTCTGGCGCAGCGGTAGCCAAGCACACCAAAACAGTATTAACAAACAATAGCTTACTTAACAAAGGACCAGAAATAGGCAAACACCTACTTTATACTAATAGTAACATTAGTGCATTAAAAAGTGTGATTACTCCTCAAAACAATTTAACCACAAAAGTGACAACCTTAGATTTCTAATTCTGCTTTTGTTATACCATTTTACTCGAACTACAAAAAACTCTGCAAATCAACTCTTATATTACCTCCTCATAAATCCTCTACTTATTTATATTAATTTTAAAACAACAAAATTTAATTTAACTTCTTAAAATCAGGCCAAAAAGAAAGAAAAAACCTTCTTGTATAGTTATTTTTTTGTTAAAAAATACACTTTATCGAACTTTAACACTTTTCAACGTTTATTTAAGTATTTTTTTCCTATTTTAACATGATCATATAAGTATTTAGCTATAAGCCTTTTACGAATATGAATTGATCCTCAAATTACCCCTAAAACGATCATCATGAAAAGTTGTCTTTATGTACTAATTGCCTTTCTTTTTACCACATCAATAACTGCTCAAAACAGAGTTCAGATCGATGGAAGACTAAAACCTCATCTCGATCAATTTTTTGAATACTGTAAAAAATATAAAATAGACTACCACGACAAGCTTTTTAAGCTCAAAACAATAGATATTGTAGACACACTTCATGTAAGTCCCAAAGCTTCTACACTAGGTATGGTTACCCGTAACAAAAACAACGAAATAGAAAATATTATTATTAGTTGGGTAGCTATGTTAGACCAAGAGATTCTTAAAGTAGTGGCTTTTCATGAGTTTGCTCACTACTTCTTAGAGTACGATAAACACGTTTGTGATGATTGTGGCAAAATTATGTCTGTTGTAAATTCTAGTTATTTCGAAATTGTTAGAGATTGGGACAATCAAATAAAAATTTTATTTGAAGATGCTCCTTTACTTACCAAACAAAAAACAATGGTTTATTTAGAGTAACATTTTTTTATTTAAAGTAATCCAACAAGGTTCCTTTTTTAGAAGAGGAGACAGCCAACTCTTTACCAGAAGAAAGGACTATACTCCCACCCTTCCCTTTTCTATAACGGGTTATTTTGCTAACATTCACCAAATAACTTTTATGGATTCTGACAAAACCATGAGACTGCAAAGATTCTTCAAAATACTTAAGTGTCTTACTTACTAACTTTTGCCCTTTATCAAGAAAGATTTTGGTATAGTTATCGTCTGCTTCACAATATAAAATATCGGCGATTTGCAACACCTCAAAACCATCTTGCTTCGGAATCGTAATTTTACCTTCTGCAGCGGTTATTTTCGGCTGTAAAATAGTGTCTTGCAATACAGCTTCTCGTTGTTTTATATGTGTTACATGTTCGACCGCTTTGATGAGATTATCAATGGCAATTGGCTTTAACAAATAATAAGTGGCTTGTGCATTTAATGCATCAACGGCATAATGATCGTATGCAGTAACGAAAACAATTTCAAAAGTACGATCTGGAACCTTTTCTAACAGGTCAAAGGCATTTCCATAAGGCATTTCAACATCTAGAAACAACATATCTGGCGTATGAGTTTGCAACAAATCCATAGTTTCCTGAACACTGGCAGCTTCTCCCAGAATTGTAACAGATGGACAGTATTTGCCCACATAATTACTTAATATATCTCTATTATTCTTTTCGTCATCTACAATTATTGCCGTTATATTCATTAGTCTTTTTTAAGAGTTAATTTTACTTGTGTTCCCTCTGTATCATTAGTAAGATCAGACACCAAAACATCTACCTTATCTTTGTACATTCTGTTAAGTATTGCTATTCTTTTTTGAATATTTCCCATACCCTTTGATTTTTGCGCTTTCTGATTAAGGGTTTTCAGATCTTTAGACTTCTTGCGTCCAATGCCATCATCCTGAATGATAATTTCTAAGCTATCATTTGTTTTCTTTTTAAAACTTATAGTCAACAGCCCCTTTTCTGTTTTATAACGTAGCCCATGCCAAACAGCATTTTCTACATAGGGTTGTAATAACATAGGAGGAATTACATACTCATCTATATTAATAGCTTCATCTACATCAATCGTAAAATCAAATTTATCTTTAAATCTAAAATGCTCTAATTGTACATATAACCTTAATAATTCTATTTCTTTATCTAACGGAATAAAATCTTCTTCACTATTTTCTAAAACTGCTCTCATTAACAAAGAAAAATCTGTTAGATATCTGTTTGCAGTTCTTTCATCACTAGTCGCTATAAAAGTATTTACAGAATTTAAAGCATTAAAAATGAAATGAGGATTCATTTGTGAGCGCAATGATTTTAATGCCAGAATATTGTTTGCATATCGTTGTTGCTTCATGTTTCTGAACATTAAATATGCTGCAAAAAGCAATAGAACTGTCAACCCTATCAAAAAATATATAACTATTTGTTGACGCAGGCTTTGTTGGTCTGCCAATTTCTGAGATGCAAACGCCAATTCGTATCGAGCTTCATTTAACTCTCTATCCTTTTCTAATGTCGTGATACGGTTTGCTCTTTGGGCCAATTCTCTTCTAAACCTTTCTGCTTGAGAAATCTCTTGTTCTTTTTGAACGTATAACCTATCGATAATTACTTCATAAGCTTTAAAAGTCTCAGAAGCTTTTTTCAGCTCGCCTTTCTCTCTATATAATTCTCCAAGTTTTCGTGTAGCATCCTTTTGTACTATCAAGTCATTCTTTGAAGCAGCTTCTTTAATACTCTCTTTTAAATAAGGTATTGCTTCGTCATATTCATCCTGAGCAGCAAATGCTTTGGCAATTTTATAATTCTGAACCTGAGCGCTTAAAATATTATCATCAACAGAGGCTGGGGTTACATTACTTTCTTGCTCCATCTCTTCTATATCTTCAAGAGCTTCTTTCCTTAATTGTATTTCTTTATCGTAACTATTACTCTTATTATAAAAATCTGCAGCTACCGTATTTTGTCTTGCCGACGTTTTTTTATCTTTTCTCTTGGCAAGTTGTACCGAATTATCCAAATACCCTTCTGCATCCGTCACCTTACCTTCTTGTTGTAATATCACCGCTAATTTCGAATTTAGTAAAATCACTTCATCATCTAATCCTTTTCTCTGACTTATAGAAAGTGCTTTGTTATAATTCAAAATTGCTTCAGAATATTTATTTAACCCTTTGTTACTATCTCCCAACCCTATATATACAGCTACTCTTTGGTTGTTATTTAACCTGGATTTTAATAATCGCGAAAAAGTATTAAGTGCCTCGTCATATTTTTTACTCTCTAATTGCACTTCTCCCAGTTTAATTTTTACAGCGGTGCTATATTGATGTTTAAGACTGGTTAGGTAATTACTTTCTGCCAGGTCTGGCTGTTTCCAATGCTTATAGATATCTGCCAACGTTTCAAAAAGTTCTGCCTTCTTTTTATCAGACGATCGATCGTCATCTCTTACTGTTTCTAAAGCCTTGGTAATATACTCTATTCCGGTCGCAGCATCTTTCCTTAACGCACCTTTTGCCTCTTGTAGATATTCTTTATAGGTATCTTCATTTTTCCTATTCGAACTAGATCGTCTATTAGATTCATTGGGATGATCTTCAACCAAAATATCGATCCTTTGTCCATCTTTGATCGTATAGTAAATCGTTTTAAAACTATCGTGAGTAATAATCAGCTCATCGCCCACTCTCGCTTTTATTTTAAAATCACCAAATATATTAGAGGTAGTTGTACTCAATCCTGGTACAGTAATCTCTACATTCTTAATTGCTTTTTGAGTACTCTTTTCTTTTACGGATCCTTTAATCAATAATGGTTGTGGTGCTGCTCTCCTCGCTCCCTCTTGAGCAAAACCTACCAAGGGGAGCATGCAAATTAACACCAATAATAAACCTATCTTTTTCATTTTATCTCTATATAGCGAAGTAAACTTAAGCATTTATACGGGATAATAAAATTGGAGAAAGACAAGTTCCCTCTCAAATTACCCTCTTTTACTCTTCAAAAATAGAGTTCCCTAATTCAAAAGATACGTTTACTCATTTATATCATTTTATCCCTAACTCATGCTTGGGCACAAAGAAAGTTGGGGCTAGTTTTATGGCAAATAAAAAAGGAAAGATTATGAAAACATTATTAAAACTTGGTATTGCTTGTTTGTTGATCACCATCTCATGTAATGCAAACAATACCTCTAATACAGAATTAAACCTTACTAAAAAGCAAAGTCATTTATTATATACCACCAAAACTGATCCTGATACCCGAAACATACAGGTAGCCCTACTTCTCGATACTAGTAATAGTATGGATGGGTTAATTGATCAAGCCAAAGCACAACTTTGGGAAATTGTTAATGAGCTTTCTTATGCCAAATGTGGGCATTATGCTATCAAACTAGAAATTGCATTGTATGAGTATGGTAACGATGGTTTACCATCACAAGAAGGGTTTATAAGACAAGTCCTTCCCTTTTCCGATGATCTAGATGAAATATCAAAACAACTTTTTGCACTTACCACAAATGGTGGAAATGAATATTGTGGTAAGGTCATTAATACATCTATTAATCAACTTGGATGGAAAAAGAATAACGATCATTTAAAACTAATATTTATTGCAGGAAATGAGCCTTTTAGTCAGGGGCCGGTTGATTATAAAGATGCAGCAACAGATGCTATGGAAAAAGACATCACCATCAACACAATTTTCTGTGGTAATTTTCAACAAGGTATTCAAACAAAATGGAAACATGGTGCAGATATCACGAATGGAGAATATAGTGCTATAGATCACAACCGAGAAACGGTACATATTGTTACTCCATACGATGATATCATACTTCAACTTAATAATCAACTAAATGACACATATATTTACTATGGACATCATGGTGCTCAAAAAAGAAGCTTACAAGCAGAACAAGACAAAAATGCGAGTTCATATGGAGCTGCGAATGCTGTAAGTAGAACAATTAGTAAAAGTTCGGGTTTTTATAAAAACAAAAGCTGGGATTTGATCGATGCGGCAGAAGATGAATCTTTTGAAATTGAAGAAGTAGCAAAAGAACAATTACCTAAAGAGCTTAAAGGAAAATCTAAAAAAGAACTCAAGCAATACGTTGCCAAAAAAAGTTCTGATCGCAAAAAAATTCAGCAAAAAATACAAGAATTAAACAAAAAAAGAATTGCATTTATTAAGAATAGTAGTAAAAAAGAAGGCGGTAATCTAGAAGCGGCTTTGGTAAAAGCAATTAAAAAACAAGGAGAAAAAAAGTCATTTAACTGGGAGTAGTCAAAAAACTACCTGGAAACTTTATTTCCAGGTAGTTTTTGTAACAAAACATTAAGTTTTTAATATCAAAAATTAAGTATCTTTTACATCATGTAAGAGTTTTTTATTTGCTGGTAATACACTCCCTAATTAAACACTTTGATATAGATTACAAAAATGAAAAAAACACTTAATGAATATATACACGAATATAAAACACAATTACAAAAAGGCGATATTAAATATGCATATCGAGGGCTAATGGAATTTATGGTAAATCTTAAAAACGATTTACAGCATACTTGTCCACAGTATAAATTATCAGCTACTACTCATCAGGGGTATATGGATATTACATATTTCTCCTTTACCAACAAGTTATTAAAAGGCAATCAATTAAAAACAATTATTTTGTTTAACCATGAAACATTCAATTTTGAAATATGGTTAGCCGCGCAAAACAAAAAGATTCAAAAAAAGTATTGGGAAGTGTTTAAAAAAAATGATTGGAATACTTATTCTATTCCCTCAACAATTGTTGGACGTTATTCTATTATAGAAGGAACTCTGGCTCAACATCCAGATTTTAGTAATTTACACTCATTAAAAGAACAAATAATATCCGAAATTATTCTTTTCATTAATGAAGTAACCATGTTTTTTAACAAATTAAAGTAACACAAGTAAGCTATATACATCTTCTGCGTCCAAGTAACATATAAACTACTAACCTTGTCTTATGGAAATCACAAAATTTCATCAACTATGTGCTGCTTATGATAATGCTCAAAATAATTTTGAAGAGTATAAAAAGGATTGTCATTTATTTTCTATAGAAATTGTTCGAGAATTAAAAGCATATTATAATATCCCAGAAAGTCAATTTTCTCTTTTTAAAATAAGTGAACAAAAAGGTTTCGAGCTTGTGCCCGATGCGTTAATTCATGCGATTTCACTAGAACAAGATCTTTATTGGCATTTTGGAGTTGGTTTAACCGTTTGCAAAGCACCAGAAACCTTACCAGAAGAGTTAATATTGATTCACTTAATGTTTAGAAAAAATGAGGAAAATAAGTATTTTGTTAAATACGCTAATAGCGAAGAAGAATTCGAAGTAAAAAAAGGAGATTCATCTTCATATCAACTCTTTTTTGATTTTCTTTTCAATTTAATCATTACCTCTTACAACCAACAACTTCAGCATTTTGTAGGAGAAAAAACAACTCGAAAGCTTGGTTATCGCAAGTAATATGATCGGCAAAAAACAGATCTAAAAACCTCTTACTAAATGTTATCACTAATGAAATACCAAAATTCATAAGGCATTGAACTGTTTTAAAACAACATTAAATCAAAGAAGTAAAAAACAAATACTAACTTTGCAAACAACTAAAAATATGCAATATAGATAACACGTGCCGCATATTATAAATAATCTTTTAACCAGTTAAAATATCGTGTTTAGGTTATTTCAAAATAACGGTTCTTATAGTAATCCAATCCATACAATTCGTGTAATTGGCATGATTGGATTTATAATTGTTTCTATAATAGGAATAACTGTTTTTCAGGATTTTTTGGATGCAGTCAGAAGAAATGGTTCTTTCTATTTTAGCGAATCTATTTTATTTAAAACAATATGGGTAGTATTTATTCCTATATCGATAGTACTATATAAAGTTCTAAACAAACAAAACTTAGCTACGTTAACCAGCGTATTTTTATGTATTGTCATTGCTATTACAATTCATATTTTCGTTCTGGCTATTGTTTTTTGTTGCTTATCCCTTTTATTTTATGATAGCAGGTATGGCCTCTATAAAATATTAAGTTATACGCTTGCCAATGATTTATTTATCCTCATTCTATATTACTGTACTTTTATAATAGGTTATAAATATTGGTTAGGCTTCAAAGCAAGTTTGTTAACCACAAATAAAAAAAATCATGATCAATTTATCATCGTTACTAATAGAACTAATAATACTATTATTAAAATAGCTGATATTCTCCAGATAACAGCAACCACGCCTTATATCAATATTCATGTAGCGACTAAAAAGCATTTACATTCTGAGAGTTTAAAATCTATCGCTGCTAAATTAGATGACAAAAGTTTTATTCGTATTCATAAATCAACAATTGTTAATCTTCACAAAGTAGTTTCTTTTAAATCGAGGTTAAATGGAGATTATGATCTTCTATTAACAAATGGTACCAAAACAAGGTTAAGCAGAACCTATGCTAAGAATTTCAAAAAACATTTTGAGTTAAGTCATCAGGTCACTTAATAAAGTCATCGGGTTAGACTATTTAATTTTCACACCAATTGTCGCAGGATTACTTTTATCCTAAATTATTAAAAAACAATTAACGTATGAAAATTAAAAACACACAAAACCCTTTACTAATACTAACTATATTCATGATAACCATAGTTAGTTCGTCACAATCAAATAAAGTACTAGGAGGAATCTGTGATGGTTGTGAGGCATTATTAGAATACGGCAATACACCATTGTCTCCTATCGATACATTACCATTATTCGAAAACAGTCGACAACAACTCAAAATTACAGGTACGGTATATCACAAAGACAAAAAAACACCTGCAAAAGATGTTATCTTATATATTTATCACACTAATCAAGCTGGAATTTATCCTACCAAAGGAAATGAGAAAGGATGGGCAAAAAGACATGGTTATATTCGTGGATGGGTAAAAACAGAAAAAAATGGTCAATATACATTTTATACTTTTAGGCCAGGAGCATATCCCGGGCGAAATGCACCCGAACACATCCATATTACGGTCAAAGAACCAAACAAAACAGAATATTATCTGGATGATTTTGTTTTTTCGGATGACCCTATCCTCACCAAAGAAAAAATAGCAAAATTAAAAAACAGAGGTGGTTCTGGGATAAAGAAGCCCATTATGATCGATGGTATATCAACCATACACCGTGATCTTATCTTAGGGCACAATATCCCAAATTATAAATAAATGGCTTCTATTTTGAATTTACAGCTGGACAATTACAATCCCATCTTTCTTTACGTTTTCCAAAATCATATCCTAACGTAAGTTGATGAAAACCACCGTCACTTAATACTACAGAATTGGATTGGTAGCTAAATGTATACCCTACCATCCATTTCTTGTAATTAACTCCTAAAAAAGGAGTTATATATTGCAATTGTTGACTTTCGATTTCAGTACCGTTTTGAGAAAACTCTGCTCCATCTAAACTACGTCTGTATGATATACCTCCCCAAACTGACCCGAAACCAACATCTCTATACACTTTTAAGTTACCATCTATAGAACGTTCTTTTGTCTCATCTGTAGCTTGATACAAAATAGAAGGTTCTAAACTCCATCTGGTACTACCTATACCAAATAATCGCCCAACAGAAAATACATATCTACGTAAGTTATTAGACTCTTGTATAGGAGTATTATTAGTAAAAATATCACGATTGACAGGTAAGATATTTTTGGCTGTAAAATGAACATACCATTCTAGAAAATGATATGACATCCCAACGTCTATATTATAATAAGCATCTTTCTGAACTCTATCTAAAATAACAGGATCAGGATCAGAAGGGTCATCCAACCCTCTAAGATCCACATTAGATTGTACAAAACCACCGCTCATACCAAAAGACAACATATTTAGATCTGTTCTATCCCTAGAAAATAATAAATGGTATGCATAGGTTACATAAAAACCTGTTTGTTCAAACCTACCGTTTTCATCCTTATAAATAATACCTCCCAGACCAGATTTTTCTCCAGCCCTAAAGTTTATATTAAAAGTTTGCAGATTAGGTGCATTATCGACATCAAACCATTGTTTTCTGGCAGTTAATCTTATTTTATTAGCATTAGATGCTCCCGCCATTGCAGGGTGTACTAAGTATAAATTATCAGAAAGGTAATCTGCATATATAGGTATTCCTTCTTGAGAAGATACAAATTGAGAAATTACCAATAACAATGTTACGTAATATGTTTTCAAGTTCATTTGATTTCTATTAATTATGGGGCGCATAGAATTTAGTGAATCTAAACTATTCAAGCAGCATACATTTACAAACCTTACTTTTTTATGTTATACTATTGCTAAATAGTGCAGCAAAGATATAAATTTTTATAAGAACCCTCACAGCTTATACATTTTAAAGCGAAATAGTTAAAAAGTATCAGTATCCTATATCGTAGGATCAATATCGTATTGCTTTTTTGTAAATTTGCTCAAAATAAGCACATGGAAAAGAATTTTGAAGTAAAAATAGAAACAACTTCTAACCCAGGTATTGTTAAATTTGAAGCAAATTACTTTTTAACACAACATACCAGTTATGAGTTTGAGAATATAGATCAAGCAAAAAATGCACCTCTTGTACAACAATTATTTTATTTACCTTTTGTAAAAAGAGTTTTTGTTGCTCAGAATTTTATTGCCATAGATAAATATGACATTGTAGAATGGTCTGATGTTCAGGAAGAAGTAGCGGTACAAATCCAAAACTACTTATCCACTGGAAAACCTGTCGTAAACGCAACTGAAACTGATGCCAAAAAGAAAGTTCCGGTTACTATTTATGCCGAGAGTACTCCCAATCCCGCAGTACTTAAGTTTGTAGCTAATAAAAAACTGGTTACCTCTGGACATGAATTTAAAAATATAGACGATGCGACGCATGCTCCTTTGGCTCAGGAATTATTTCATTTTCCATTTGTTAAAGAAGTATATATTGATGAGAATTATATTTCTATAAGTAAATATGACATGGCAGATTGGAATGATGTCACACAAGAGGTACGAGAGTTTCTTCGCGGTTACTTAGAAATGGGTAAAGAAGTACTATCTGAAAATGCTACCATTGCAAAAAGTGATGTAGAAAAACAAGCTGATACTGATTTTGAAAAGCTTGATGACGTTTCTAAGAATATTGTTAATATTATTGAAGAATATATCAAACCTGCCGTAGCAAGTGATGGAGGAAATATACTATTCGATTCTTATGATCCTAAAAGCAAGGTTGTAAAAGTAATATTACAAGGAGCTTGCAGCGGATGTCCTTCATCTTCGTTTACTTTAAAAAACGGAATCGAGAACATGCTAAAAGAAATGCTTAAAGATAAAGTTGCACATGTAGAAGCCATTAATGGGTAGTACAACGAAAAAACAGCACTCATATCGAGGATTTTGTTAAAATATTGATTGCTTTTTCAAAAAAGAAGCAACATAAGCCGTATCTTAGAGATATTCTTTAAATTTTAACTTAAAATCTAACAAAAATGGCAATTATTAAAGTTATTGAAGTACTGGCAAATTCTGAAAAAAGCTGGGAGGATGCAACCAAACAAGCAATAAAGCATGCGGGAAAAACGGTAAAAAATATTCGTTCTGCATGGGTAGCTGATCAAAGTGTTGCAATAAAGGATAATGAAGTAACAGAGTTTAGAGTAAACCTTAAAATCTCTTTTGAGATCAAATAAAAAAATCTAGTTTTTTTTTTGAGAAGCATTCTGGTCATTACAGAATGCTTTTTATATTTTTAGAAGATTTTTTTAAAACAATTACTGTGAACTATTCCTGGCTTCTTATCATTATTATTATAACTGTCTCTTGTACCAGTCAAAACAAATCATCAATGAAACACTCTTATACCAACGACTTGATTCATGAAACCAGTCCATATTTATTACAACATGCGCATAATCCTGTAAATTGGAGACCCTGGGGACAAAAAGCTTTAGATCAAGCAAAAAAGGAAAATAAACTTATTATTGTAAGTATAGGGTACGCGGCATGCCATTGGTGTCATGTAATGGAGCACGAAAGTTTTGAAGACCCTAAGGTTGCAGAAATAATGAATGCAAATTACATCAATATTAAAGTTGATCGCGAAGAAAGGCCAGATATCGATCAAGTATATATGAGTGCTGTACAATTAATGACAGGTAGTGGTGGTTGGCCTCTTAATACGGTTACCTTACCCGACGGGAGACCAGTTTGGGGAGGAACTTATTTTCCTAAAGGAGATTGGATAGAAGCTTTAAACCAAATTTCAGATTTATATAAAAATCAACCTGAAAAACTTGTTGAATATGCCGATAAATTAGCTCTGGGGATAAAAGAAGTTGATTTAATTGAAAAAAACACTAATGCAATCAATTTTAACCTGGACTTTATAGACAGTGCTGTTAAACAATGGAGTAAACACTTTGACCATCAAAAAGGAGGGACTACCAGAGTCCCAAAGTTTATGATGCCAAGCAATTATAATTTCTTACTAAGATATGCGCACCAAAACAATGACAAAGAATTACTTGATTTTGTAAAAACCACCTTAACAAAAATTTCGTTTGGAGGGGTCTATGATCATATAGGAGGAGGATTCTCCAGATATGCTACCGATGGAAAATGGCATGTCCCTCACTTCGAAAAAATGCTATATGACAATGCGCAATTGGTTAGTTTATATGCCGATGCATATTTGGCTACGGGAGACACTTGGTATAAAGAAGTAGTCTATGAAACCCTTAATTTTGTTACTACAGAACTTACTAATAAAGAAGGAGCTTTCTATTCTTCATTAGATGCTGATAGCAAAACACCTCAAGGTGAATTAGAAGAAGGTGCATTTTATATATGGACTAAAGAAGAGTTAAAAAAAATACTGGCAAATGATTATGATTTGTTTAAAGAATACTACAACATAAACTCTTTTGGTTTATGGGAAAAAGGAAATTATGTGCTAATAAAAAATAAAAGCAACAAAGAGTTTGCTATAGATCATTCGATAGGAGCTGTAGAACTTTCTGAAAAAATTACGAAATGGAAAAAAATACTACTTACCGAGCGAAATAAAAGACCCAAACCCAGGTTAGATGACAAAACATTAACATCATGGAATGCATTAATGCTAAAAGGGTACGTAGATGCTTATCGAGTCTTTGGAGATGAGAAATTTCTTAATGCTGCTATAAAAAATGCAACCTTCATAAAAAACACACAGTTAAAAGAAGATTATTCTTTATTTCACAACTATAAAGATGGTAAAAGTACAATTAACGGATATCTAGAAGATTATGCATTAGTTACCGAGGCATTTATCGCATTGTATCAAAATACATTTGACCAGCAATGGTTAGACATTTCAAAACAACTTACAGAGTATACTTTACTTCATTTTTTTGATAAAAATAAAAACGTATTTTATTTTACTTCAGATCAGGATCCCGACCTCATTACCAGAACCATGGAATATCAAGACAATGTAATTCCGGCTTCCAATTCTATTATGGCCAAAAACCTGTTCTTGTTATCACATTATTTTAACCGTTCAGGCTATCTAGAAATAAGCAAAAACATGCTTCATACTATTCAACCGCAAATAGAACAATATGCCTCTGGATATTCTAATTGGTTAGAACTCATGCTCAATTTTACATTTGATTTTTATGAGTTCGTTGTAGTTGGTCCCGACATGCGCACAAAGATAGAAGAAGTTAATAAGCGCTATATTCCTAATATGCTTATTGCAGGCAGTAAGTTTGACTCAGACACCCCTCTTATTAAAAATAGATTTGTTTCTAACAAAACACTTATCTACGTATGCCAAAACAGTACTTGCAAATACCCTGTAGAAAACACAACAGAAGCCGTGAAATTGATTACAAACTAAAATCATACTATATTAAAAAACAAGAGTATTTATTCTTCAATAATATACATGGTATGATTTATTTTATTCTGTTAAAAAAACAGAATAAAAAACACGCACAACCAATTAAATTTCAGACAAATACACAAAAAAAAATATTAATTTTATGGTTTTAACGTAAAAAAAGTATGTGGATAATTTGTTAAAATATCTGTTTTAATCCTAATAATTCATAAAACAAAAAATATCATTGAAATATTCTCAAAAATACAATCAAAAAAGCAAATGAATTTGCAAACAATTCAAACTTTCGGTAAATTTATCATAATTCAACCCTTAAGCTTATGAAAATTTTTACTATAATTTTATACATTTCTGTATCTTCAACATTGTTTGCTCAATTACCTAAAAGTTTAATTACACCTCTTAGTAAAACTTCTGATTTTTCCAATTATAAAGGTTCTATCTATATGAACTATAACTATGAGCAATCTACCGTTATCCATGAAAAATCAAGAACATATGATGCCGAACTTAAATATAATATACACACTGATGCAATAGAATTCAACAGTAAGGGCCAAGTTTATGAAATTAAAAAAAATGTAACCACTCACGTAAGGATAGATGACAGTTACTTATATTACTGTAATTTTGAAGATAGATACGGTACTTCTAGAAATGGTTATTATATATTAGTAGAATTGACAGATCGTTATCGTATCTACAAAAGGTTAACTACGAAAATAATCAAACCTCAAGAAAGAACCGCTACATCTGTAGAAGTCCCTGGTATTGTAAAAATTAATACTAAGTACTACATAGAAGAAGACCAAGTAATCATGGAATTACCTAAGAATAAAAAAAGTATGCTTGCTCTTTTTAGTGATAAAGAAGATGAGTTAAAAAAATATCTCAAAAAAGAAAAAATTAGGTTAGGTAAAGAAGAAGATTTAATACGTTTGGTCGCCAGATATAACGCACTTAAAAGTTCTGACTCTTTATCCTCAAAAAGTCTTTTAAGTAACTCAGGAAACTTATAGATTCTTATAAAAACATACTATAAAACCTCAAATTCGTTGATCAAGGGATTTGAGGTTTTATAATATATTTTTAGAGTAATTAATTAAAAGCAACATCAATAAATTTATAATAGAATAGTATTTTTTACAATAGTTCTAAGAGAAATATTCATATTTTTTTACCAATGAACTACCCCGAGGCAGAGCTATCAGGGTATCAAAATAATTTTAGTTGATTTAGATGTAGTTTTTCGTATTTTGATTCCCCTTGATTTTGAAGGTATTTCTTTATAACTTCTTCATTCGCATATTGACCAACCGTATTAACATAATAACCACTTGTCCAAAATTTTCCACCCCAAAGTAAACGCTTGACTTCTGGGTGAAGACGAAAAATCTCTTTTGCGGTAATACTCTTTAAGGATCCTATTATTTTTTAGGAGAATCCACAGGAACACTCTGTATCAAAAAATGAACATGATTCTGATCTAAACCGATCTCGACAAAACTTATTTCATAACGCTCTTCTATTTCTAAACATAGATCCATAAACGTTTTTGAAACACTTTCTGGTAATACTTTTCTACTATACTTGATAGGACAAACGAAATGATATAATAGCAAACTCTTATTATGACTTTTATGGATATGATCACTCCATATAAACAAAGATAAGAATATCTAAAAGCGACACTCGAGGCTGAGCCTTGAGGAATTATAGATTAACATCCAAAAAAAGAATATTTACGTAGAAAATACTTAGCAAACAAAAAGATGAAACAATACAAAAGTGTTAACATTACACATACTCCTCTTAAAATCAGAATAAAAAGAAAATTTCATTGTTACACTGAATAAAATACATAGTAAAACAGTAATTAATTTATGTATATACCATATAAAAATCACCTGTTTACAATGAACTTTTTTCGTTCTTTGCAAGAAAATAGATTATTCACAGTAATCTCAATTGACTTTCAAATTGTTTGCGTAACATCATGTTTTTATTCAACTTATTTTAATCTAAATGCTTCTATATGAAAAAACTTTTACTTATTTTATTCTTGACTATATCGTCTACACTTTTAGCTCAATTACCAAAAAGTTTACTTGCGCCTGTTACTAAGGTCACAGAATTTGATGATTATAAAGGATCCATTTATTCTAAAATAAACTATAAAGAGTCTAGTGTAATAGACGAACAATCTGGAACGTACACGGCAAAACTTAAATACAATATTCATAATGATGCCTTAGAACATAGTTCTGATTCTGAAACATTTGAAATTAGAAAACAGACTACGGTTCATGCCAGAATTAATGACAGTTATTTTTACTATTGCAATTTTAAGGATCAATATGGCACTCCTAGAAACGGGTACTATATTTTAGTAGAACTAACACATAAATATAGCATTTATAAAAAACTAACTCTTGAAATTAATCATCCTCAGGAAAAATCTACCATAAGTGCTAGTAGTGTGCCACCAAAACCAGGAAGCCTAAAGGTAATCACCACCTATTATCTTGAGGAAGCTGGTGTGATTGTTGAGTTACCTAAAAACAAAAAGAACGTGCTTGCTACTTTTAGTGACAAAGAAATTGAGCTAAAGAAGTACCTTAAGAAAGAGAAAATTCGTTTTGGTAAAGAAGAAGATCTTATTAGGTTTGTAGCGAGATATAATGCCCTAAAAAGCTCTGATTCGATTCCTGCAAGTCTTTTAGGAAACATCTTAAATAGAAATTAGAAAAACTAAGTTTTTTATACCATATAGAAAATGCCTTCTGTAAAATACAGAAAGCATTTTATTATTTGAAATATTTTTTTTATCAAAAAAAACTTTATCCTGCAACAAAATCCTTTAAATAATATGGTTCAAAATACCCGACATCCTCAAACTCTTCTTTTAAAAATTTAGTATATGAAGGCAAGGCCATTTCATTTGCAGAAGGTAATTTATCTAAAATAAAAACTGCGTTTTTTTCAGTAGATATTTCAGAAAACTTTGCTACCCCATTACCTATAAAATATACCTCTTTTTCATCTAGAAACTCTTTAAACGACGTGGTAGTTAAAATCTCTGCTTTTGTTTCTCTAACCTGTTCTCCCGCATCCGAAAAAACCGCGGCGTACACTTCCATTCTTCTCGCATCAATCATCGGCACAATATATACATCTTTTTTATCTGAAACTTGTAGAGATAACACTTGTAAAGTTGGCACAGAAAGTAAAGGAATACCCAATGCATAACATAACCCCTTGGCCGCAGAAACTCCTATTCTTAAACCTGTATAAGATCCAGGCCCTTTACTAACAGAAATAGCTTCCAAATCTTTATAAGATATGGCTGCATCACTAATCACCGTATCAATAAAATTATGTAATCGTTCTGCATGAGAATAGGAAGCACTATAATCTTCTTTTAAAACAATTACTTCTTTATTTTTTACTAAAGCAACAGAACAATTTGTAGTTGACGTTTCTATACAAAGAATATAGGACATGTATTAAAATTTGCGCAAAGGTAGCTTTTATATTACAATCTTTTTTACACCATCAAATAGAATTACAAATAATTATATTACAACTTAATATCGGCAATCTTTAAGCCGAAATACAATTCTAAAACCTTCAGTTTAAAAATATAATCAAATTTATTTTGTACTTCTTTACTCTGTGCATCTTCTAATCTAAATTTTGATTGGCTAAAATCAAAGGCGTTCGTTAATCCAACATCATAACGATCTTTTGCGTATTCATAAGCTCGTTCTTGTGCTTTTACAGAAACTAAAGAAGCTTCATATGCTTCTGCAGCTCCTCTGGCATCTAGATAAGCTTGATATACATTACTATCTAAGTCCAATTCAGTTTGCTCTAGCTGAAAAGCAGTTCTCTTAACATTTATCTTATTTCTTTTCACAGCATTTCTGGCCGAAAATCCATTAAATATCGGAACTTGCAAAGATAACCCATAAGAAATTCCATCATTGGTATACAACTGGTCCACAAAAGGAGCTGGATCCTGCTCGACAAGCAGTGTATTAGGAAATTGTCCAATAACATTCTGCCCGGTCGCTTCTACACTACCGATACTCTGTGTTAAAACCGGATTATCGGGATCTACCGTTTGCGTAAATCCTTTGGCTCCCGATTCTCTGGTGTTATAATTAAAAGCCCCACTTAGTGTAGGATAATAAGCACCTCTGGCGATCTCCAGATCTTTTTCGGCAATCAGTTTATTCTGCTCTGCGATCTGCACTTCGTATCTAGATTCTCTTGCTTTTGCTATTACCTGATCTATAGGTCTATTAAGGATTTCTGATCCTGGAACCAAATAATCTTTTTCTGCAATATCAAAGCTCTCATAATTCTTAATCAGTAACCTTTGCGCTAACCCTATCAATGCTATTTGCACAGCATTTTCTGCCTGTACAATTCTTGTTAATTCATCGGCAGAGGTTGCTTCAATTTCTAAAAGATCTCCTTGAGGCAACACTCCTGCATCTACAAGATCTTTTGTTCTTTGTAATTGCTCTAACGTAATTTCGTGTTGCTTTTCTATTACTTTTAGAGATTCTTTGTTTAACAATACCTGTAAGTAACTATTAGTAACAAATAATGCAATATCATCCTTAGATTTTCCTAAGTTATATTGATTCAATAATCTATTTAATTTTGCCCTTTGAAATTGCTTTATATTTCTTAACCCTCCAAATAAAGTTACATTAGCACTTACACTATAATTAGAGCTTCTAAATGTTTGTGTTTTGTTTTCATTGGTAATAGGGTCTGTTGACAAACCTGAGCTCCAAAAATTGGATGCAGATGCGTTTAGAGTTGGCAAAAAATTACCTATTGCATCCAATCTATCTATTTCTGAAGTTTCTACGTCTAATGCAGATTGTTTTATAGAAATATTATTCTCCAGAGCATGTGTTACACACTCTCTAAGTGTCCATTTCTTTTCTTGAGCCTGCACCCCGAATGGTAATCCAAAAAACAATGCCAAAATAGCTACAAAACTTATTTTCATAAATCTAAAATTTAAAGCTTCTTTTTCTAAAGAGGAAAAACTCTCTACCTTCTTTACTAATTTCATACTCCCAAATATATAATGTGATCTGCTTTATAATAACCGTATTAATTACTCCTCTTCCTCTTCTTTACTTTTCTTTTTCACAGGTTCTGTCTTGTTCCATACCTTGATTTCATCTTGCTCTGTTATACCCGATACAATTTCTACGTTAATACCGTCTGACAATCCTATTTTAATATCCTTTTTTTCGAATTTTTGATCTCCGGTTTTAATTTCTACATAGGGTTGTTCAGTTTCTTTATCAAATTGCAACAAAGCTTCTTTAATTACCAGAATACTATCCTTTTTTTCTAAAACTATAGAAGCATTTGCACTATATCCTGCTCTTACAAAAAAGTCCTTATCCAAATACACATCTCCTTCAATTTTAAACTGTACCGCTCCTTGCTCTTCATTTCCTTTTGGAGCTATAAATTTTAGCTTTGCGTCAAACTCTTTGCCTTGTATTGCTCCCAGACTAACTGCTAATGGCATTCCTACTTTAAGTTTCCCTACTTCAGATTCATCGACCTTTCCTTCAAAGATCATTTTATTAAGATCTGCTATAGTAGCTACTGTAGTACCATCATTAAAATTATTACTTTGTATTACCTGATCTCCTTCTTCTACTGGTATCTCTAAAACAGTTCCCGAAACAGAGGCTCTAATATTTGTTATCGCCTGTGCTCCTCCTGTAGAACCTTGTCTAATAATTTGTAAATCATTAAGGGCATTTTTAACCTCTTGTTGCCCTTGGTCATAAGCTAGTTTCACCGCCTGAAAATCTTTGGTAGAGATCACTCCCTTATCAAAAAGAGCTTTGTTACGATCATAATCTTGTTCTGCATTTGCAAGGCTTATTTTTGCATTTTGAACACGACCTCTTGCGCTATTTAAAGACTGTTCATTAGGAACCACTTTTACCTTGGCAATTAAATCTCCTGTCTTTATATCGTCTCCTTCTTCTACATAAATTTTTTCAATTATTCCAGAAACCTGGGGTTTTACTTCTACTTCTTCTTCGGGAACTACTTTTCCTGTAGCTACCGTTTTATCTTCGATAGAAGCAATAAATGCTTTTTCTGTTTTATAAGTTACCGGAGACTTACTATTAGATTTTATAAAATATCCAGCTGCAAATAATCCTCCTAGAATTAGAAAAGCTATAAAAAGGTATTTTAAAATTTTCATTTGTTACTATTTATGTTTACTTGGTTATTCTTCTCTTAATGCGTCAATTGGTTTAATACTTACGGCTCTCTGAGCTGGAATTAAACCAATTAAGGTCCCCAGCACTACCATGATTCCTAAAGCTCCTAAAACAAATGGAATGGGAACTGTTGGATTGGTATACGGAAATGTATCTTGATTTGCCGTCATTACATTGATAATAGCGAGTACTCCTGCTCCACAGATAATTCCTATAATCCCAGCAATAATTGTTAAAAAAACTGATTCCAAAATTATTTGCCCTCTTACTTCTGATGGGGTAGCACCTAATGCCCGACGTACTCCTAGTTCTTTTGTTCGTTCTTTTACTGATATCAGAAGAATATTACCAATAGCAATTACTCCTGCCAGGATAGTAGCGATACCAACTATCAATGATAAAAAGTTCAAACCATTCGAGAATCCCATAATTTTACCAAAAGCTTCTCCCAAATTAAAAGAACCAAAAGCTCTTTCATCATCTGGATGTACCTGATGAATTCTTTTTAAAGAGCTTTTAATATTATCTTCTAGAGCAATAATATCGGCATCGTCGTACGCAGCTATTGCAAACCACGAAACATTATCAGCCATATTATAAGTTCTTCTAAAAGTTGAAAAAGGAATGAAGATAGAATCATCTTGTTCAAAACCACCATCTCCCTCTAACTTATATACTCCTACTATCTGAAAATAGATATTGCTTAATTTGATAAACTGCCCAACGGGATTCTCATCTTTTTCGAATAATTCTTTACGCACGCGTTCTCCAATCACACAGACCTTACGCTCTTTTTCTACATCAGAATCGTTCAAAAACCGACCTTTATCAAATATTTTCTTTTTTGCAATTTTATCGATCACAGGATAGTCTCCAAATACTTTATAGCTTCCTGTTTTTAATTCTCTTACTACGTTTACTGGTTCATCACCAAAAACACCTTTTACATTTCTAGGAGCAATAAATTGAATATCAGGGTGTAAATTTTCTAATGCTTCTGCATCTCCCAGTTTTAATTGAATACTTCTTCCTATTTTATAACCTTCATGAGGAATACTGGTTCTTTGAGCCCAAACAAACATACTATTCTGAGCAATATCTTTGAACTCTTTTTCGAATCCATTATCCATCCCTTTGGCAGCTCCAGATAGTGCTATATAAACAAAAATCCCCCAAAGTACCCCAATAACGGTGATCACAGTTCTAAGTTTATTCTTACTTATAGAACCATAAATTTCTTGCCACGTATCTTTATCAAAAATAAACCTCATATTATTCGTCTCTAAGTGCTACAATTGGTTTTATTCGAGCGGCTCTTCTTGCAGGAATATATCCTGCTAAGGCTCCAAAAAATATCAATACTATAGTCGCTCCTATTACTGTACCTATCTCTACATATGGATTGGTAATAAAATAATCCTTAAGTGAAGTTCCTGTAAATTTTAAAATGGTCATTCCTATAAATAAACCAATGATTCCCGCAATCGTCGTTATAAAAACAGATTCTTGTAAAATCATACTCACTATCGACTTAGGTGATGCTCCCAATGCCTTTCTAATCCCAAGTTCTTTAGTACGTTCTTTTACTACAAACACCATAATATTACTGATTCCTATGATACCTGCTAACAATGTTCCAATACCTACAAAGGCAACCACAATCTGTAATATGTTTGCAAATTGCAACGTTTGCTTAACGTTTTCTGCGACATTTCTAATAAAGAGACCGTTTTGATCTTCGGGATGAATCACATGCTTATCGCGCATGTATTTATCCAGGCTTATCTCTAAAGCTTTTGCTCCAGAATAACCAATACCCAGTTTAAACCCTACGATTATCTGATCAATCTTATCTGTGTTTTTTTCTACAAGTTGCCTTGTTGTATACGGCATATATATATATCGCTCTTCATTATCACCTCCATCATCCTGAAAAACCCCGATTACTTTATATGTAATACCGTCGATTTCTATAAATTTACCAATCGCATTTTCTTTTTTCCCAAAAAGGTCTTGCTCTACTAATCTACCTATTACAACACTTTTAGACTTTTCTTTAATATCATTATCATTTACATAACGTCCTTTCATGATAATGGTCTTTTCGCAAAGTAGATGTGCAGGACCAACCGCTCTGGTTACATAAGTATTAGATTCTCCTTTATATTTGGTAAGGCCAGATCTACTAATTCTAGGAGTTATATAATCTACATAGAGCGCAAAATCTTTTTTAATATCTTCTATATCATCATTTCTAAATTCTACAACACGATTGATTGCAAATCCTTTATAGGGTTTTGAAGTTCTACCAGGAAACAACCATATGGTATTTGTAGCATCATCAACAAAAAACTCTTGAAATGTATTTTTTAGTCCATTTCCAAAACCAAAAAGGATGGTAAAAATTAAAATCCCAAGTGCAACCGTAAATCCTGAAAGGAAAGTACGCAACTTGTTTTTGCTAATTGCTTCAAATATTTCTCGCCACCTATCTCTATCAAACATATTGTGAAGCTCTAACTTGTTCTACTTGTACATCTTCTACAATAACTCCATCCTTAAGGCGCACGATACGTTTGCACATATTTGCAATATCTTCTTCATGCGTTACCACTAGTATCGTCTTTCCTTCATCATTAATACCCTGAATGATATCCATAACTTCATGAGATGTTTTACTATCCAAAGCACCTGTTGGCTCATCTGCTAATAATACTTTGGGATCTGCGGCAAGAGCTCTTGCAATTGCAACTCTTTGTTTCTGCCCTCCTGATAGTTCGCTAGGTAAGTGTGTTGCCCATTCTGCCAATCCTACTTTTCCCAAATAGTTAAGAGCCTTTTCTGTTCTCTCCTTTCTACCTTTTCGCTGATAATATAATGGTAAGGCTACATTTTCTATGGCTGTTTTATAGTTAATCAAATTAAATGACTGAAAAACAAATCCTAGAAATTTATTTCGGTATTGAGCGGCTTTTGTTTCGTTCAAATTTTTAATAGGAACATTATCCAAAACGTAATCACCTTTATCGGCTTCATCCAACATTCCTAAAATATTTAGTAATGTTGATTTACCAGAACCCGAAGGCCCCATAATAGCAACCAACTCACCTTCTTTTACATTAAAATCTATTCCCTTGAGTACATGAAGAGAATTACTTCCCATTCTATACGATTTATGTAAGTTATTTATTTCAATCATACTATCGGTTTAAGATATAAAAGGTATAAAGTATACCTAAACAAAAAAGACACACTAACAGTTCTTACTTTTAAACAAAGACCTATTATCAACTGAAGTAGTCCTGAAACATTAGACTACACCATACATATGTTTGTTACATCTCCCTTTGTTAGGAAAATGTTAAAAAAGCAAAAGCCCTTTTACAAGGGCTTTTTCGAAGTATTTGATTTCTTTTTATTTCTATAAATAAGGTATCCTACTCCTCCTATCAACACATATGGGATAATCATCAGGTAAACAATTCCATTGTTTATTCCTTTGGCCGTTTTCTGTCCTTCTTCGCTTTCTAAAACAGCCCTACACATAGAACATTGTGCTTCTGCAGGAATCGCAAACAATAAAAATAGAAGTAAGATATATGCTATATAATTTTTCATCTGTTTATAATATTGTTGTAGATGTCAGATCGAACTCGCCAAACAATCGTATTAAAAACTTTGTTACTTGTACCATACACTTAACGTATTCTTTCGGATGTTACATAAAGCTTTTTACTATAACACTTTCAATATGTATTAAAAAAAATGAAACATCTTATTTCTTCTTATCAAATCAAGCAATACAATGATCATAAAAAGATTATTAACTTTAGTAATAAGGTGATATCATTAAATAAACCACAACCCCGGTTATTGCTACGTACAACCATATAGGAAATGTAATTCTGGCTATTTTCTTATGCGATTCAAACTTTTTGGATAAAGCTCTAACATATGTAATTAGCACAAACGGAATTACTGCTATAGATAAAACTATATGGGTAATTAAAATAAAATAATACACATAACGTATTGTTCCTTCTCCACCAAAACGCGTAGAGTCACTTGTCATATGATATGCAATATACATAAGCAAAAATAAAACAGAACAAGCAATTGCAGTTTTCATCAATCTTTCATGCAGTGTAACTTTTCCGTTTTTCACCGCCCATAATGCAGCTACCAATATAATTGCTGTAACACCATTTATTGTCGCATAAATTGGTGGTAAAAAGGTAAGAGGCTCAACATCGAAACCTAACTTTCTAAGATTAACACCAAACAACACTGCTACTGCCAAAGGAATACCAATCGACAGTATTATAATCCAATTTTTGTATTTTTTTTCTGTCGGCGATAGATTACTACTCATCTTTATTCATCAATTTTTTAATATCTTTTAATAAGATTGTTATTTGTTCTTCTTCTCCGTTCTGATCTTTTTTTTCTTCTACCCCAATGGTTCCTCTGTAATAAATTATTGGGTTTCCCGACGCATCATATCTTGACCGTATATAACCATCCTGATCTATTAAAGCAAAATAACCATTATGCTCAAACCCACCTGGCACATTTGGATTTTCTGCAGCATAAATATTAAACCCAGCATTTGCGAGCTCATAAATATCTTCTCTATCCCCAGTAAGCATATGCCAATCCTGATTAGTCACACCATAATTATCTGCATACGTCTTTAGTCTTCTAGGAGTATCAAATCTGGGATTAATTGTAAAGGATGCCACACCAAAATTATCCATTCCTTTTAACTCATTTTGCAAATACACCAGGTTTCTTGTCATTTTTGGACAAATAGTAGGACAACTTGTAAAGAAAAACTCTGCTACGTACACTTTACCTTTGTAATCGTGATTTGTGACTGTGATACTATCTTGATTTAGAAAAGCAAAGTCAGGAACTTTTTTTGGCGTTCCGTTTATTTTTATATATGCCAACTTTTCATTTGCAACGGGGTTATCGGCACTCATTCTATCATTCTTTACGACAGAAGTTTTCTTTACTCGATTTACAATCTTGGGAATGAAAATTATCCCAAAAACAAGTATAATAAATGATATCCCAACGTACGAATACTTTTTCATAGCTAACTTTATTTCTCTTTACGATCAGCCTTATATTTTTTAAGAGCCAAACGATATTCTGCCAAAATCACTTTTACATCATCTTCCATTACATTAGATAAATCAGCAACCGAACTTGCATCATATCCATGCACTACATCTTTCTCTTTTCCTATACTTCCATCTCTTCCTCTTAAACTAGCATCTTTATCAATGATATAGACATAGTCTGAAGCCAGATTTGAATCTAATCGATGTGGCGTTTTCAAACTAGTAAACAAGGCCGTGATTTGTTCTGTGGTGCCAAAAAGAAATTTCCATCCAGAGACATCTGTTATATTATCTAATTCATTCAAAAGATCTTTTGCTGCATTCTCACTCCCAAAGGGAAGTATCATTACAAACTGAAAGTCTTTAAATCCATGATTTTTCTTGTAAATTTTTTGATTTAAGTTAAAAGCATTTCCTTGCTTGTTGTAGATTTCTTTACCTAAGAAACCTAGAATAGTTACTTTTTTATCAAAAGATATTTGCTCTTTTGACAAGCTCTCAAAATTCTCCAAATTGCCCACCGCTTTATTCAGCACTGGGAGTTTAGCAAAATTATGCACTCCGGATGCAAAAAATAAATATGCGACAAGCGGCAGTATAAACAAAACACCTAAAACAATAAATTTTTTCATAATATAATCGACTGATTTACCTTGAATACGCCTATGCTAAATATGGTTCACAAGATTAAGTGCAAAAATAAAAAAGACGGTTCATAAAACCGTCTTTTTTCAATGCTTTTAACTATAAGAGTTAGAATTAAAAATCCCAGCTTTTATGACCTGCTTTAAATACTTCATAAACATAATCTCCTTCTGTAAGAAGAATAAATATCAAGTAACATATCAAAAAGATCCCTGTCCAAACTACAGATCTTCTCAACCCTTTAGTCTCACCCTCCATGTGCATAAATGCCCATGTAATATAATATGCTTTCCAAACAGTAAGAATAATAAATATCCAGTTTAATAATTTCATACTAATCACAGTAGTCTCTATCATAAAAGTAGGTTTGATAATACCTAATATTACTTCAACTATTGTAATTACAGAAAGAATAATAAATACTTTCCAGATTCTTGCTATATTCGATTCGTGATGTGCTGTATCGTGTGCCATTTTATATAAATGCTATATTTTTTATTAAACCAGATAAAAGAATGTAAATACAAACACCCATACCAAATCTACAAAGTGCCAATATAAACCAACTTTCTCTACCATTTCATAATTCTTTCTTCTCTCATATGTTCCTAAGATCACATTAATGAAGATAATGATATTAATGATCACTCCAGAAAATACGTGAAACCCGTGAAATCCTGTTATAAAGAAGAAAAAGTTTGCAAATAACGGAGTTCCGTACTCATTGTGTTGCAAATTAGCTCCCTCGACAGTACCGATAGCATCAGCTTGTAATCTTCTTAAGGATTCTTTTCTAGATAAAATTGTTTTTTCTCCCTCTTCATTCAAAATCTGTGTTCTTATTAATAGATCACTTCTTTTCTCAAATCCAGCTCTTATTTCGTCTATGGTATAGGTAGGAAGTGTTGCTTCTTTCTGAAACCATATTCCGTTTTTACGCTCATGTCGTGCTCTTTCATTATGCGCATCTACGATAGCGATCTCTTTTAAACCAACTCTATGGCCTTCTGCATCTACAAATTGCAGTATCTGACCTCCTCTTGTTTCTACCGCACCGTATTCTCCTTTGATAAAGTTTTTCCACTCCCAAGCCTGAGATCCTACGAAGATTGCTCCTCCTATAATAGTCAAGAACATATAAAGGATTACCTTTTTCTGCTTCATATGATGTCCTGCATCTACCGCCAATACCATTGTAACAGAAGAAAAGATAAGAATAAAAGTCATTAATGCCACATAATACATTGGTGCGTCTACACCGTGTAAAAATGGGAAGTGATTAAACACTTCATCTGCTATTGGCCAAGAATCAATAAATTTAAATCTTGAAAAACCATATGCGGCAAGAAAACCTGAAAATGTAAGTGCATCCGAAAGGATAAAAAACCACATCATCATCTTACCATAACTTACCTTGAGCGGTTGGTTTCCACCTCCCCAAGTTTTATCTTCTGTCCCTGTTTTAGTAACAGCTGTTTCCATATAAAGAATTTGGTATTGTTAAATTTTCCACAAAAGTAAGCAATTTTATTATCTAACGAAATATAAAAACAAAAAGAGATAAACCCACAAAAAGTCCACAAAATGCCAATACATAGCACCTAGTTCTAAACCAAGGGTTTGCCCTCTTTTATACTTTTGTTTAAAATGATTATAAATTACAACTAAAAGCACTATAACTCCGCCAATTATGTGCACTAAATGCGTAACTACGATTATAAACATAAAGGTAGTTACAATATTTGAAGTTGGGCCTGTAAAATGATACCCTTGACGAATCATATCATTAAAACCTTCGAATTGCAAAAATACGAATATCCCACCTAAAACTATCGTAGCGAGTAATAATAAAGATGCTAAACTTCTGTTTTCGTTATCTATTGCTTTCTTCACAAAGTGAAAAGTTATACTACTTGCAATAATAACGATAATGCTATATATAAACGCATTTGGAAAAATAAGATCTGTAGCCCAGTCTTTTCTGGATTTACTAACAACATAAGCACTGGTAAGACCAGCAAAAACCATTGCCATACTAATCATAGCAAACCACATCATCGTCTTCTTGGACCTATCTATTTTTTCTTTTGTTGTTCCTTGCGTTAAATCCATGCTCTTATAAGTTTATCAACTACATAAATGATTTGCAATAGGGTAATATACAAAACACTCATGAGCATTAATTGTTTGGCCGTTTTAGCATCTCTCCTTTTATACAAAAGCATTGCAGACCTTCCTAAAACCAATCCTAATATCAAAATAATTCCTCCTGCAACAGGTGTAAGGTATAATTCTCCTGTTACTCCAAAAACAGGAACCAAAGAGGTCACAATTGTCCATACTGTATAAATAATTACCTGTACAGCGGTTCCCTGATCTTTTTTACCTGTTGGAAGCATAAAAAAGCCTCCTTTTTTATAATCATCAAACAAAAACCAGCCAATTGCCCAGAAGTGTGGGAATTGCCAGAAAAATTGTATCATAAACAATGTCCCTGGTTCGATACCAAAATCATTGGTTGCTGCTACCCAACCCAACATAAAAGGAATAGCGCCCGGTATAGCTCCCACAAAAACCGATAATGGAGTTTTTGTTTTTAAAGGCGTATACAGACTCACATAAATAAATATAGAGATTGCGCCAAACATGGCTGTTTTAGGATTGATATTGTATAAAACAGAAATTCCGGCAATTGTAAATAATGTTGCAATAGCAAAAGCTGTATTAACAGACATTCTACCAGACGGAATTGGTCTATTTTTGGTTCGATCCATCAGTTTATCAAGATCTCTTTCTATAATCTGATTAAAAGCATTTGAAGCACCAACCATAAAATACCCCCCTATTGCAAGGAGCAAAAGTGTACTCCAGGAAACCGTCTCAACTCCCAACAAATAACCCGCAACCGACGAAAAAACTACACTTAATGCCAATCGCATTTTTGTAATTTCCTTAAAATCCTGAACAACAGATGTTTTTATAGTATCGATTTGGGCAACACTCAAATTTTCCACGTTTTTCTTAATTACTTTTTATAAAAGTCGTGCAAAGATATATCTTATATGCGTTTTAGACAACTTATAACTATTTATAATTCAACTTTTAACAAGCTTTCCCACTTTTAAATTCAACAACAACAATTCTTATTCTTAATTTTTAACACAACATTTTGACTATCAAAACTATAACGATTGTAATTTTCAAGTCACACATCAGACAAAGTTGATACACAAAACACATAATCATGAAAAACCTATATATTTTTGGAATTTTTCTGTTATTTCTAAACTCCAATGCACAAAACAAAAAAACATCGATCACGGTAGAACCTCTATCAGAAAACATTTATATGCTTACTGGAAAAGGAGGTAATATCGGTGTTTTTAAAAACGAAAAAGGGCTGTTTATTATTGATGATCAATTCGCAAATGTATCTGAGCAATTGTTTGCTACTTTAAAAACAATCAGCAACCAACCAATTACTACGGTTGTTAACACTCATTTTCATGGAGACCACACAGGAGGTAATGAAAACATAGCAAAAAGTGGGGCTATCATTTACGCACAAAAAAATGTACGACATAGAATGAAGTCGAAACAACAAAAAAAGGGTAATATCAATCTACTATCACTTCCTGTAATTACTTTTGACGAGGGGTTGCAATTTTATTTTAAAGATGAAAACATAAAAGCCTTTCATGTACACAATGCGCATACTGATGGAGATGCCATTATTTATTTTACACAAGGAAATGTATTACATATGGGGGATACCTTTTTTAATGAACGCTACCCCTATATTGATTTAAAATCGGGAGGAAGTATTCACGGATACATAAGTGCTGCTAAAAAAGCACTACTCATTACCAATGATGACACCAGCATTATCCCTGGGCATGGAAAATTAGCAACTAAAAAAGATCTTGAAACTTTCTTAGAAATGCTTGAAACTATCACCTCTCGTATTCAGGAAGAAATTGACCAGGGAACATCAGCTACTAAAATCTTAAAAAACTCCTTACTAACCAAAGAATACAACCAAAAAGGCTATGGTGATGGCTTTATTAATTCTGAAGGTATTCGCAACACAATTTACCTTAGTCTTACAAAATAAAAACACATGCCAGGAAACACATCCCGGCATGTATATTTTATTATTCTTGCACTCTAAAAGTGATCGGTAGCTGATATTTTACAGTAACTGCTCTACCTCTTTGCTTACCTGGTGTTACATCAGGAAAAAGACCTATCACCCTTCTTGCCTCTTTTTCTAATCCGGGATGCGGTGCTCTAATTTGAATATTTTGAATAACTCCATTTGGAGAAACCTCGAACAAGGTAAAAATACGTTGCATCCCACTTAATCCATACCTTTCACCCACCTCGGTATTAAACCTTCTAGAAACAATCTTTCTAATTTTTGCAGAAAAACACTCTGCCTTTTCTTTGTTAGAAGTCAAATGCTCACACCCAGGAAAAACAGGCACATCTTCTACCACACTAAAAGGAACAGAAACCGGATCATCTACAGGTTCGATATTTTCAATATCATCTGGATTAACAGGAGCAGTTTCTACGGGAGGTGAGCTTTCAAACTCTTTTTCAAAACTTTTTATCTTAGTATTATCATCAACTATTTTAGCTTCAGAGATATCCATAACCTTTTGAGGTTTCGGCTTACTCTCTAATGGCTTTTCTGGAACTTTTTCGATGATAAAATCTCCCATGGTATACTCGGTAATAGTATACGGATTTTCTACAGGAGAATTAGGGACAATTATTTGAGAGCTCGTGTACACCTCAAACATTACATAGGTAAATAAAAGACTTGCTATAAGTCCAATCTGAAAGTTCACTAATGTACTTTTTTGTACATTAGCATCATGCTTGTTACTCATACTATTTAGTTTTAACGTTACAATTGATTCTAAATCAACAAGCATACCAAAAAAAGAATCCCGTTACATAAATGTAACGGGATTCTGATATTAAATATATTTTATTCTTATTCCTGTACTTGGAATACGATTGGTAGTGAGTATAACACCCCTACTGCTTTTCCTCTTTGTTTACCAGGAGTCATTTTTGGTAATAAACCAACTACTCGCTGCGCTTCTTTTTCTAATCTAGGGTGTGGCCCTCTAGCCTGTACTCCAACAATATTACCTTTTCTATCAATTTTAAATCTTACATAGATACGGTTAACGCCTGACAATCCAAGTTCACTTCCTAATTCTGTATTAAACTTACGGTTAACGAATTTTTTAACCTTATCACTCATACATTTCTTTTTTGCAGCATTACCACCTGCTTTTTCGCATCCAGGAAAAATAGGCACATTTTCGATTACTGCAAAAGGAACATCTGCAACTTCTTCGTCTTCATCAACATCTTCTACCTCTTCTACTTCTACAATCTCTTCTTCTTGATTAGATTCTGTAGATTCGATAATTGTTTCTTCTACTTCTTCTTCATCTTCTACAACATCAATAACCTCTGGAGCTGGTGGCGGTGGAGGAGGTGGAGGTGGTGTATTTAGATTTTGAGTAATAGGGATATCTTCTTCTTCTAATTCATCAAGATTAACCTGACCAATATCTATATTACTTTTATCATACGTCTTCCACTCAATACCTCGCCATGTTAAAAAGAGAACTAAAATAAGCCCTAATTGAAGGAATAAGATACTTCTTTTAGTTAAATCTGCTTTTGGATTTTTCTTTGGTTCCATAATATTATAATCGTTATAGGATTGCTAAAATAGCTAAATTCTTTTGTAATTTCCAACTAAAGATAAAAATGTAAATCAAAAAAATTAATTTTTAACTTTTACAAGACCTCTAATAAAGTTAAAAACAACATATAGTTAACTGATATTCTAACTACTTAACTTAATTTTCAAAATTATTCTTCTTGCGAGCACAATTAATAAAACAGCAAAAATTGTACCACTTGTATTCGCAATTACATCGTACCACTCAGAACTTCGATATGTAGTCAATAGGGCTTGCAGTATTTCCATTAAAATTCCATACAAAACACACATTACAGAAGCTATCCATAAACTTTGTTTTAAACTTCTATTCTGTCTTTCAGAAAAAAACAAAAAAGAGAACCAAACAGTAGTCAAGACAAAATAAGCTATAAAGTGCGCCAGCTTATCACTCATATGTATTTTAACCCCAACAGGGTTGCTTATTTTGGCCAAAGAGGCCCAAGTAAGCAACCCTGTAGATATAATTGCCAGAAAAAAAATGGGATTATGCCCCAATAATTTCTTTATAATCATCTGCTGATAGTAAATCTTCTACTTGAGAAGCTTCTGCTATTTTAACTTTAACCATCCAGCCATCTCCATAAGGATCGCTATTCACCAATTCTGGATCACCTTCTAGTGTCTCATTAAATTCGATAATTTCACCAGCTAATGGTAAAAACAAATCAGATACCGTTTTAACAGCTTCTACAGTTCCAAAAACTTCTTCTCTATCAAGTTCTTCATCTACTGTTTCTACTTCTACGTATACAATGTCTCCTAATTCACTTTGCGCAAAATCAGTAATACCGATAGTCGCAACATCACCATCAATCTTGATCCATTCGTGATCTTTGGTATATTTTAAATCTGCAGGAATGTTCATCCGAAAAAAATTTATTTGTTGTTAATATTTTGATGACGAAAATAAATCTATTTTATTAAATTTTAAGGAAACGAGACAAAAAAATATTGAAAAAACAATTTTTAACAATTAGAGGTTAACAAATCATCATATTTCTAGTTTCCGAAATTATATCTAAGCGTAAAACCGCCTCGAATTGTAGTCTGCGGAAATGCAGTTGATATTGAATACTCTGAAAAGGTATGATCATAAAACAACAATGCTGTCAAGTTTTTACTTAGTGCATAATCTGCAGTAAATTTAAAACCATAAATATCTTGCCCGGCTGTTATTTGGGTATTCTCTATATCCAAGTATCTAATCAGAGTTTCATTTTGTCTAAGCGATAGATCTGCTCTAAGGTTAAGGTCACTTTTAATAACTCGTTTTTTACCCGATATTCTAGTTGTAAACATCAAATCTTTTAATCTGTAACCCAAACCAATAATATATTCATTTCCTTGAATTTCTGTCAGTAAGTTATTATCAAAACTTAACGAAAGTGCTCTGTCCTTTTTCCATTCAGCCAAGATTTTGATAGAGTTATTCATTTCCATATCTAACTTTACCAAAGGACTAAACTGCTCAGTAAGGTTTATATTAGAAAACAATATTGGATTTCTAGAATTATCAGCACGATTTACATCACCATCTCCCCCTGTATCGACTTGTTGTACTCCAAACTGTAAATTGGTCTGGAATTGATTTATCGTATAATTAGCTCGATACCCATGTGCTACAGAAAACCTTTTAAAACGTTTTTTAAACCATTTTAGACGCATTAATCCTGTGTATTTTACATCCCAGTTTGGCAATGGTATATCTCTAAATGCACCTGTCTGAATTTTATCTGCACTAGTACCCGTATATGCCGCTAAAAATGCCGGCAATAGGACTGCTTGATTGGTTTTACCATATCCAGATGGGAAACCATCATCATCAACGGTTGTTATGCCATTTTCAGTACCCAAGCGCTCTGCTATAATCCTTCTATTTTTTCTAAACTCATCAAACGTTTCTGAGTTAAACTCATCACTCTTTTTAAAAGCGGTTTTAACCAACATCGTCGAAATGGTAAAATTACCAAACGTATTAGCGGTCAGAGATTCATAAGGATCTTCTACATTAATATTTTCAATGCTAAACACATCATCTTGTATAAGATTAACTTTATAGTTTTCGTTAAACGTTTCTGAATAATTTCTACTACCACTAATATCAATCTTAAAATCTCTAAGCAAGTCTAAAGAAGCCTGAATATTAAGCTGCTTTCCTTCTACTTCTTGGTATTGTTGGTTAAACTCATCATACAGGGTAAGCCATCCATTACGGGCAGCAAGGCCCCTAATATCTGATTGACTACCAAAAGTAAACCCAACAGTTGGTTTTAGTGTTCCTACAAACCCAGGTGTTCTTGTATATCCTGGAAGAAAAATACCACTATCTTGATTATAATTTATATTTACTTTTTTTACAGCGGTTACCAAACCAATAAGTGTATTAAATGCCTTGTCACCCGTACTTAACTTACTACGTCCTCGTTCTGGCCTTCGTGATCTGCTTTCTGGTTCTGGCGGAGACTCTCTACTATCTCTATCATCAGGTTTTTCTTTTGAATCTTTTTTCCGGTCTCGATCTTTAGCACCTCTCCTTCCTGC
Source organism: Aquimarina discodermiae (assembly GCF_040786235.1). Taxonomy (NCBI): domain Bacteria; kingdom Pseudomonadati; phylum Bacteroidota; class Flavobacteriia; order Flavobacteriales; family Flavobacteriaceae; genus Aquimarina; species Aquimarina discodermiae. The sequence continues at coordinate 240,543 of NZ_JBFMKP010000002.1, forward strand.
TTTCTTTTTGGTAAGCCCCACATACTTATACAATGTATTCATATCTAAAGATCCATTGACTGTATGCACATTGGCATTTTGTACCGTATGCCCCAAATCAGGAATTCCTTCTAGTGATTTTAACGCTTCACTACCCTTTATCCACTGAAAATCGGCGCTATAAGAATACGTTGTACGCAAAAACTTAAGTGCTGGTATTTTTTTGAACGGCACCTCATAATTAACCTGAAGTTGCTGACTATGTGAGTTAGGATCTCCTATGTCAAAAAAGCCTGTCCATACATCGACAGTGTTATCTACATTATTTTCTTCGTCGATAAAATTCTTAATAATCCTTTTGTTGGCAGATGTAAAAGTAAAATTAAGTGATTTTGACAAATTGTAATTAACCCCATATTGCCAATCATACAAAAAGTTACGTTGGTACAATGCTGGCAACTTAATATCATTTGGTCCTAGGGTAATATCTCTAAAAATCTGCTTATTATATTGTCTGGTTATGTTAGAACTTACCGAGATACTTGTTGGCAAAAGATTAAAGTTGAAATCTTTAATCAAATCAAAATATTTACTTTTACCCAAAAGCTTCACTTTTTTAAAGGGCTCTATTTCTTTGGGTCTAAATCCAAAATCATAGGTGCCTCCCAATTTCACTTGTTGATCTAGAGATTCTTCTATTTCAAAATCACGATGATCGGTTTGATTATATGTGCCTGAAAAAGTGAAATTCTCAATATCATAAGGCATTGGCTTACTATCACCTGTTCTTTCTTTTCGCAATCCGATTACATTAAAACTTTGTCTTAGCGTATAATCAGTAGATTGCTCTTCTATTTGTTTTTTCCTTTCTGGATCTGTTGTATTATCTAACCTATCTTGAAGCTCCAAATCCAAAAATTCGGGATCATATTGCGGAGTAATAAGCTCTTCTCCTCTACTATAATTAAATGGTAATTGCACTCCCCATTTTTTTGGAAGCAACTGCCCTAAATTAACATTGGTAGTAACATCATATTGCTTTACATCTTCCTGGCTTCTTTCATTAGGACCTTGCTCGATGCCTCCAAAACCAATTGTTGTAATTCTACCAGAAGCACTTACATTTGCAAAATCGGCAATATTAGCATCCATACTTGCAACTGCAGCCCATCCACCCCTATTTTTTAAATCACTAAGGCGCATTTCATTAAACCAAACTGTAGCCGATTGATCACTACCACTTTCGTTCTTAATACCAATCATCATCACCCTTATATCTCCAAAATTAGGATTTCCTTTAACTCCTATTTTTAGATTATTAGGTTGCTCAGATAAAAAGTTAAGCTCATTTGCAACTAAACTATTATCTCCTAACACTTCTGACTTAACTGTCCTTAAAAACTCTAATGGTAGATTAAAACGATTTGCTGTAGGCCAAACACTTTCCTGGTCGCTACTAGTTCTATCAGATACCGCTAACGGTATTTCTATCTGATAAAAATTATTCGTAAAATCGCTTCCCATTCTTATGAATGCTTTTACATTATTGTTGCCCAAAGTTCCTCCCGGAATTGGCTCTGCATGCAAAAACATTTCAAGGTTCTCGTATTGGCGCATGTCTACATTAAAATTCTTATACACCCCTCTTGCATCTCCAGACTTAAGATCATTTACTGTTAATGCCAAAGATCTTTCATCTTCTCGAATGATATTGTTATTATTGTTGACTTGCTCTCTTATTACACCAGGTGGTGTAACATAATTAGGCGTTTCTTCTGCACTTACCGAAGTAATAATCACTTCTGTCTCGCCAAAAACATTCAGCCCATCTGTTGGATCATTTACTTGATCTCCTACCTGAACATATCTTCTATAATCTCCACGTACCAAATCCATATTTGCGAATCGCAATAATGTAGGTTGTGAAAACTCTGTAAGATACATTCTCATAAATCGTATAGATCTAAAATCGCTGATATTTTCTGCACTGGTAGGCTCATAAATCGGCACTTTGAATCGTACCCATCGTGTATTGATTTGCTGACCAGCAATTTCTGTAATCACTTCTCTTGTATCAGATATATACCCTGTATCACCGTCATTACCCACATCCATCCCTTTAAAAATAGGAACCCTATACTGATAGTAACTATTAATGGTATTCATGGTATTATCTCTATTCACATCTTCTGCTGTGGGAAAAGTAGTACTCCCTCTATCTTCGTTAGACAAATCAGTTGGCGAATTACCCTCTGTACCATTATAACTATCATATCGCTGCACCACATCTCCCGTTGCCTGAAGAAAATAAGTATAATTATCTGCAGATGGATCTGGCAATGATGTAAATGGGCCAAACTCTACCTTTTGTTGCTCGTCGGCATCGCCCAAACCATCAAAACCAACATCTTGCGCCGCTCTATCCTGATCTTGCGTATCAAATGCATAAATTAAGGATTGATTTACAGGTACGCTTGCATAATTAGTATTCACCACATTACCCGTTTGCCCAACAGCTGGCAGTCCATTTTCATACTGCTTTCTTCCATCTTTTAAGACATCTTCACTTATATTACCTAGGTTAAATACAATAGTACCTCCTGGATTGTTCAAATCATCATACTCAAAAGGATCCATTAACCAAAACTCCATAAATTCGACATTAGACTGCTCAAAATTGGTCGTCGTTAATTGCCTGGTAATTCCCCCAAAATTATCTCTTGGATCTGACACCGGAGTATTATTAGGTGCGTAATCTGGATTATAGTTATAAGGTCCTCTTTGTGTAGGATCATAGTTAAGATCAAACGTAAATAACGCTAATGTTTGTCCCTGTACGATATCGGTATCAGGAAACACCTCATCTATAAATACTCTTCTTGATCGGTTTGTTGCTAAATCTTGTTCTGTAATTCCGCTTGGTCTATTATTACCATAAAAAATTGGATCAATAGAGTACCAGGATAGCTTTGCTCTTTTATATCCAGATTCGAGATTATCATTTTCTATCTCACCTCCAAAACCAAGTGGCGCACTTGACAGTTCCCATGACTGGGGAGAACTCACATCTATTCGTGTTTGTGCTCCTTCAAAATCATCTATATACGTTGTTACTTTACCATCAAAATCTGCCCCTTTGGGTGCTCCTGCAATCAAATAGGCTCCTTCTGCTCTTACGGACACATTCGATGGCACATCAGTATCGATATTAGGCAATTTATTTACCATTCTTGTTAAAAAAGGAACCTCTGTTGCATACGCCGCATTGAATCCTAAAATGGTATTATTAATAGGCTCAAAATCATAATTTGACTTTTGAGTTATAGGTCGTTCATTTAGGTTTAAAAATGTACCTCCTATAATAAAATCATCGCTAAACTTATGTTCTATATTAAGTCCTGTAAAACGTTTGGTTTGTTGCCCAAACACCGCATTATTTTCTGTAGAAACCTGTATAGGTGTATTAGAAGATTTTAACGCCTCATCTAATATGATTACACGTCCTAATTGATAGTTAACCGTATAATCAACACCTTCTTGTAAAACTCTACCTCCCGCTGTCACCGTTACCGAACCTTGTGGCACATTAAATGCCCCCAAAGGTATCCCGTCCTGACCTGAAGATTTATACCTACCTTTTAACTGAAAGAAGTTCTTATCAGCAGATTGTTGTTCGGCTACTACCTTTGTTTGCGTATATAAATCTCTAAATACGTATTTATCCTGATTCGCATTATATGAACCTGGGCTTGTATAATCAGCACCAACCGGTCCATTATCTAATCTATCGAAAAGATATTCTCCAAAAGGTTCTACACTAGTAAATATGATTCGACCATTTTGAGAATCAATGGTTAATCCATCTACATAATCAAAAAAACCATCTCCTCCTTGTACCGGATCCCCATTCGGATTTAATCTATCCAAATTAAATACCTTTAATAAGGTGGTTTGTTCTACATCACCGGGTAATGCCAATGAGGTTTCGTCTACCGCTGTAATATAGTTAATAGGAGAAGGGTTTGAGTACACTATATTTAGCCTAAAATCATTTTGCTCCAGTCTAAACGCTCCCGTACTGTATATGTTTTTCATCATCAAGTCCCATATTGGTCTTGTCACATTAACGATCGGGCTTTTAAGCATTTTAACCACCAAACTCTGACTTGAACCAATTTCAACATTGTTATTAGGATCTGTCGTATCTCCCGAACTTACAGTAGCATCTACCCCGTCATTTGCAAATTCTCCTACTTGATATACCTCATTATCTTTGGTGTATTGAAATGCCACCGCTAAGACTTCATCATTATTGAGTCGTTGATTTAAAGAAATGTATCCCAGTTGATCATTCAACGTATACTCTGTAGTATTTAACTTTCTTGCATTTTCTAACACCGCATAATCAAAGCCTTCATTAAAAGTAGCAATAGCTCCTGTAAAACCTTGTTGTAGTGTAGCAATTTGTCTTACAGCTTCGGTTATCGGGCTACCCGCCTGACCGATTGTTGTAGGATCCAAATCATTATTACCGTTATCTGGTAATGCATCAGTATTAGCCGTATTAAACAAAGAAACCGGGATATCAAAATTGCCATCTCCAGGTCCTTCTCCAACATCCTGAAGCGCCACTATATTACGAGCGTTAGTAAGTGTTTGTGCACTGGTAGCTCGGTTTGTTATCCAAACCTCTACCCTTGTAATTTTAATATTACTATTGATAAAGGGGTAGTTTGCTAACGATTTATCGTAAGTATCTCTAAAATAATGTGATAAGAAAAAATGCCTATTCTCATCATAATCTAATGCAAATAATTCAAAGTTTTCTATAGTCCCTCCTCCTTCAACGTTAACAGTTTTGGTTTCTGAACGCTGTTCTGAATACACACCAGTTATGGTGGTACGTCCAAACTGCAAACCAACTTTTACTCCAAAAAGACTTTGTGCTCCCTGAATCAATGAGCTATTTAATGGCATGCTCACATTACCAACCTCTATACTTTGTATAATATCATCCTCTGTTGGAGTATATTCTAACTTTAATTGGTTCTGGAAATCAAAAGTAGACTCTGTATCATAATTTGCGGTAACCTGAAGTCTTGTACCTATTTTACCCAATAAACTAAGACTAATTCTTTGATCAAAATCGAATGTAAAATTACTCCTGTTTCGCGGTGAAAGCGCAGGATTATCTTGCTTGGTATATAATAATCCTAGATCCATCTCTACAGATCCTTGAGGAATCACTTCTATCTCATTTCCACCAAAAACAGATTGAAAAAAATTAGAGTTTACATAAAAAATTGGCAGCAAATTCTTTCTTTTTCCTTCTGCCTCTTCTGTTTTACCGCTAAAAGCGTCAATTTTTTCCTTAAAATAAGACCGTCTTTGCTCTGCCTCTACCAGCTCTAGATATTCTGCTGGTGTTAAAAACAATGGATACCTGACATTAAAATCACCCAATGTTTGGCGATAAATATATCTATCTGTTATAGGGTCATACTCATATTTAGCAACAATACTGCTTGGGTCTGGTAATGAAAGTTCACCCATAGAAAAAGAAGTACTGGTAGAGTCTTTTACTGTCTCCTTATCCTGACCATATAACACCCCACTATAAAGCGTTACTAAACATACTATTATTCTAAAAAAATTAAAGTGTAAATAATTTGATGAACCCAAGTTTTTATAAATTTTTTAGTGCCTGTTTAATAATATTTTCAACTGTTTCTTTGGGGTTAGTTTTTAAAACACGATCCACTGCTTTTTCTGCAATTTTTCGATTAAAGCCAAGTGTTTCTAATGCAGATAACGCTTCATTTTTATTAGTATTGTTTTCTACTACTGAAACTTCATCCAGATTATACACTTTTAATATTTTATCTTTTAGGTCAATAATGACCCGTTGTGCTGTTTTGGCACCAATACCTTTAATAGATTGAATGGTAGCAACATCACTAGAAGCGATCGCTTCTTTGATTTGATCAGGATGTAAAGATGACAACATTGTTCTGGCAATACTGGCTCCAATTCCTGAAACAGAAATCAACAACCTAAAAATCTCTCTTTCAGACTTTTCTACAAAACCAAACAACGTATGAGAATCTTCTTTAACTTGTAAATGTGTATATAACTGAAGAGCTTCTCCTTCTGAAATCAAAGAATAAGTATGCAATGAGATATGTAAAAAATATCCTACACCTCCACATTCTATAACAACGTTGGTTGGATTTTTTTCTACAAGCCTTCCTTTGATATGTGTGATCATTAAAAGAGTTCTAATTTATTAAGCATCCAAAAGTAAGAAAATTATCCTACATAAATTAGGTTTCTATTATATATAGCAAATATTACTGAATCGATATACTAGCCTCATACAGCAACTATGTTTTTAAACAAAAAAAGAGACCGCTTCGCAACAGTCTCTTTTATTACCATATTTAGGCAATATCTAAAAAACAAAAGGACTAAGCACTTCTTTTGTTTTAGTTCTTTCTTAAAATCACACCGTCTCTTTTGGAGCCAATGACATATAATACAATTCTCTTTTTTCTTTTTCTTGAGCATCAATAACTGCAACTGCAGCCATATTTATAATCTCTTCTACGCTTGCTCCTAATTGCAATATATGCACGGGTTTATTCATTCCCATCATAATAGGACCAATAGACTCTGAGTTATTAATCTCTCCTAATAATTTATAATTACTATTTGCAGAGTCTAAATTAGGAAACACGAGTGTATTCACCTTTTGTCCGTTTAATTTAGAAAACGGAAACTTATCGCTTCTTTTTTCCTTGTTTAGCGCAAAATTAATCTGCAATCCTCCATCAACAATTAAGTTAGGATGATACCTATGCAAATAAGAAACGGCATCTTTTACCTTATCTGCAGCCGGGTGTTTGGATGATCCAAAGTTAGCATATGACACCATTGCTACTACTGGTTTAATACCAAACATTTCTACCGTCCTTGCTGTCATTTGGGCAATTTTTGCCAACTCTTTTGAAGAAGGCTCAATATTTATTGAAGTATCACTGATAAACAATGGGCCTTTATCTGTCATCATTACATTCATCGTTGCAACCCGAGCCGCTCCTTTAGCCAATCCAATAAGATCTAACATTGGTTTTACTACAGTTGCATAACTTCGAGAATAACCTGACAATAATGCATCTGCATCTCCTTCGTTTACCATCATTGCAGCAAAATAATTACGCTCACGCATTAATTTTTCTGCATCATACAAGGTGATTCCTTTTCGTTTATGGGTTTCCCAATACTTTTTACCGTAACGATTTTTTCTTTCTTTTTCTTCATCTGATTTTGGATCTATAATATCAATCCCAGTTGGATCAAAATCAATCTCTTGCATCAGCTCAATAATCACATCTTTGCGTCCCAATAAAATAGGGAACCCTATTCGTTCTTCCATCACCGTTTGAGCTGCCTTAAGAACATCTAGGTGATCTGCTTCTGCAAAAACGATACGTTTTGGGTTCGTTTTGGCTCTATCTAATAATAATCTTACTAATTTATTATCATTACCCATTCGCTCTAAAAGCTCATCTTCGTACTTCTCCCAATTGCTTATTGGTTCTGTTGCCACTCCACTTTCCATAGCCGCTTTAGCTACCGCAGGAGGAACCTTTGCTATTAGTCTTGGATCAAATGGTTTTGGAATAATATATTCACGTCCAAAATTAAGGCGGGTTTCACCATAAGCAATATTCACCTGTTCAGGAACTGGTTCTTTTGCCAATTCGGCCAATGCTTTTACCGCCGCCATTTTCATTTCTTCATTGATTCCTGTAGCTCTTACATCTAATGCTCCTCTAAAAATAAAAGGAAATCCTAATACGTTATTTACCTGATTAGGATGATCACTTCGACCAGTAGCCATAATCACATCTTTTCTAGCTTTTATAGCCAGATCATATTTTATTTCCGGATCTGGATTTGCCATCGCAAAAACAATAGGGTTTTCTGCCATAGAAACCAACATATTTTCTGATACTAGATTTGCCATAGACAACCCAATAAATACATCTGCCTCTTTCATCGCATCTTCTAATGTACTAAGATCTCGATCGGTTGCAAACTCTGCCTTTTCTTTGGTAAGATTATCTCTATCCTTACGAATCACACCTTTACTATCGGTCATTACGATATTTTCAGAACGTGCTCCAAAAGCTTTATACAATCTTGTACATGACACTGCAGCAGCACCTGCACCACTCACCACAATCTTAACCTCATCTATTTTCTTTTCTGCTATTTCTAATGCATTTAACAATGCAGCAGCAGAAATAATAGCTGTCCCATGTTGATCATCGTGCATTACAGGAATATCAAGCTCTTCTTTTAAGCGTCTTTCTATTTCAAATGCTTCGGGAGCTTTAATATCTTCAAGGTTAATTCCTCCAAAAGTAGGTGCTATATTTTTTACTGTTTCTATAAATGCATCTACATCTTTGGTATCTACCTCTATATCAAAAACATCAATATCTGCAAAAATCTTAAAAAGCAACCCTTTTCCTTCCATCACTGGCTTAGAAGCTTCAGGTCCAATATCTCCTAAACCTAAAACCGCTGTTCCGTTAGATATTACAGCAACAAGATTTCCTTTTGCAGTATATTTATAAACATCTGCTTTATTTTTTTCTATCTCCAAACATGGTTCTGCAACTCCTGGAGAATACGCTAATGACAAATCTCTTTGGGTTGCATATTTTTTGGTGGGGACCACTTTAATTTTACCTGGAGTAGGCTTTGCGTGATATACTAACGCTTCTCTTCTTTTACTTTCGATACTCATACTACGTTAAGATAAATGTGTAAAAAATAAGAGTACAAAGGTACAAGTATGTACGAGATTCAGAAATTAAAAATGAATTATATTTCAAAATTTTTGAGAAATCCATATCCTTTATAAGATTTTATTAGATTTTTCTAATAATCCAACCAAAAACCCTATTTGTTTTTTGAATATGGTCTTTTATAAAAGCCTGCTTGTCACTAACAAAACATAAAAAAACTGGACTCATAAAAAATCCAGTTTCTTTGTTCAAATTTTAATGCTATTCCCAATATAGACATCGGGTTCCTGAACACCTTCCAGCATCACAAATTTCTTGACCATTAGGTAATCTAAAACAACATTGCCTTGGATTCGATGGTTTACAATAATTAAATCTTCTCCAACCTCCTTGTATTTGTTTTTGCGCTTGCTTTCCAATCTTTTTTACTCCATCTAAATTTAAAATGTTTTTCATTTGATACATATTTAAGTTACTAATAAACGTTCGTTCCTAGAAACGCCTTATAAACCCATTCATCTTTTATATAAAACCGATCTAACAAGGCTTTTTCTTTGGTCTGATTGTTATCTTCCAAAGATATTTGTGTATTTCTCAAATGTAAATTTTATATGGTAGGAATAAAAAGGAAGTGTATCGAAATTCATGAATTCCTACCATATATTAAAAATATTTATTTGATAGAGAATATACCCTTTTGCATTATAAGCACAATTCTTATTCATACGACAACTTTAACGTGCCGTGAAAACAAAAGGTTGTTTTAATCTACAATCTGGTCGTTTGTAAATGATGATATTTTATTTTGGGCAAGCAATCACTACTATTTTTAATCATTTTTCAAAAAATCTAGATTACGAGTGAGCCCAGAAAACTTAGTTCGCTTTACTGCAGATTTTTGAAATACTTTTGAGAACACCTCTTGGGTAATCTCATGCCAATCCTTTTTTGACATCTCTAATAATTCTGGCTTAGGATTAAAAAGAGGTTCATTGTGTGGTTTCGAGAAACGATTCCAGGGACATATATCCTGGCATACATCGCAACCAAACATCCAGTTATCAAACTGCCCTTTAACATCATTGGGGATCTCTTCTTTTAGCTCTATAGTAAAATAAGAGATACACTTACTGCCATCTACCACATAAGGTTCTACTATCGCCTGTGTAGGACATGCATCTATACATGCTGTACATGTGCCACAATGATCGGTTACCGGAGTATCATATTCTAATTCGAGATCTATGATTAACTCTGCAATAAAATAAAAAGACCCGACTTTTTGAGTTAGTAAGTTACTGTTTTTACCAATCCATCCTAATCCACTTTTTGCCGCCCAAGCTTTATCCAATACGGGAGCAGAATCTACAAAGGCTCTACCACCAACTTCTCCTATATTTTCTGTAATGAATTCTTGTAATTGTTTGAGTTTGGCTTTAATCACATGATGATAGTCCTGCCCATAAGCATATTTAGAAATTTTGGGAGCTTCTTGATCTTTTTGGACTTCTAAGGGAAAGTAGTTAAGAAGTAAGGAAACAACACTCTTTGCGCCATCTACAAGTTTGGTTGGGTCGAGACGTTTGTCAAAGTGGTTTTCCATATACGACATTTGCCCATGTCTATTTTGATTTAACCAGTTTTCTAATCTAGGAGCTTCAGTTTCTAAAAACTCGGCTTTGCTAATACCACAGGATAAAAAACCAAGGCGTTTTGCTTCGGTTTTTATCAATTGGGTGTGTTTAGCTTTTGGATTCAAATGAATTGTTTCGGAAACGAATTTCAAAAATACGCTTTCTTATACTAAATAAAAATCATCGTTGCTTAAAAGCAAGCGTTGCATTTTTGGGCTTCAAAGTAATTAACGGATTAATCCTCACCTCTTTTTCATTGGTAGTTATCTGGTACTTTTTTACAAGTTCACTAATTGTAAAAATCATTTCGTACATCGCAAAATTGTTTCCGATACACATCCTGGGTCCTGCACCAAAAGGAAAATAACAGTTTGAATATTCTTTTTTACGATCTGGATGAAATCTATCAGGATCAAATTGTGTTGGGTTTTTCCAAAAATCTTTATGCCTATGAATTTCGTAAAATGAAATTAACAACATAGACCCTTTTGGGAACACAAGATTATTATACACATCTTCTTCTACGGTTACACGATCTGCAAAATATGCCGGCGGATATAAACGCATTGCCTCTTCTATACATTGCTTTACATATCGACATTTTATACTTTGTTCTACAAAAGACAGGCTCTCTATTTCTATAGCCTGTATATTTTTATAAATTTTTTCTTGTATTTCTGGATGCATTGCCAAAAGCTGAAGTGTAAAAGACAACGCATTAGAAGTAGTCTCATGACCAGCGATAAACAAAATCAAAATTTCATCGATCAATTGCTCATTATCCATACCTCCTCCATCTTCATATCTTGCCTCTAAGAGCATATCCAGCAAATCATCATATTTTTCTTCTGACTGTCTTCGTTCTTCTATAATCTTATTTAAAATTGCTCTTGCCTCATCGGTTTGCTTAAAAGTATTTCTTATTGCTCCGCTAAACAAGAACCACCAGCGTTTGTAGGGTTGTCTAATCTCTTTAATCAATGATTTCTGAACGGTTTCTGTAATCTCTTTTAATCTTGAAATCGTACTTCCATCATCTGAGTAACTAAACAGAGATTTTCCTACTACGTTAAACGCCAAATCTCCCATAATAGGATGCACATCGATCTCTTGATCAGGTTTGATCTGTAAAAGTTCTTCTTTAATCACCTCTCGAATGGTTGCCGCAATAGCTTCTAACTTTTCTTTATGAAACGCAGGCTGAATTAAGCGTCTTTGTTTTAACCATTTTTCTCCATTAGCAGTGAGCAAACCTTCTCCTATATACTTTCCTAAGTCTTTTGTTTGCAATGCGGACTTATCATATTTTTTATGGTGCTTTTGCAATACATGTTTTGCATGAAGTGGATCACGTGTAAAAACAGCTCTGCTTTTTAATCCTAATCGTACCACGAAGACATCTCCTAGTTTTTCAAAATTTTCTCGATGAAAAGGTAACGGGTTTTTAAGGATACGTTTGGCGTTTCTATATACTTTTAAAAAAGATACTTTGGGGAGATTTGTTGTAGACATGCCTTATTTTTTACTATATCATTTTTTTAAAACAATCCACCTTGTATCCCACCTTTATTTCTTCCTAAATGTTTATACGCTGCTTCTGTAACTTCTCTACCTCGTGGGGTACGCATAATAAATCCTTGTTGTATCAAAAATGGTTCGTACACTTCTTCTATCGTCTCTGGGCTTTCACTTACTGCAGTTGCTATCGTCGTTAATCCAACGGGGCCTCCTTTAAACTTATCGATCATGGTCAATAAAATCTTATTATCCATCTCATCCAGACCATGCGCATCTACATTAAGAGCTTTAAGAGCAAACTTTGAGATTTCTATATCAATCTTACCGTTTCCTTTTATTTGAGCAAAATCACGTACCCTACGCAATAAAGCGTTTGCGATCCTGGGAGTACCTCTACTTCTACCTGCTATCTCGATCGCGGCTTCCATAGAAATGGGGACATTTAAAATATGTGCACTTCTTTCTACAATGGTAGACAATAATTCTGTAGTATAATATTGTAAGCGGGATTGTATCCCAAAACGCGCTCGCATAGGAGCTGTCAACAGTCCTGATCTTGTCGTCGCTCCTACCAATGTAAATGGATTAAGATTAATTTGAACGGTTCTGGCATTAGGACCGCTCTCGATCATGATATCGATCTTATAATCCTCCATAGCCGAATACAAATACTCTTCTACAATGGGGCTTAGTCGATGAATCTCATCTATAAACAATACATCTCTATCTTCTAGATTGGTTAACAATCCAGCCAAATCACCCGGTTTATCCAGTACGGGTCCAGATGTTACTTTGATACCTACATTTAATTCATTTGATAAAATATGTGCCAGGGTAGTTTTTCCTAATCCCGGTGGTCCATGAAACAAGGTATGATCTAATGCTTCATCACGTAAATTAGCTGCTTGTACAAAAACCTTTAGATTCTCGAGAACTTGATCCTGACCTGCAAAATCTTCAAAAGCAAGTGGTCTAAGTGCTCTTTCGACATCAAGCTCTTCGTTCGAATAGTTTTCGTTTGATGGATTAAGGTTTTCGTTCATCGTATCCCGTCTTTACTAATGATATAGCAACCTTATCAAATCGCTATCGTTAATGCTGCTAAAGTAATAAAAAAGAAAAAGAGACTGCCAAAAATGACAGTCTCTTTTTCTTTTTCAATAGTTTCTTACAACTACTCTTTTATAACTGCATGAGCTTCTATCCTTGATCCAGAAACAAACTTAATAAAGTAGTTTCCGGTACGGCTAATCTCTTTTTCTCCAAGTGTAATTGTATAAGGGTTATCGGTATATACTTTTTGATATATTACTTTTCCTAAAACACTATATATAGTCATTGTAAAATTCTCATTACCCAAACCACTTACATCAACAGTTAAGTTATCACTAAATGGATTAGGAGATACGCTTGTTTTTCTACCAGCGCTTTGTGACTTATTCGTGTTTCTAGTAGTCAATAAACTTTGTCCTGCTGTAGTATTATATGCATAATCTAAAATGCTATAGGACATTCCATCAGCAGCAACTGTTACATAAAACCATCCATAGTGGGTATTGCCATCAAGTTCGAAAGAAAATCCAATATATCCAGATTTACCTTTATTATCGGTATAAGTGTTTGAAGCTATTACATTAGAACTACTGTCAGTACTAAAATTACTAGAAGCTCCAACTTCTACACCTTCGCTTAATAATACTATTTGATTACCATTACCATTGGTCGTTACAATACCTTTATTATACGTAACCAAGTAAATAGAATTTCCGTTATACCATGCCCCATAACTTCTATCATCACCCTTTTCTATCCTAAAGAAATTCCATGTACTAGAGGAAGATGTCGTGATATCATCATTATCAACATATACTATAGTACCACTAGTATCACAAGGAGCACATGAACCACCACAATCTATACCAGTTTCATCTCCATTCTGAATACCATCATCACAAGTTGGGTCTGGATCAACTACTCCTCCAATATTTACGGTATAATCTTCTGCCTCACCATAATTAAAAGTACCACAAGGAGATGGCACTGTATTATATCTCATAATCACACGTAATCTTGTAGCTCCATTTTTTGCATCAGAAGGCACTGTAAATTCTCCTGGAATAGAAGTATCTCTAGAAGCCGCTTTACTAAACACTTGTTCTTCTGGATCTTCAAAATCTCCATCTTGGTTATAATCTATCCATATACCATATGCTTCACTATATACGGTACCTGACCATGTTGGGGTGATCGTAAAATTATGACTAGTATCCTTGGAAAGACCAGTAGATAAACTGGTAAAATCACTATATCCTCCATCTGAAGTAGAAGCATTATCGATAGACCTTAACTGAAAACGACTAATATATTCGTCTGAAGAATTTGATGCTTTAGCTTCACAATACTCTGTGCTTACACAAGGCTCAACAGATAGGGTAATCACGGCCTTGCCTTCACATCCTCCATTATTATAATATACCGTATATGCTCCTGCATCACTAGCCTGTACATTTTTAAACTGCCATGCAGTTGAAGGATCGGCAATATCCGGAGTGTTATCAACAGTACCATTAGGATATTGTATTCTAACATTTGCTGTGCCTACACCTTGCATCCCTAAATAAATATCTTTTCCTGCACAGGTCTCCAACGTATTTTGTTGCACCCAATTACTACCTCCATTTACATAAGGAGTAACCACTGTATTACATTGTAACGGAGAAAGAGGAGCTTCATAAATCCCTCTACCATGAGTCCCTATGAATATTTTATCACCGTTAAGGTATTGAATTTCTATATCATTTACAGAGGTATTAGGTAAACATCCATATTTTTTCCATTCACTACTATTAGCATCTAAAAAGTAAACACCTCGATAGCTTCCCACAAATATAGAACCTGCAATACTATCGTATGTTTCTAGAGACATTATGGGTAAGTTGGGTAAATTATAAGAGATATTCTGCCAGTTTTTACCACCATCCAGAGATCTATAGACTTTTGAATTGCTGGTAAATCCTCCATAAGATATGTATACAATATTTTCGTTGGTTGGATGTACTTCGAGGTCGGTAATAGTTTGACTTACCGGGGTTGTATAGGTAGTCCAATTATTATTGGAAGCATTTTTAGCAAACACCCTATTGTATTGGGATGCATATATTTTATTTGAATTTGATTTGGCAATTGCAATTTGCTCCAAGTCTCTTGATGGGCTAATATTATCACCTATTACAGTCCAAGAATTTCCTTTGTTATTAGAAGCATACACACTATTATAACCCGCTATTATTCTATTTGAGTTATTTGGATCTAATTTAAAAGGCATTTCCCAAGCTCCCCTTCCGTTTTCTCCAGGAGGAGATATATTTCTTTTACTACCATTTACCCATCGGTTTAAACCTCCGTTTTGAATAGAATAATATCTAGTACTTGGGTCATTAAAGTCAATTTCTTGTCCCATCCCATCTGCGGTAGGGATATAGCTTTGCCACTGACCATTCGAGTTTCTAGTAACATTACCATTATCTTGTGATCCCGCTCCTAATATATTTGGATCGGTTTGAGAAACAGCTATATCATAATATTGGGTAATCAGCAAATCAGATGATAAGTTAGCGAAATTACTTCCAGATACCGAGTATCTAAAAACCCCTCCGTCATTACAATAGTAGATATAGTCATTTTGTAATGGATTGGTATAAATATTTCTCTGATCTACATGAATAAAAGGTAAACCACTTTGACCTAACCATTGTGTGGTAGCCCTAAAACTATTTCCTGAGTTGGTAGAACGATAGCATTCAAAATTACCTATAGCAAGATTTGTATCAGAATTATTAGCAAAGGAAATTACACAATTACTTTCTGGTAATGTTTTTTGACTAAAATTTTGTCCAAAATCGGTAGAAACATTTAATCTATTGCCATTGGTTATTGCTACATATCCAGAGTTTGCTTTATTAGAGATAGCGATTCTCAATTGTCCAGAACCAAAGTTTTGCGAACTAAAACTTTGTCCATTATTGGTACTTACATGATATCTCCCATTAGAACCCCCTACGTGTACAACATTATTCCTATTCAAATTATACTTAACGGCTGCTACGCTTTGATTCAAAATCTTACTATTGGTTGCAAAACGATTAGTTGTTTTATAAAGACCATTTGAGGTAGCTACTAGTATTTCTGCCGGGTTATTAGGGTTTACATCCATCTCAAATATTCTAACACCATCAGACATATTAAATGTCAAACTTGTCGGACTAAAACTCACCCCTCCATCGGTGGACTCATATACCCCAATTCCTGCTGGACCATACCATACAATATCACTTAATGCAATAAAAATTCTGTTTGGGTTTGCTTCATCTATAATAATATCTGCTACTGCTGTATGTGGCAAATCATCATTTAAGTTTATGTATGACTGCCCACCATCTGTAGTTTTCCATAGTCCTCCAAATGCAGCCCCTACAAGAAAAGTATTTGGATCGGTTGGGTGAAAACCTAAACTGCTTACCCTACCCATATCTATTTGGTAACCAAAATTTCCATTATAATTAACCCCTGACCAAGTTACATCATAATCGGAATTGGAACAACTGGCAGCATTTCCTTTTTTCGATTTTCTGGATTGCGCAACCCACGGTTTTGTATAATCGGCTAACGTACCATCGGCATTTAAATGGTTTTTCCAAAAGCTTTTCCATCTTTGATATTTCACAAATTTACTATCATAAAATTCTCCAGACGTAAGTTCTTTTGCACTTAGACCTGGGTATTTTTTTTCGAAATAAGCATCTGCTTCTTCTACAATTTCTGCAAAGGTTAATCGCTGATTCGTTTGCCTTGATGCCAAGTTCTCAGAATCTGAAGCTTCTTTATAAAAAGGATTAGAAAGAATAGAGGTAATATCTCTTGGATTCTTTGAACTTTGTGAATAACTATTAAAGCTAAAAAACAGCATTAAAAGTTGTAATAAGCTAATACCGCTACAACATAGGGTATTAAGATGACGTACTGAGGTTTTAGTTGTCATAATGTGTATTTAAGTTGAGTTAGTATTTAATCATAAAAAAGTAGAACTTTTTTACAAATTTTAAGTTTTAAACATCTAAAATACAACTTTTTAAAAACTATTCGAAAATTTTATTTAGAATTCGCCACCATTAAATTAGAATTCGTTTTAGTCAAAAAAAATCATAAAACATAGTCTTTTTAATCAACAAAATAAGTTGTTCGTTTTAATCATAGGATTACGAATACACATCTCTTACATTGTATATGTTATACGGTCTTATTAAAATAGCTAACCAATCCAAGTAAAGAGTGGTTAGCTATTTTAACTATTTGGATAAAAGTATCTTCTAAACTACTTTTTTATAATGGCGTACGTTTGAGTAGCCTTTTCAGATGTGAATTTCACTAAATAATAACCTACATCTGATAGTATACTTTGATCAATTTTAATCTTTTGAGGGTTTTGATTGTAATATTTTTTATAAAGTTCTTTTCCTAAAACACTGTAAACGGTTATGGTAAAAGTTTCTTGTTCAAAATCACTTACATCAAGAGTAGTGTCTTGTTGAAACGGATTAGGGTAAATTTTAACTTTTTTAATTGCATTTACATCTCCCTTTAATGAAGTATTTCTTGTTGTTATCAAACCTTGGCCTGCAGTTGTATTGTAAGCATAGTCTAATATTGTATATGACAGACCATCTTCTGAAACTTCAATATAGAACCAACCGTAGTGGGTATTTCCATCAAGTTCGAAAGAGATTCCGATATATCCAGATTTACCTTTATTATCGGTATAAGTGTTTGAAGCTATTACATTAGAACTACTGTCAGTACTAAAATTACTAGAAGCTCCAACTTCTACACCTTCGCTTAATAATACTATTTGATTACCATTACCATTGGTCGTTACAAT
Organism: Aquimarina discodermiae; assembly: GCF_040786235.1. Classification (NCBI taxonomy): domain Bacteria; kingdom Pseudomonadati; phylum Bacteroidota; class Flavobacteriia; order Flavobacteriales; family Flavobacteriaceae; genus Aquimarina; species Aquimarina discodermiae. The sequence continues at coordinate 258,428 of NZ_JBFMKP010000002.1, forward strand.
ACCTTTATTATACGTAACCAAGTAAATAGAATTTCCGTTATACCATGCCCCATAGCTTCTATCATCACCCTTTTCTATCCTAAAGAAATTCCATGTACTAGAGGAAGATGTCGTGATATCATCATTATCAACATATACTATAGTACCACTAGTATCACAAGGAGCACATGAACCACCACAATCTATACCGGTTTCATCTCCATTCTGAATACCATCATCACAAGTTGGGTCTGGATCAACTACTCCTCCAATATTTACGGTATAATCTTCTGCCTCTCCATAATTGAAACTGCCACAAGGAGATGGCACTGTATTATATCTCATAATCACACGTAATCTTGTTGCTCCATCTTTTGCATCAGAAGGTACTGTAAATTCTCCTGTAATAGAAGTATCTCTAGAAGCCGCTTTACTAAACACTTGTTCTTCTGGATCTTCAAAATCCCCATCCTGATTGTAATCGATCCATATCCCATATGCTTCATTATATATAGTGCCCGACCATGTTGGTGTTATTATAAAAGAAGCTTTACTTCCTAGGTTAAGATTAGTAGATTCTGAAGTAAAATCACTATAACTCTTTCCTTCTGAATTTTTATTTATACTTCCTAAAGAGAAGTTACTTATATAATCCTCTCCCGAATTTTCACTTCCAGATTCGCAATATTCTAATGTTGTACAAGGTTTACAAGATCCCCCACAATCTACACCCGTTTCATCTCCATTTTGAATACCATCATCACAGGTAGGGTCAGGCGTATCCTCTTCTCGTATTACTGTAATGTAATTCTTTGAAATCTCAAAACCAGACGTAGCAAGCCCTGTATCTGAAATATTTTTATTCGTAACTGATAATTCTCCGTTAAATGAAATTCCGTAAACCCTACATATTCCAACTGAAGCACCTTCAAAATCATGTGAACTTGTTTCGGTCGCCAAAATTTTACCCGTATCATCGGTAATTAAATAACGATATGTAGCATTTGATGTACTGGTATTTTTGAACGCTATCACATCTGCAATGCCATCACCTGTTATCGTAGTAACTTCTGTTTTATCATCACTAGTAGTTACTTCACCACCATCTAGTGCAACCTCGCAAGGTTTACAAGATCCCCCACAATCTATTCCTGTTTCATCTCCATTTTGAATACCATCATTACAAGTTGGGTTTAGCGTATCCTCTTCTCGTATTACTGTAATGTAATTCTTTGAAATCTCGAAACCAGATGTAGCAAGCGCGGTATCTGAAATATTTTTATTCGTAACTGATAATTCTCCGTTAAATGAAATTCCGTAAACCCTACATACTCCAGCCGAAGCACCTTCAAAATCATGTGAACTTGTTTCGGTCGCCAAAATTTTACCCGTATCATCGGTAATTAAATAACGATATGTAGCATTTGATGTACTGGTATTTTTGAACGCTATCACATCTGCAATACCATCTCCTGTTATCGTAGTAACTTCTGTTTTATCATCACTAGTAGTTACTTCACCGCCATCTACTGCAACCTCGCAAGGTTTACAAGATCCCCCACAATCTATTCCTGTTTCATCTCCATTTTGAATACCATCATCACAGGTAGGCTCTACATCATTTTTAGTACCAATAACCACCATATAATCCTCTACCTCACCTCCATCAAAAATAGAGCAAGGTCCAGGAAAGCTACCTTGATCCGCAGATACTCGCATACGCGTATTTCCTTTTTTGGCATCAGCAGGCACCACAAAATTTGCACTTATCTCAAAATCTTCTTTCCACAACCTAAAAATTTCTTCTCCTTTATCTTCAAAATCACCATCCTGATTATAATCTATCCAAGCTATAAATCCATATCCCGCATCTGACCAACCTCTTCTAGAGACCTTCATGGTATTCGTCTCTCCTATTACCAATGTGGTAGTCTGATACGGAGTATAATCAAAATAACCATCCTCTGTATCTGGCAACGATCCTTCAGATTTATTGTCTATTTCTCCCAGTTGTACACGGCTAATAAAACTAAAATCTGAATTTCTCTCTCCTCTAGAATCACAATAACCATCAAGGCTATCTTCACTTAATGTTTTTACTGATAAAACATCACTAAACTCGGATACATTTTGAGTATCCATTGCCTTAATCTTATATCTATACGTAGTATTAGGATTCAAATCTGATAAATAATATGATAAACTTGTAGTCCTGGCAAGTAATTTATCCCCACTAGGAGTAACTTGATAAAGCTGATATCCAATAACTCCGATATTATCTTGTGCAGCATTCCATGTAAGATACATTGTAGTCTGTGATATATTAAAAGCTCTAAGTCCTTTTGGTGGTAAAGGCGCTTGTGTATCGTTAATATCGTTACCCTTAGCATATTTTCCAGATATCGTAAAGTATCCTAGCGATGAGTAATCCGAATATCCCACACTTGGATTCGCTCCTTCACCTGCTCCATCAATCTCTAAGTAATACGTCCCTTTATAAAGTGGAAAGTCGATTTTTGCACTCATCTCTCCTGATGTATTTAAATTAAGAACTTCTTGTCCCTTGTCATTCAAAAGTCTTGCTTTGATGTTTAGGTTGGTATATTCTGATGTAGGTTTCACATCAAGATCGACAACGCCTCCTGTAGTTGTAAAAGAAAACATATCTTTATCAGTTGGTGTACTTATAAGACCTTTATTCTTATCAGCACTTACATTGCCAACTGCATCGGATATGATTTGCGTAGCATTATTCATACCGTCACCATGTTGATCTGTTTTATATCCAAAACCGTTTTCTGGTTTTGTAATAATCTTCAAATCATCCTCTAGATTATTGGCATCGGCATATTCTCCTTTTGACCAATGTCCCATACGATTTCTAGTTCCACTAAACCCCATTATCGGAGCCCAATTACTATGCCCATTATAATATACAGATGATCCTTTACCATCATGCTTTAATCCCATTACGTGGCCAACTTCATGAGAACCATTCGCTGCTGCACCAGCAGTATCCGAATTGAATACCCAACAATTACTTATTGCATCTGTGTAGGTAAATGAACCTAACCATGCCCATCCTCCTGTACCAGGAGCAATAGTATCTGTAGGTGTAAAAATAGCCATGGTACTTTTATTTTTAGGAGTTGCATCATAAACCGCTCTGCTAGTGGTTACATTAATCTTGAAAGGAGCGTAATCTTGTGCTACTGTTTCCCAAATTTTGGCAATTTTATCATTATCCCAGCCCCATGATTTTGCGTCTATAGTTTGATCATCGAACACCACATATTCTCCATCAAAATCCAAATAAATAACATGCTCTGCACCTGGCAGACTTTGTAGTTCTATAATATTTCCAGAAAACTTTTCTTCTGGTGCTTCATTTTTTAAGGAGGTATCTTTATGAATCTTTGGCATCACGCAAATATAATCATGAATACTTGATTCGTTTATTACCACTTCATTTAAGCTATTCGTAGAAATTTTAAGAGCTCGTTTATCATCATTAAAAACAACTTTTCCTGACACCTTACCATTCTTTTTTTGGATCGTAAAAATCGGTCTTATTATATTGAAACTAGTATTTACAACAGTTCCAGAAACAAAGTACTCTTCTGTAGAGCCTTCTTTTTTTTGTATTTTAAGCTCTAACTCTTCTGTTGAAGATATTTTTATTACTTTGTTCTGAGAAGCTCCTTTTGAGGAAAAGAATAACGCTTCTGAAAAATTTTTTTCGTCATCAATTTTATATTGATTATCATTTTGTGCCATCAACAACGAGTTAAATAATAAGCACATTAATAAAGTAATCCCTTTATTAATCGAAAAACCCTTGAAATATTTTTTAGTGGTCATAACAGTAATGGTTTGAGTAATATGATAAAACAAATGGTTCACTTATGATTAGAAGCTACATTTTATGACGAAAGTATATTTTTATACACTATATCTATATTATATTTAGAATTCGTAATATTTTAAATAGAATTCGTTTTTCAATGTTAAATTATTCATAAAATACACAATATCAAACAAGTAACAACACCATTTTATTTAAAAAATGACTTTAATTCAGACTATGTAAAAAACTTTACCCTCAGATTTTGAGTCACTGTAATCACCGTTATTTATCTATTCTTGCAAAGTATCGCTGTGCTAAATAAAAACCAATTCTATGATTTATGTTTGTAGTAGATCGAAGACATAGTAGATTTTCTATTCTTTAATCTTGGTTCAATATTATGAAACCTTTTAAAAGAATACACTTACATATCTTATATAGATATTTTATTGTCTATTTGATCTTGGTTAAAACCTATAAAGAATCATTCAAAATCAAAAAAGCCTCTTCATGATATGAAGAGGCTTTTTTAATATTTTTATAAGAGAACTTCTAGTGATGTAGTTCTTCTTCTCCTTCTTGCAAAGGAACAATTTGTGACACATAATCTTGTCCTGCAATCACATATTCACCATTCTCATTGGTCTTACTGTAATCGTAAGGCCATCTATGAACACTAGGTATTTCTCCTGGCCAGTTACCATGTATATGTTCTACAGGTGTTGTCCACTCTAAAGTATTCGATTTCCATGGGTTCTGTACAGCCTTTTTTCCGTAGAAAATAGAACTAATAAAGTTATACAAGAACACCAATTGTGCTGCTGCAGTAATAAGTGCGAACACGGTAATTAATACATTGGTATCTGCAAGGTCATCGAAATATGGGAAATTAGAATTTGTATAATAACGACGTGGTAGTCCAGCCATTCCTACAAAGTGCATTGGGAAAAATACTCCATATGCTCCTATTGCAGTCACCCAGAAATGTATATATCCAAGGTTTTTATTCATCATCTTACCATACATCTTAGGGAACCAATGGTATACCCCTGCAAACAATCCATAAAGAGCAGAAATACCCATTACCAAGTGGAAGTGTGCTACTACAAAATAAGTATCATGCACGTTAATATCTAATGTACTATCTCCTAAAATAATTCCTGTAAGTCCTCCTGTAATAAAAGTTGATACCAAACCAATAGAAAACAACATAGCAGGGTTTAACTGTAAGTTACCTTTCCACAAAGTGGTTATATAGTTAAACGCTTTTACTGCAGATGGAATTGCAATTAATAAGGTTGTAAATGTAAATACAGATCCTAAGAATGGGTTCATCCCTGAAATAAACATATGGTGACCCCAAACTATTGTAGATAAAAATGCTATTGCTAAAATAGAGGCTACCATCGCTCTATATCCAAATATCGGTTTACGAGCATTGGTCGCTATAATTTCTGAGGTTATCCCCAGTGCAGGTAATAATACAATATATACCTCTGGATGTCCTAAGAACCAAAATAAGTGTTCGAATAATACAGGGGAACCACCTTGATTGTGTAATACTTCTCCTTGAATATAGATATCACTTAAATAGAAAGAGGTTCCAAAACTTCTATCCATAATCAGTAGTAATGCTGCTGATAATAATACAGGGAAAGAAACTACACCAATAATTGCTGTTACAAAAAATGCCCAAATAGTTAATGGCATTCTTGTCATTGACATTCCTTTGGTTCTAAGGTTAATTACTGTAACCACATAGTTTAATGAACCTAGTAATGAAGAAGCAATAAATATTGCCATAGAAACCAACCATAGTGTCATTCCTGCTCCAGAACCTCCAATTGCTTGTGGAAGTGCACTCAACGGAGGATAGATAGTCCATCCTGCAGATGCCGGTCCAGCTTCAACAAATAGAGAAAACACCATGATAATACTACTTAAAAAGAATAACCAATATGATATCATATTTAGAAATCCTGACGCCATATCACGCGCTCCAATTTGTAACGGAATAAGAAGGTTACTAAATGTACCACTTAATCCTGCAGTAAGTACGAAGAATACCATAATTGTTCCATGGATTGTAACTAATGCAAGATAAATACCAGGATCCATTACTCCGTCTTCTCCAAACTTACCTAAAAGCACTTCATAAATAGTAAATTTATGGTCTGGCCATGCCAATTGCATTCTAAATAGTATCGACATTGCGATACCAATGATCCCCATAATTAAACCGGTAATCAAATATTGTTTAGAGATCATTTTATGATCTTGGCTAAAAATATATTTGGTAATAAAAGTCTCTTTATGATGTCCGTGATCATCGTGAGCGTGATCCTCTGCGTGTGCTATTGCTGACATATCGCTTATTTCTTTTTTAATATACTATATTAATTCTTTCTTTCTCTTAGTTGCTTGCTTGTGCTGATAATTGTTCTTTAAAAGTTGGTTGTGTTTTTAACCAAGCTTCATAATCTTCTTCTGATTCTACAACAATTTTCATCTGCATATTATAATGTGAAACTCCACATATTTTATTACACAGCAAGTAGTACTCAAACTCATATACATCTAGTGGTTCTTCTCCTGCTGCAACTAATTTTTTACTCTTCTCTCTCCTTATCTTATTTATGGTAGCAACTTTGTCTATCATATAAGGGTCATTCTTCATTTCTTCAGAAGTCAGTGTAGGTGTATATGCAAATTCTGTAATCATACCTGGTACCACATTCATTTGTGCTCTAAAGAAAGGCATATATGCAGAGTGTAATACATCTTGCGATCTCATTTTAAAAATCACTTTTCGATTTACAGGCAAATGCAATTCTGTAGTTATCTTATCATCGTTACCATAAGTATCTGAAGCATCAATTCCCAATGTATTTAGTCCTTCTATGAATCTAACATTTGCTTTTCCAAGTTCATTATCCTCACCAGCGTATCTAGCTCTCCAATCAAATTGATATGCATATAACTCAACTATTAAAGGATCCCCTTCTTCTTCATCGATATTCATAATATCTGTCCAAGTAAACAATCCGTAAATGATTAATCCTGCTAATACAATTACCGGAATAATAGTCCAGATAAATTCTAACTTATCGTTATCTGCAAAAAACAATGCTTTGTTTTCCTTTTTCCCTCTGTACTTATAAGCAAAGTAATGTAATAATCCTTGAGTGATAATCTGAACAAACATAATTAGCACCATAGAGATGAACATCAATTGGTCATAATCCACACCGTGTTCTGACGCTGATTCTGGTAAGAAAAAGCTTCTATACTGTACAAAACAGTATACTGTTAATACATACAGAAATATTACAAATCCAAGCATGAGCTTACCTTGTAAGTCATTATCCTTATCATTGGCTACTTGAGAATTATCAGCATTTTTTAATTGAGACAATTTCAAAATCTTGGACATTTGCCACAATGTGATTCCAAAAAGTGCTATAACTACTAGGGTTAAGAATACAGTCATTTTTATCTATCTTCTTTTTTACAATTCAAATTTAATAATGAAAGTGTTTACTTTCTTCTATATATGGGTTTCCTTTTGCTAATAAAGGTGCCTTGGTTAATGCTCTAAAAACAACAAACAAGAACAATCCTAAGAATAATAAAACCGCACTTATCTCGCTAATCCCGATAAACCAAGATGTTCCTACCGTTGCAGGCATCACCATATTAAACACATCAATATAATGACCGCAAAGAATAACAATTCCTGCCATCACAACAAACCAATTTACTCTTTTGAAATCACTATTCATTAGAACCAATAGTGGGAATATGAAATTCATTGCTAACATTCCAAAGAATGGAAGTTTATAGTCTTCTATTCTTGTGATAAAATAGGTTACCTCTTCTGGTATATTAGAATACCATATTAACATAAACTGAGAGAACCATAAATACGTCCAGAAAATACTAATCCCGAACATAAATTTTGCCAAATCATGAATATGACTATTGTTTACAAAATCCAAATATCCTTTTGATTTTAAGTATATCGTTATCAATGCAATTGTTGTGATACCAGATACAAATAAACTAGCAAACACATACCATCCAAACAATGTACTAAACCAATGCGGGTCAAAACTCATGATCCAATCCCAAGATGCCATAGATTCGGTATAAATAAAGAATACTAGGAAGGCAGCTGAGATCTTAAAACTCTTTTTGTACCATTTATTTCCAGTTGCATCTTCATCTTGTAATCTTGAATATTTAACCGCAAAATGACGATACGTCATCCATCCTCCTAAAAAGATGATTGCTCTGATAATAAAACCAGTACCGTTTAACCATCCTGCTTTACCCTGAATAAGTTTATCATGAGCAACAACTTCTGGATCTGCCCATACAAACAAATGATTTATATGAAATCCTGATAATCCAAGAATTACAAATAATATGATACCTCCTGGCACTAAATAGGCAGTTATTGCTTCCATAACTCTAAACAACACTGGAGACCAGCCTGCTTGAGCCGCAAATTGTATTGCATAAAACGCTAGTACACCCAAAGCAATCATAAAGAAGAAAAACGCTGCAACGTATAAAGCCGCCCAAGGTTTGTTCTGCAATTGGTGTAACACATGCTCGTAATGTGCATCGCCTCCATGTGCATCTTCTGACGCTCCATGCGTTTCGGTACCATGTGTATTTTTTGCATGATCATCATTTACAGCGTGTGAATCACCATGTCCTCCTCCATGAGCGTCGTGCGCTGCCATCATTTCTTTCACCTCTTGTATTGATCCTGGTCTTTGTCCAAATCCAACAATTAGACCTACCAAACCAACAACCATAAGTACGATAGAAAATAATCTTAATCTATTTGATAGCGTATACATATCTTTATAATATCGTTATTCTTAACTTTTTTACTAATGCACTAGTGTGCGTTACTATGATCTTCTTTTGTTTCGTGCTTTTCTTCTTCAGCTACCACTGCTGGGGTAATCTCTACTGCATCCACTACATCTGCATCTATTCTAGGTGTTTTCCCTTCTAGATCTGCCTTTAACTTTTGTACATATTGTACTATTTGCCAACGTTCGTGTTCTGTAGTTTGTGAAGCATAAGATCCCATAGAATTGATTCCGTAGTACATTACATGGTAGATACTACCTTCTGTAATGGCTCTTCCTATATCATCATAACTAGGTACTCCTAAAATCTTTTCTCTTTTTACCAACGTTCCTTTTCCGTCACCCTGTCCACCATGACATATTGCACAATAGATATCATAAAGTGCTTTTCCAGCTTCTTCATTTTCTTTTGTATAACGAATAGGGTTTTTTAAGGTGTCTTTTGCTAATTGATATCCCTCTGTCGAGTTTTCAAAATCATACGGCATCCATCCTCTTGGGATCGAACCTTCTACAGGCAACATAGCTTCCTGTTTTCCAGGAAAAACCTCATACTCTCCATAAGTTTCATAACCTACCGATTCATACATATTAGGCATATACTGGTAATTAGGTTTTGTATCTTTTTGACAAGAAACAACACTAATTAGAACTATTGCCGCTGCTAATATTTTTATAGTATTCTTCATTATTACTAATGGTTATCTTCTTCCTTATCTATTACTTTAATTTCTACTGCTCCTGTATCACTTAACAATTCTGTAAGTTGATCTACATTTTTATTTGTAGCATCTACCTCCATCAAGAAATGATCATCTGTAGTTCTTACATCAGGGTTTTCTGCTTCTTTAAAGGGCCATAATTTACTTCTCATATAAAAAGTAATTACCATTAAATGCGCCGCAAAAAACACGGTAAGCTCAAACATAATAGGAACAAAAGCAGGCAAATTCTCTAAGTAGCTAAAGCTTGGTTTACCACCTATATCCTGTGGCCAATCTTTGATCATAATGAAATTCATCATTGTGATTGCTACCGTTAGTCCTACACATCCATACATAAAAGCTGTAATTGCTAATCTTGTATGAGGCAATCCCATAGCTTTATCTAATCCGTGAACAGGAAAAGGAGTATACACCTCTTCGATATGATAATGTTCTGATCGCACCTTTTTAACAGCATCCATTAGGATATCGTCGTCTATATATAATGCGTGTATAACTTTTGATGCCATACTCTTCTAGTTATTTTTAAGTTGTTCTGCCTGACCTGCCCAATCGTCGCGTTGTGCTCTACCTGGAAAAGATCCTGTGATACTATCTAATAAATCGTACTCTTTTGAAGTCATTTTACTAACCTGATCAAAAGTAAATATTCCGATCTCATTTAGTTTCTTTTCCATCACGGGTCCGATTCCATTCACTTTTTTAAGATCATCTGCCTTTTGAGTAGCAGGATCAAACGTTCCTAGATTACCTAAGAGGCTATTGATATCTTCTTCACTCGCTTCTACTTTTGCAGTTTCCTTTACTTCTTCTGAAGTTATTTTTGCTTTTGCATTAGGAAGTTGATCTCTATGATCTATACCCGCTTCTCTTAGTTTTTTATATTTCTCTCCTGAAGACTTTAAAATTGTTTTTACCTCTGCCTGAGCTATTACAGGGAAAGTACGGGCATACAATAAGAACAATACAAAGAAGAATCCAATTGTACCTATAAATATTCCTATATCTACAAAGGTAGGAGAGAACATTGTCCATGATGATGGTAAGTAATCTCTATGTAATGATGTTACAATAATTACAAAACGTTCGAACCACATCCCTATGTTTACAACAATCGATATTATAAAAGAGAACATGATACTTCTTCTTAGTTTTGGGAACCACATAAATTGTGGTGAGAATACATTACATGTCATCATCGCCCAATATGCCCACCAGTAAGGTCCTGTTGCTCTATTTAAGAATGCATATTGTTCATACTCTACTCCAGAATACCATGCCACAAAAAGCTCGGTAATATATGCCACCCCAACTATAGAACCTGTAATCATAATTACTATGTTCATTAATTCTATATGTTGAATTGTTATGTAGTCTTCTAGACTAGACACTTTTCTCATAATAATCAACAATGTATTTACCATTGCAAATCCAGAGAAAATAGCTCCTGCCACAAAGTAAGGCGGAAATATAGTAGTATGCCATCCCGGTATCACCGATGTAGCAAAGTCAAACGATACAATCGTATGTACCGATAATACCAATGGTGTTGCTAAACCTGCAAGTACCAATGATACTTCTTCGAAACGTTGCCAGTCTTTTGCTCTACCACTCCACCCAAAAGAAAGGATACCGTATATTTTTTTATTAAAAGGTGTTATTGCACGATCTCTGATCATTGCAAAGTCAGGTAACAATCCTGTCCACCAGAAAACCAATGATACAGAAAGATATGTTGATATTGCAAATACATCCCAAAGTAATGGTGAATTGAAGTTTACCCAAAGTGATCCAAATTGGTTTGGAATTGGTAATACCCAATATGCCAACCAAGGACGTCCCATGTGTATAATTGGAAATAATCCTGCCTGAATAACCGAAAAGATGGTCATTGCTTCTGCAGATCTGTTAATCGCCATTCTCCATTTCTGACGGAATAGCAATAGTACTGCAGAAATTAACGTTCCTGCGTGACCGATACCTACCCACCAAACAAAGTTGGTGATATCCCAGGCCCATCCTACCGTTTTATTTAAACCCCAGGTTCCTATTCCTGTTGAAACTGTATATATAATACAACCTATCCCCCAAAGGAAAGCAATAAGAGCGATCGAAAACACGATCCACCAAGATTTATTTGCTTTTCCTTCAACCGGTGCAACGACATCCACAGTTACATCGTGATATGTTTTATCGCCGGTTACTAAAGGCTTTCTTATAGGTGCTTCGTAATGAGACATAATCCTTTATAATTGAATTGATTCTTTATTTAATTAATTAAGCTTCTGTAGTATTTCTTACTTTAGTTTGATACATAACATTTGGTTTTGTACCTACATGTTCAAGTAAATGATACATACGATCATCTTCTGTAAGTTTAGCTACTTCACTATCCTTATCATTTACATCGCCAAATATCATTGCTCCTGATGAACAAGCGGCTGAACAAGCAGTTTGGAATTCTCCATCCTTAATTGCTCTACCGTCGCGTTTAGCATCAAGTATAGTTTTTTGCGTCATTTGAATACACATAGAACATTTCTCCATCACCCCTCTAGAACGTACAGTTACATCAGGATTAAGTACCATTCTACCTAAATCATTGTTCATATGATAATCAAACTCATCATTGTTATTATACAAGAACCAGTTAAATCTTCTTACTTTGTAAGGACAGTTATTTGCACAATAACGCGTACCAACACATCTGTTATATGCCATATGGTTCTGCCCTTGTCTACCATGTGATGTTGCCGCAACAGGACAAACAGTTTCACAAGGTGCATGGTTACAGTGCTGACACATTACTGGCTGGAATACTACTTGCGGGTTATCTGATGGGGTTTCCATCTCTCCAAATTCTGACAAAGAACTCCCTAACCCTGCAATATTATCTTTCTTAGTATTATCACCTTCAAAACTTTCTTGAGAAGAATAATAACGATCAATACGCAACCAGTGCATATCTCTTGATCTACGCACTTCTGATTTACCAACCACAGGAACATTATTCTCTGCATGACAAGCAATCACACAAGCACCACATCCTGTACATGCATTTAAATCTATAGAAAGATTAAAATGATGCCCTACAGAACGATCAAACTCATCCCATAGATCAACTTCTGGAGAAGTAACTTCATATTCGATATGATTCTTACTTACTTCAGGAATTGCATTCCATTCGTGTTTATCTTTGGTATTGAATATCTCAAGGGTGGTTTCTTTTACAATATCACCACGTCCCATTAATGTATTATGCAACTGCACACATGCAAATTCATGTGTTCCTTCTGCAAGTTTAATGGTTACTTCTTGTACTGCATTAAAGTTTTTGTATAAAGGATACGCATTAACTCCAACATTCATGTCTTCTCTAAGTCCTTTAGACTTACCATATCCTAACGCTAACCCAACAGAACCTTTTGCTTGCCCAGGTTGAATAATTACTGGCACAACTACATCTGTTCCATTAGCACTTACTTTGGCATAACTACCATTTAATGCTCCATTAGCTACATTTTCATTGGTTAATCCCAACTGTTCTGCATCTGCTTTAGAAACTGTCAAATAGTTATCCCAAGAAGCTCTGGTAATAGGGTCTGGCATCTCTTGTAACCAAGGGTTATTAGCCTGTTGACCATCACCTAAAGCAGTTTTGGTATATAAAGTTAATTCTAATCCATTTGATTTTGCTACAGACAATCTTCTTGCCGCCGCAGCAACATTAGGTGTGTTTAATGCAGTGGCTTCTTCTTCTCCTTCTCCTGCTTCTAGTACCGCTGCCAATTCTTGTTTTGGTAAAGCTGGTTTTACCAATACACCATCATGCAAAGCTTGGCTCCATGAAGTACCTCCTAAGATACCAGTCCATGCACTTTTAATATAGTCATTATACTCACTGGTGTTACCCGTCCATTTCAATAATGTTTCTTGAAACTGTCTTGTATCAAACAATGGACGAATTGTTGGCTGCATTAAGCTATAACTACCTTTTTTAAGCTCTACATCTCCCCATGACTCTAAATAATGAGGTGTAGTGGCTACATAATTACATAATTGTGCAGTGGCATCGTCATGCATAGTAAATGCAACAGATAAGTCCACTTTCTCCAGACCAGTTTTAAATTCGTTTGCATTAGGTAGTGAATACATAGGGTTCACACCTGCAATCAAAAGACCTCCTACACGCCCTGCATTCATATCTTTAACCAATTGCACAACAGCTTTGGCATTTCCTTTACGAATAGTACGTGGTGTATCCTCACTAAATGCTTTACTACGTATTGCCTTATTTATCTCTAAAACGACAAGTTGCGCATCTACGTCTTGTAATCCTGTAACAACTACAGCATTTCTTCCAGCCTTTTGGATTTCTTTGGCTGCTTTTACAACTTCGGCATCCAACTTAGAATCTAATGCTCCTTTAGACCCAGCACCTGTTACATATTTATATAATGCAGCTAACACCTGCTTTTGTTGTGTTGGTGTTGCCTGTATTCTTTTATCTGCATTTGCTCCAGTCAATGACATATTTGCCTCGAACTGAATGTGTTTTGACATTTTTCCTTTTTTAGGAATACGCCCTTTAGCATAACCGCTATCATATCCTCCACCTTGCCAATCTCCTAAAAAGTCTGCACCAATACCTACTATTGTATTAACTTTCTCAAAATCATAATCAGCAAGAGCTCTTTCTCCATACATCATCTGATAAGCGTCCAGTGCTTCACTACTAGAAACTGCATCATATACTACATGCTTTACATTTTGATATTTTGCTTTAAACTCTGAAATAAGTTTTGAAGTAGAAGGGCTTGCATATGTTTGTGTTAGCAACACAATTTGCTTACCTGCCAATCCATTTAGTTTAGCAGTCACTTCTTTATCAAGAGCATCCCATGTTATTGCCGCATCACCTTTTTTAGGCCCTTGTAATCGAGAGCTATCATATAAAGATAATACGGAAGCATGTACACGTGCATTTGCGTCTCCATTAGAAGTTGCCAAATTGTTATTTTCAACTTTTATTGGTCGACCTTCTCTTGTTTTTATCAAAACACTGGCAAAATCGTACCCATCTGCAATTGTTGTAGCATAATAATTCGCTACTCCTGGTACAATTCTATCAGGTTGCACTACATAAGGGATTGCTTTTTTCACAGGCCCTTCACAAGCAGCCATAGTAGCTGCCGCAGTACTAAAACCTACATATTTAAGAAAATCACGACGTGTTGTAGAAGAATTTTCTAAAGATGACTTATCTCCTAAAAACTCATCGGTAGGAATCTCCTGTACGAATTCGTTTTGTTGTAGCGTCTCAACAATAGAACTATTTTGGTCTAGTTCTTCAACACTTTTCCAGTATTTCTTGTTTGATGACATATATAATTGATATTAGCTTCTTACTATTTTTCTGTTTCCAGAAATCAAAAATTTATTATTAATAGTGGCACTTACCACATTCTAACCCTCCCATTTGGGCTGCTGTTAACTGATCTACTCCGTACTTTTTAGAAAGCTCTTCATGAATTTTCTCATAATACTTATTATCAGCTACATTAACATTTGTCTCTCTGTGACAATTGATACACCATCCCATAGTAAGTGGCGCATGCTGGTACATAATTTCCATTTCTTCTACAGGACCATGACATTTTTGACATTCTACCCCTGCAACTGTTACGTGCTGAGAATGGTTGAAATATGCAAAATCAGGAAGGTTATGTATACGAACCCATTTTACTGGCTCTGTTTTATCAGTATATGCTTGCGAATTAGCATCCCATCCTGCCGCTTTATATAATTTTTGTATTTCACCATCATAAAAGTCTTTAGAATAATCTGCATTACCAGTATCATCTGCTACCTCACTTATAGACTTATGACAATTCATACATACATTAAGAGAAGGAATACCAGAAGTCTTACTTACTCTAGCAGATGAATGACAATACTTACACTCTATCTTATTATCTCCTGCATGAATTTTATGAGAGAAATGAATTGGTTGAATTGGTTGATACCCTTGATCAATTCCTACTTGCATAAAGTAACCATAGACAAAGTATCCACTTGCCAATAGCAATAAAATTGCAGTTACTAATACCAGGAATTGATTTTGAACAAATGCTCTCCATAATGGAGTTCTTTTTTCTTCTTCTGGCAGTGAAACATTATTCGCTTCTGCAAAGCTTCTTAATGTCTTATTCACCAGGTACAACACCGTCACAAGCATCAAAAACACAAATGCCAGTATCCCTAGAATAATATCACTAGAAACTCCAGAACCGCTACCAGAAGCTCCATCCCCACCTGTAACCACAGGCTTTACCGGCTCTGCCTTAGGCACCATCACATATGCTAATATATTATCTATATCTGCATTAGACAGCTGCGGGAAAGCGTTCATTGCTGTTTTGTTGTACTCTTCAAAAATTGCAACTGCTTTTGCATCTCCAGATTCAATCATTGCTGCACTATTCTTAATCCAAGAATACAGCCATTCTTTATTATGCTTATCTGTTACTCCAAAAAGAGCTGGACCTGTCATCTTTTTGTATCGCTTATGACAAGCAGCACAAAGAGACTTAAACAACTCTTCACCTTTTGCCACATCTCCTCCAGATGAAGCTTCGGTTACTGCAGTGCTATCCACAGCAGCTGCTTCTTCCTGTGCAAACACAGGATTCAAAAAAGTAAATAAAAAAACAGTTCCTAGTAGTAGGATTTTAGAGGCTGAATTTCGGTGTTTCACCTGTCTCATATTATCAAGTAGAATTATCGTCTTATTTTTGGTATGGTTTTTATGGTTAACTCATAAAAAAGAGACATAAAAACCGGCACTTTTAATTCGACGACAAAAGTACTATAATAAGTCGATTTTAGAAATGTTAGAGAACCGTTAACTACTAATTTATAATAATTCTAAATAATTTTTTTTTATAATAATGAGTTATTAAACTATACCTTTGTATCAAATCAATTTGTAATGAGAATGTTAAATAAAACAAACTGCTTTTATCTACTTGGCTTTTACTTGGTAACTATTACCAATTTAAATGCTCAAGATAGCACAAATACCCAAGTCGAAAGCCCAAATCAGTCTGATTTTGTGGCCGCTGCTGTTACAACTCCCCCAGAGGCATCTGTCACAATTCATCAAGATTCGAGAATAAAAATGCTTCTTGATATTAAAACTAAAATGTCAAAAGACGGAGAGTTTAGTGATCGTTATAAAATTCAATTATATAACGGAAGCCTAAACAAAGCCAATGAAATTATGAAATCTTTCAACCATCTTTTTCCAAAATGGGAATCTTCTATCAAATGGGAAACACCAGAGTACAAGGTATGGGTTGGCAACTATAGAACACGCATAGAAGCAGATAGAGCACTAAGAGATATCCAAGAAGAATTTTCTGGCGCTTTCATCTTTAAACCCGAAAAAAACAAGTCATAAATACACCTTAATAACATAAAAAAAATCCATAGCCGTATTTTCGACTATGGATTTTTTTGTCCCAAACCTTTCCTTGTTTCTTTTTTCATCATTTTATTTCCAAAAACTCAAATCAAAAAAAAGGAAGATTGTACCACAACCTTCCTTTTCACCAGGGCAATTTCATTTAAAAAATGACCTGAGGCGTTATTTTTTTTATCTTTGACTTGTTGTCAAGTGCCTGACCATATACTGTCAGGGATATAAAAAAATGACAAATTCGCCCAATTCTAA
>NZ_JBFMKP010000020.1:0-119772 GCF_040786235.1 Aquimarina discodermiae
GATGCCTTTGATGATAATGACGACAGTGCAATAGCCGGTTCGACAGTGAATGATGGTATCAACCCACCAAGTGGTACGAACCTGGGCGATGAAGATGGTGATGGCGAAGTAGATTACAGAGATATCCAGGATAACGATAATGACGGTATTGCAGATAGTATCGATATTGATGATGATAACGATGGTATCCCAGATACAGTAGAGAACGCTGGTAGTGGTGATCCACTAGCCGATACTGATGGCGATGGTATTTTAGACTATTTAGATCCGGATAGTGGAGCCGATGTGAATGGCGATGGAGTTATTGATAGTTTTGATGCCGATGGTGACGGAGTGATCAACCAGTTTGATTTGGATGGTGATAATGATGGTATCCCAGACTTAGTAGAAGGAGGCGGTACCGATGGTGATGGCGATGGTGTTGTAGACGCTCAGTTAGATAGTGACAATGATGGTATTCCAGATAGTGCCGATATCGACCAGACCGGTGGTACCGATACCGATGGTGATGGTATTGATGATGCTGCCGATGTAGATCAGACGGGTGGTACCGATACTGATGGCGATGGTATTGATGATACTGCTGATCCAGACGCCGATGGAGATGGTTTGGATGACAATACGACTCTTACTCCTGCCAATACGGATACTACAGGAAATCCAGACTTTTTGGATATCGATGCCGATGATGATGGTATTCCCGATAATATCGAAGCACAGCCTACCGTTGGTTATGTCGCTCCATTAGGTGCTGATACCGATGGTGATGGTATCGATGATGCGTATGACAGTGACCAGGCGGGAGCTACCTTACTCAATGTTCCAGAAAATACAGACGGTACAGATACTGCCGATTATATAGATACCGATACCGACAACGATGGTATCAATGATATCATAGAAAATGGCGATACGGACAATGTAGCCAGTGGTACTGATACCGATGGTGATGGATTAGATGATGCCTTTGATGATAATGACGACAGTGCAATAGCCGGTTCGACAGTGAATGATGGTATCAACCCACCAAGTGGTACGAACCTGGGCGATGAAGATGGTGATGGCGAAGTAGATTACAGAGACATCCAGGATAACGATAATGACGGTATTGCAGATAGTATCGATATTGATGATGATAACGATGGTATCCCAGATACAGTAGAGAACGCTGGTAGCGGTGATCCACTAGCCGATACTGATGGCGATGGTATTCTGGATTATTTAGATCCGGATAGTGGAGCCGATGTGAATGGCGATGGAGTTATTGATAGTTTTGATGCCGATGGTGACGGGGTGATCAACCAGTTTGATTTGGATGGTGATAATGATGGTATCCCAGACTTAGTAGAAGGAGGCGGTACCGATAGTGATGGCGATGGTGTTGTAGATGCCCAGTTAGATAGTGACAATGATGGTATTCCAGACAGTGCCGATGTAGATCAGACGGGTGGTACCGATACCGATGGTGATGGTATTGATGATGCTGCCGATGTAGATCAGACGGGTGGTACCGATACTGATGGCGATGGTATTGATGATACTGCTGATCCCGACGCCAATGGAGATGGCTTGGATGACAATACGACCCTTACCCCTGCCAATACGGATACTACAGGAAATCCAGACTTTTTGGATATCGATGCCGATGATGATGGTATTCCTGATAATGTAGAAGCACAGCCTACCGCAGGTTATGTCGCTCCATTAGGTACTGATACCGATGGTGATGGTATCGATGATGCGTATGACAGTGACCAGGCGGGAGCTACCTTACTAAATGTTCCAGAAAATACAGACGGTACCGATACCGCAGATTATATAGATACCGATACCGACAACGATGGTATCAATGATATCATAGAAAATGGCGATACGGATAACGTTGCCAGTGGTACTGATACCGATGGTGATGGATTAGATGATGCCTTTGATGATAATGATGACAGTGCAATAGCCGGTTCGACAGTGAATGATGGTATCAACCCACCAAGTGGTACGAACCTAGGCGATGAAGATGGTGATGGCGAAGTAGATTACAGAGACATCCAGGATAACGATAATGATGGTATTGCCGATAGTATCGATATTGATGATGATAACGATGGTATCCCAGATACAGTAGAGAACGCTGGTAGCGGTGATCCACTAGCCGATACTGATGGCGATGGTATTCTGGATTATTTAGATCCGGATAGTGGAGCCGATGTGAATGGCGATGGAGTTATCGATAGTTTTGATGCCGATGGTGACGGAGTGATCAACCAGTTTGATTTGGATGGTGATAATGATGGTATCCCAGACTTAGTAGAAGGAGGCGGTACCGATGGTGATGGCGATGGTGTTGTAGATGCCCAGTTAGATAGTGACAATGATGGTATTCCAGATAGTGCCGATATCGACCAGACCGGTGGTGCCGATACCGATGGTGATGGTATTGATGATGCTGCCGATGTAGATCAGACGGGTGGTACCGATACTGATGGTGATGGTATTGATGATACTGCTGATCCCGACGCCAATGGAGATGGCTTGGATGACAATACGACCCTTACCCCTGCCAATACGGATACTACAGGAAATCCAGACTTTTTGGATATCGATGCCGATGATGATGGTATTCCTGATAATGTAGAAGCACAGCCTACCGCAGGTTATGTTGCTCCATTAGGTACCGATGCCGATGGCGATGGTATCGATGATGCGTATGACAGTGATGTACCAGGTACTACTTTATTAAATACACCTGTAAATACAGATGTTGCAAATCCAAATCCTGATTTAATTCCTGACTATATTGATACGGATTCTGATGGTGACGGAGAGAGTGATACTATTGAGGCATATGATACTGACGATGATGGAGTAGCTGACACTACATTAGCTGGTACAGATGCAGACAATGATGGTCTGGATGATAATTTTGATACAGATGATGCCGATCCTGACCCTACCAATGGAGGACAAACCGCAACAAACCCTTTCCCAAATACTGATAATCCTACAACTCCAGAACCAGATTGGAGAGATATTGATGATCAAGTGGATTTAGTGGTTACCAAGGTAGTCAATAACGGTACTCCAGATGAGGGAAGTAATGTTATCTATACACTTACGGTTACTAATAATGGAGCCCCTGCAGCTACCAATGTTAGTATAACCGACTTGTTACCAGCCGGTGTAACCTATGTAAATGATACACCAAGTCAAGGTGCATATGTTCCTGGTACAGGAATTTGGACGATTGGTACGATAAATAATGGAGCCAATGCTATGATCGATATTGTTGCAAGTGTTGATGTGGGTACTAGTGGCGATACGATTACTAATACAGTTACTTCAGTAACCTTAGATCAGACCGATAATAACACTACGGCCGATGATCCAAGTGAAGATATTGTGGTGAATAATGAGGTTGATCTGGTTGTTGACAAGACAGTTAATAACGGTACTCCAGATGAGGGAAGTAATGTTACCTATACAATTTTGGTTACCAATAACGGTCCAGCTCAGGCTACTACGGTATCTTTAACAGATGTTTTACCAGCCGGAGTAACCTATGTAAGTGACACACCAAGTCAAGGAGCGTATGTGAGTGGAACAGGTATCTGGACCATAGGTGTGATAAATAGTGGTGCCAATGCTACGATCGATATTGTTGCAAGTGTTGATGTAGGTACTAGTGGAGATACGATTACTAATACAGTTACTTCAGTAACCTTAGATCAGACTGATAACAATACTACGGCCGATGATCCAAGTGAGGATATCACTGTAAATAATGATTCGGATTTAGCCATAAGTAAAACAGTAAGTGATGCGAATCCAAGCGAAGGAGACAACATTATATATACCATTACAGTAACTAATAATGGGGTAGCACAGTCAACAAACTTGGTAATTAATGATCAACTTCCGTTAGGAGTAACATATGTAACCGATACTCCTTCTCAAGGAACATATGCGCCTGCATCGGGAGACTGGGATATTGGTATCTTAAATAATGGAGCAACAGCAACAATAGACATTGTAACGAGTATTGATGTGGGTACCAGTGGAGATACCATAACCAATACCATTACCGTATCTTCAGATCAGAATGATCCAAACCTTACTAATAACGATCTTGAAGAGGACATTATCGTTACTAATATAACAGACTTGGTAATGAGTAAAACAGTAAATGATAGTACCCCTCTTGAAGGAGATACTATTAGTTATACGATTGTGGTAGAAAACAATGGTACAGAACAAGCAACTCAATTAATTGTGAATGATCTATTGCCTGCTGGAATAACATTTGTGTCTGATGTCCCAAGTACAGGTACTTATAGCAATGTAACAGGAGATTGGGTTATAGGAACATTAAATGCTGGAGCTACCGAAATATTAACGATTACAGCAACAGTAGATACAGGAACCAGTGGAACTACTATAACTAATGCGATTACCTTTACTATGGATCAAACAGATCCAGATCTTACCAATAATGATCTTGAAGAAGATATAGAGGTGGTTGGACAAATAGATCTTGTAGTTTCAAAATCTGTAGTAGAACCAGGACCCTATGTATTAGGAGGAACGTATAGCTATAGTATTATTGCTGTTAACGAAGGGCCAGCTCAAGCTACTAATGTTGTTATAACAGATCAATTACCAGCTGGAATAACGTATGTATCAGATGTACCTGATCAGGGAGTATATGATAACGCAACCGGGGTATGGACTATAGGAACTATACCTGCACTTCAAACTCGAATGCTTACTATTACTTTCTCTGTAAATGCTGGAACCGCAGGTAATAGTATAACCAATGTTATTACAGATATTGATTTAGATCAAATTGATTTGAATATTGTTCCTGATGACTTAGAAGAAACCATTGTAATCGATGGAGATAATGATGATGACGGAATATCAGATAGCGTTGATATTGATGATGATAATGATGGAATCCTAGATGTATTAGAAAGTTCTGTTGACTCTGATGGAGATAGTATACCAGACGTTTTTGATCAGGATAGTGATAATGACGGAATCCCCGATAACGTAGAAGGGCAAACAACAAGCGGATATGTGCCTCCTTCTGGAAATGATAGTGATGGTGATGGATTAGATGATGCTTATGAGGGTGCAGGTGATGAAGGGATCACTCCAGAGGATACAGATGGAGATAATATTCCTGATTATTTGGATGAAGATGCTGATAATGATGGAATTCCGGATATGACTGAAGGCTTTGATTATGATAATGATGGAATAGCAGATACCGTACCAAGCGGGAATGATATAGATAATGATGGACTGGATGATGCGTATGATGCGGATACCACTGGATTTGGAAATCCTAACGGAGATGTGGTAAGTACCAACCCTGATACCGATCTTAATAATACAGACTCAGAAGATGAACCAGATTATCGAGATATTGATGATGATGGAGATGGAGTATATACTTCTGAAGAAAATTATGACGGAGATAATGATCCTTCAGATACCGATACAGATCAGGATGGTATTCCAGACTATTTGGATGAAGATGATGACAACGATGGTCTTCTAACAATAGATGAAAGCCCTGATCCAAATGGAGATGGTAATCCCGAAGATGCTGTGGATACAGATGGAAATGGAACACCAGATTATCTAGAACCTAATGAGCCTATTACAGGAGACGATGGTATTACGATATTTAATGGGATGTCGCCAGATGGAGACGGTGTAAATGATGTGTTTGTAATTAGTGGCCTGGAAAGACTTGAAAACTCTATCGAGATTTATAACCGTTGGGGTGTAAAAGTATATAGTGCCAAGAATTATGGTAGAGATAATAACTTCTTTAGAGGTATATCTAATGGACGAAGTACTATAGAAGAAAAAGATCGATTGCCAGTAGGTACGTATTACTATGTATTAGAATATATTACCGAGTCTGGAGTGACTAAGAGTAGAGCAGGATACCTATATATCAACAGATAAGCAACCAAAATTCCCACAGATAGAAATCATCTGTGGGTTAAACTTTAAAATATTAAATAAGAGCGGATGAAAAAAATACACACGATAATTGCTACAGCACTTTTGAGCATTGTGTTTTACCATAGTTATGCTCAGCAAGATGCTCAATACACACAGTATATGTACAATACCATTAGTGTTAACCCTGCATATGCGGGAAGCCGTGGAGTAATGAGTATTACGGGGCTACATCGTAGTCAATGGGTTGGCCTGGATGGAGCACCCCGAACGCAAACACTTACAGCCAATACGCCTATAGGAAGTAAGGAGCGTTTAGGACTTGGTTTATCCATTATAAATGATCAGATAGGTCCTACCGACGAAACTTATTTTGATATTGATTTTTCATATACCATTCCGACCTCTGACCAGGGTAAGTTAAGTTTTGGAGTTAAAGCTGGAGCTCATTTGTTAAATATTGATTTGTTAGGCTTAACAAAATATAATGCGAATGACGGACTATTTGAAGCCAATGTCGATAATAAGTTTAGCCCTCAGGTAGGAGTAGGTGTCTATTATCATACCGATAAGTTTTACTTTGGGTTAAGTGCACCAAATTTGTTAGAAACTGATCATTTTGATGAGAGTTCGACAAGTAGTGATAGTACTGCAGAAAGCTTTTTGGCAGAAGAAAGAATCAACTACTACTTTATTAGTGGATATGTTTTTGATTTGGGAGGAGATGTAAAGTTTAAACCAGCAGTATTGAGTAAGTTAGTTTTTGGAGCCCCCTTGCAGGTAGATGTGTCTGCCAACTTTTTACTATACAAACGATTGACATTAGGAGCTGCCTATCGATGGAGTGCGGCGGTAAGTGGAATGGTTGGTTTTCAGATATCAGACGCTCTTATGATCGGTTTTGCATATGATCGGGAGACTACAGAATTAGGACAAACACAATTTAATGATGGTAGTTATGAAGTGATGCTACGATTCGAATTGTTTAGAAAATATAATAGGATGTTAACACCACGTTTCTTTTAAAAAAAATGGTAATTATGAATGTAGAAAAATACTATTGGATATTGCCTTTCATCATGATACTACCTGGTATCGTCTTTTCTCAAGAAAAAAATATGAACAAGGCTAATGAAGATTTTGAGCGGTATGCTTTTGTAGATGCTCGCAAGATATACTTGAATGTAGCAAAGAGTGGTTATGAATCTTCGGATCTGTTTAAAAAACTGGGAGACTCCTACTATTTTAATGCACAACTAGAAGAAGCAGTTCCCTGGTATGAAAAACTAACATCAGATTATCAGCATGAAATAGATCCAGAGTATTTATTTAGATATTCTCAAAGTCTTAAAAGTGTAAAACGATATGAAGAGGCTGATGAAGCTATGGAACGTTTTAATATCCTGACAGGAAATGACCAAAGAGCAGAATTCTTTATCAATACCAGAGACTATCTTAAGTTCATCGAAATGCAATCGGGTAAATTTAGATTACTAAAATTAGGAGTAAACTCAAAGTATTCTGATTATGCGCCTAGTTTTAATCATCAGGGGCAATTGATATTTGCTTCTTCGAGAAGCGGAGGAAATACTTTTTCCAAAAATATTCATGAATGGAATGAAATGCCCTTTTTAGATCTGTTTTCTTCAAACATTATAGAAGCGAACGGAATACTTCAAACTCCGAAAAAAGTAAAAGGAAAAATAAATACCAAGTTTCATGAATCCTCTACCTCTTTTAGTAAGGACGGACAAACGGTTTACTTTACCAGAAATAATTATACCAGGAAAAGATTAAAAACAAATGAAGAAGGAACCACGCTGTTAAAGTTATATAGGGCAACATTAGATGGTGAAAAATGGAAAAATATAGAAGAACTTCCTTTTAACAGCGATGAATACTCTGTGGCACATCCTGCGTTGAGTGCCGATGGCACCAAATTGTATTTTGCTAGTGATATGCCAGATAGTCGTGGGCTTTCTGATATTTATGTCATCGATATAAACGATGATGGTACTTTTGGAGAACCAAAAAACCTGGGTGATAAGATTAACACAGAAGGTAGAGAAACGTTTCCATACGTAAGTGATTCTGGACGTTTGTATTTTGCCAGTGATGGACATGTTGGACTAGGCGGGTTAGATATTTTTGTTTCAGTTCCAGAAGAGTTTGGGATGTTTTCTATACCTTATAATGTAGGTAAGCCTGTAAATAGCCCAGAAGATGATTTTACGTTCGTATTAAATGAAGCCACAAAAATAGGATATTTTTCTAGTAACCGTGCAGGAGGAAAAGGAAATGATGATATCTACAGTTTTAAACAAACAAAAGAATTAATTACTTCATGTAATCAATATGTAATAGGAGTGGTAACCGATGCGAATTCTAAAAATATTCTTCCAGATACAGAAGTTTTTTTATTAGATGCAAATAATAGTGAGTTACAGCGTACCAGAACAGATGCCAGAGGAGAGTATAAATTCGATATTGATTGCGAAACTTCTTATGTTGTTCGTGCTAGCAAAGAGTCATACAATCCTACCGAAGCTACTTTAGCAACCAATAAAGTATTAGAATATGAATTTAAATTACCATTACAATTAGGAATGGGTAATGGGTTAACAGGAAAAGAGGTAAAACCAGGAGATGATCTGGCCAAATTATTGAGTTTAGAAATCATATACTTTGATTTGGATAAATCATTTATCAGATCTGATGCAGAAGTAGAGTTGCAAAAAATTATTGCGGCTCTCAAAGAGTATCCAAACCTAAAAATAGATATCCGTTCGCATACCGATAGTAGAGCAGGAGATAACTACAATATGTACCTAAGTGAACGAAGAGCAAAAAGTACCATCAAATATATTATAGAAAAAGGAGGGATTGATAAATCTCGTATTTCAGGTAGAGGTTATGGAGAATCTAATCTGGTTAATGAATGTGCAAACGGAAAACCTTGTGAAGATGATGAACATCAGCGTAATAGAAGAAGTGAATTTATAGTATTGCAACAATAGAAGATGTTTGCCAGCTATAAAAATAGTGCTACAAAAAAATATCACTATTTAATTTGAAACTTAAATTTGCTACAATTAACCTCGATTTCATTGTAAAATATAGGGTTGCAAAATTGTATTTTTTGATCTATTCTTTTTAGAAGAATAGATTATTAAAACTACCGGATCTAATAGGCTATCTGGTAGTTTTTTATTAGATCATAATTTTATAAGAAGTATAAAAAATAGTTGACCAAACTATTAGGAGAATATAGATGATATTTTTGCAGATAACATAGTATTTGATACCCTAGTAATATTGTATCTGATTTTGGATAATTAATACAATGTTTAATGTTATTAGATTCTTAAAATATACATAAAATATAATTATATTCGCAAAACACAAAATATCAACGATGGAGAAAGCTCAGGAGTGGTTCAATTATGGAATTGAACTAGCAAAAGAATTCGGACCAAAACTTATTACAGCAATACTTATTTATATTGTTGGTTCATGGGTAATAAAAAAAATCATTAGTAGCTTAAAAAAGCTAATGAACAAAAGCAAATACGATGAATCATTGCAGAAGTTTTTGTTAGATCTTATTAGCTGGGCTTTAAAAATATTTCTAATTATTTTGGTTATTTCCAGACTTGGAGTAGATGTAACCACATTTGCTGCAGTAATTGCCGCTGCAGGTTTGGCGGTAGGACTTGCATTACAAGGTTCGTTGTCCAATTTTGCGGGGGGAGTTCTTATTATGATATTTAAACCCTATAAAATAGGAGACACTATAGAAGCCCAGGGGGTTATTGGTACTGTAAAACAAATAGAAATATTTACAACCAAAATTATAACACCTGGTAATAAATTGGCAATTATTCCTAATGGAGCAATGGCTAATGGCAACATAATAAACTTTACAGCAGAAGGAAAGATGCGGGTGGATCTTACGATTGGTATTGGATATGATGAAGATATTAAAAAAGCTAAAGAAGTTTTACTACAAGTTTTAGTTACAAATAAACAAGTATTAAATGATCCTTCGCCTTCTGTTAATGTTAGTAATCTGGGTGATAGTTCTGTAGATTTAGCTGTAAGACCTTATTGTAAGCCAGAAGATTACTGGAGTGTTTATTTTGATACATTAGAAAATTGT
The DNA here is from genome assembly GCF_040786235.1 of Aquimarina discodermiae. Classification (NCBI taxonomy): domain Bacteria; kingdom Pseudomonadati; phylum Bacteroidota; class Flavobacteriia; order Flavobacteriales; family Flavobacteriaceae; genus Aquimarina; species Aquimarina discodermiae. The sequence goes on from NZ_JBFMKP010000020.1 coordinate 10,133, forward strand.
AAGGTGGCTCTTGATAATGCAGGTATCGAAATTCCTTACCCACATTCTGTGGAAATTCAAAAACAAGCTTAGGTTAGGTAACTTAACTCAAGTTTTTTTAAAGAAAAAAGTAAAAGTAATCAATGGGTAATGTAGTTTATCTATTACATAATAGAATTTATAAGAGATGTAAAATGTTATATAGCATAGTTTTAATAACAACTAGTGACCTCTGTTACTTTATTTTTCGTTTTCCTTATAAAAACATTACTTTTTAAGAGATAACTACAAGCTGGCTGTATAATGAAAATAAATTAAATCCTTGCTGTTTAAGGTTTGATTCTATGTGATTTATACATGCCGTTTAATTTGAATTTACTTGTTGAAACGACATTTGTTTTACTGATCTCTCAAAGTATAGGTATACTAAACTTTTTTTATCGGTAAACTCAAATGATAACAAGTATTCTTTTCTACAATTTAATATACGGAGATAATTTTCGTACTGTATTTACTTCAAAAAAGATCACTTAGGTTTTAAAAAATAACAAAGTTTGACAGGTGAACGTCTAATCTTAGGAAACTGTATTTTTTTTACTTGTATTTTACATAACTATCAGACTATTAAGTATATATATATATTTACATGTAGAAACCTTCTGTTTTTAACAAAATTTTACGGTTTATCAATCGATATTTGACGTTTTATTAAAAAATAAAAATTGGATTAAAATGATTTTTTTACGTTAAAATGCTAGTTGTTATATGTTTTATGAATGAAAATTCTTACTAAAAAAATTATTTTAAAAATTCAAGATTTGTTTTTAAGTGACTTATAATCAGAAATTTATAATTATTTTTTGTTAAAAAAAGATATAATTGACATCGGGTTTTTATGCTTTTTTTAAGATATTTTTAGGTTATGGTTATACCGTAATTATTATGTGTTTTTAGTGTATTGGTTTTTGGTAATTTGTGATTATATTTAAGTATTACTTTTTAATAGTAATATTTTAGTAGCCAAAATCTTAGTATTTACGTAAGATTTATTAGTTTTTAACTAAAAATTTACATGTATAAAACTAAAAATTAGGCGTCCAAAAAAATAGTTTTGAAGAATACGTTTTTAGTGAAATAAATTAGATCACTAAAAATTAAACAACCCGGCAATTGTAGAACTTTGGCGAGCCAACGAAAGCAGGGTCTGAATAACGATTAATTTAAAAATTAACCATATGATAAGAGTATTATCTCATATACTTATAAATTGGTTTTCATTGTTGAGTTCTTTTCAACATAAGTGTGAAAATCTAATTTATTCAATATTCTTTTTTCTTTCTAAAACATATGCTGATTTTAAAAGTAAGAATTCTTTGTCTTTAGTCAGGTCATTCAGTGTGATTTTTCACTTTTTTTTAACTAATTGCAAAACAAGTAGTTTCATTACTTTTTTTTCTAAGCCTTTAATAAGAATACAGAAAGCTGTATCAAAACAATATATAAGTGTTTTGTTAATGTTGATCATTAGTAATGATAATACTACCTATGCAAGTTCGTAGCTAATGAAATGTATAGGATAAATGATTTAAAGATTTAAATGTAGTTGTTCGGGTGATGGAGATTATTTAAAATATTATGATTAGTTGTTAAATTACATTTTGACGATGTGTTTATGTTAATAGCCTCCTGTTTTTAGGGGTAATTTCAGGAGGTTTTTAAAGCATACTAAGATAAAAATCTGTTACCACGTTGTAATAGATATTAAAATTACATTTTGACAATGTGTTTACGTTAATAACCTCCCGTTTTTAGGGGTAATTTCGGGAGGTTTTTAAAAAATCACAGTAAAAAAATACAACCTGCTCATACGTTGTAGTAGGTATAAAGTTACATTTTGACAATGTGTTTACGTTAATAACCTCCCGTTTTTAGGGGTAATTTCGGGAGGTTTTTTAAAAAATCACAGTTAAAAAATACAACCTGCTCATACGTTGTAGCAGGTATAAAGTTACATTTTGACAATGTGTTTACGTTAATAATCTCCCGTTTTTAGGGGTAATTTCGGGAGGTTTTTTAAAAAATCACAGTTAAAAAATACAACCTGCTCATACGTTGTAGCGGGTATAAAGTTACATTTTGACAATGTGTTTACGTTAATAACCTCCCGTTTTTAGGGGTAATTTCGGGAGGTTTTTAAAAAATCACAGTCAAAAAATACAACCTGCTCTCATATGTTGTAGTAGGTATAAAGTTACATTTTGACAATGTGTTTACGTTAATAACCTCCCGTTTTTAGGGGTAATTTCGGGAGGTTTTTTAAAAAATCACAGTTAAAGAATACAACCTGCTCATACGTTGTAGTAGGTATAAAGTTACATTTTGACAATGTGTTTACGTTAATAACCTCCCGTTTTTAGGGGTAATTTCGGGAGGTTTTTAAAAAATCATTAGTTAAAAAATACAACCTGCTCTCATATGTTGTAGTAAGTAGGTATAAAGTTACATTTTGACAATGTGTTTACGTTAATAACCTCCTGTTTTTAGGGGTAATTTCAGGAGGTTTTTAAAAGAAAAAGACTGTTTTAGATTAAATTAAGTAGATTGTTTGATGAGTTACCCAATGTAAAAGTTGGGTAACTTTTTTGTTGTACCTAATAATAGTGGATGTTTTTTATATTTTAGCGGTTATGACAGATAGTAAACTTCTTGAATATTTAGAATCGTTTCTTACACCAAGACGATTAGGATTAAATAAAAAAATCCTAGACCAAAGAACAAACCATTTTACTGTAGCTATAGAAGATGTGTACCAATTGCATAATACAAGTGCAGTTATACGAAGTTGCGATGTATTTGGGGTGCAAAATGTACATGTGATTGAGGAGGTAAATGTAAAGCGAATAGATAGAGAGATTGCTATGGGAGCTCAGAAATGGATAGATGTAAATCGATATGCTTCTACAAAAGAATGCATTACACGTTTAAAAAACAAAGGGTATCAAATTGTTGCAACCACACCACATGATGAATCTGTTGTTTTACAAGATTATGATATCACAAAACCTGCCGCTTTTTTCTTTGGAAAAGAACGACATGGATTAAGTGAACAGGTTATTTCTAAAGCAGATTGTAAATTACATATTCCGATGGTTGGGTTTACCGAAAGCCTTAATCTTTCTGTTTCTGCAGCAATTATATTACAACATGTAACTTCCCGGTTGAGAGCATCAGATATACCATGGCAATTGTCTCATGAAGAAATATTGCAAAAAAGAATGCAATGGGCAAAGAAAATTATTAAAAGCCACGAAAAGATTATAGAACGTTATTATAAGGATTTAGATCATAAATAAATACCTGCTACCAAAGTATAGCAGGGCATTTAGATTATAATGATGTTATTACATTTTGTGTTTTATTTTAAAAGTATTAATTTTTGAGAAACAGAAGCTTTTGAACCAGAAAACAAAATGATATAAGTGCCATTTTCTAAGCCAGAAAGGTTGATGCTTCCATTTTTGAACAGAGACTTTTTTTGTATCAGTTGTCTACCATTAGTATCGTATATTTTAATGGTATTGATATTTATAGAAGAATTATAATAAACAACACCTGCAGATGGGTTTGGGTGTAATTTTATGATGTTACTTTTTGAAGGTATAATTATTTTATTCTCTTCATATCTTTCTGTAGCAATTTTTTGTTGTGCCTTAGAACAGGTTGAGTTTTGTAATGTTAAACTAAGTGCATCATAATAGCTATCATTATCTGTTCCTATCAATCTATTACCTTTTAATACGACATTAATTACTTTGGTGCCTGTTGGTATTGTAATTCGATCTGTTAGTTTTTGCCATGTAGCACTGGTATTAGATATAGGAGTAGAAGTTTTTATTAACGTGTTATTTGCATTTATAAATTCAAGATACATTTCTGGTTTGTCATTGCCATCTCGGTAAGATCTAAGAAATCCCGATAATTCTGCTGTAAAAAGGTTATTGTTGATACCTTCTGTGTATGAGGAAACGTCAATAGATTGCCTAGCTATCCCTACAGTTTTTTCGTTGGTGCATACTCCTCCTACAGCAAAAAGTCTTTGCCCTTGATACGAGGGTACAGCAAAACACTCATTACTTATTAAGGATTCTATATCTCCAGACCAATTATTGGTACCATTCTCTGCGTTTCCATTTATGAGTAGGTTAGAAACTTCACAAGGTAGGCAAGGATGACAAGATGAGCCTCCGCAATCTATTCCGGTTTCGTCTCCATTTTTGATGCCGTCTAAACAACTTGTAATACTACAACTGTTTGATCTGGATAAAGAAACATGTAATGTGTCAAAATAACTGTCATTATCTGTACCACCGTTTCGGGTTCCTTCTAATATCACTGATAATGATTTAGTACCAGAAGGAATGGGGATTGTTTTTGCAATGTTTTTCCATTGTGGAGTTTTGTTAATTAAGGATGGTGATTGCTCAATCATTTGATTGTCGTTGCCTAAAAATTCGATATACATTTCGGGTTGATCCGTTCCATTATACGATCGTAGATAAGCGGTATATTTTAATGCAATGCCGGTAGTTTCTATTTCTGTGGTATAGGATGATAAGTCTATTGTTTGTTTTGCGATCCCTGTGGCTTGTTCATTTGCACAAACCCCGCCTACTGCAAAATGATGGGCTCCCATATGAGAAGGGATAGAGTTACAACCATTGCTTGGTATTGCTTCTATATCACCTGTCCAGTTTGATGTACCAGATTCTGCACCACTATTTAAAAGAAGATTGCCTGTAATAGCATCATTGTCAGGTGCAGTTGTAATGGATATTGGGTCAGACCATTGACTCCAGGTAAGATTAGTATTTCTATATCGTACTCTCCAGCAATATGTTTTGTTGGCAATAAGATCATTTACTTTTTCATCGGTAAGGTCGTCGTTTTTTTGAGTATCTATTTCATTGTACCAATTATAAAATTGTTTCCAGATGTCTCTAATATTTGTGCTAGAAAAATCACAGCCTTCAACAATTTGCCAATGAGTCGCTTGGTGCGTGCTATTTGGATGACTAAAAGGTGATGCTTTTAGCGTAATGCAGTTAATAGGCGTTTTTCCTATAGGAGATATTCCTGTTGGAGTAGAAGGTGCTATATCGTATCTTTTGATGGTAATTTCGTCAGATAGCGTATTGTTTTTTGTAACATTCTCGTCTCCTCTCGAGTATCGTTTCAGTTTAAATTTAGGATCATTACCTGCTTCAACTTCTAGCATAACAAAACCGTATTCATCTTCGGTATAGGTAAATTCATCATAATCGGCATTTGCAAATTCGCCCCAGTAATCAATGTTTCCACCAGCGGTAGCAACGTTCATCCAGACATGATTGTGATCTCTGGATTGTCCACGAGAATATCCATGAGTATGACCAAAAAAGTGAATAGAAGGTTTCTCATAGTTTGAAGTAAACGTTTCAAGCTCTGCAACCACATCTCCAGAAAAATCAGATTCTCCAGGAGTCCAAAGTTCTGATTTATGAGGATGATGTAATTGAACGAATACAAAATCTATAGTGGATATTATACCGGCATTTTGCAATACTTGTTTTAACCAATTTATTTGTTGTTGTTTGTTTGAAGAAGAAGCGTTCGAGTTTAATCCTATTAGACGAACATTAGAAATATCTTTATACCACCATTCTTCAGGGTTAGAAGAAGAACCATTTCGTGGCAAATCAAAATATTTTAAAAACAAACCAAGTCCACCAGAACCAAGAACATCATGATTGCCGGGAGCTGGGTATACCGGTAAATAAGGAGTTATAGCATTAGAAGGGTCAAAGAATTCATTTTTCCATGAACTATGAGTGCTTTGTACTACCAGATCACCAGGGATAAGAATTGCATCAAGGTCTTCTATCCCGTTTGGATAGGAGTTGTTGGCAACTACCGATACTCCTTGTTCTACAATGCTCTTAAATACATTGGGGTTATTACTGTCTCGTTGCATGTCTGACATAGCGACAAACTTGAGGCTCTCTTCTGAAGCTGCAGAAGGATGAGTTCTAAAATTATATAAAGAAGATAAAGCTCCTGAGGAAGTACGAACCTTGTAATAATATTTTGTATTTGGCTGAAGTCCCGTAATTTTTGCTGTATGGATGCGATTTATCCCTCTTGATGCAATCGAAATACTACTAGTTGTGTTGTTTAAAGAAAAAGGATTCGTACCCCAATCGACGAAGCATTGTCCAGATCTCTTGACTTCCCACATAATAACGATCCTATCTTGAGCGTTGTTTTGTAAGTATGGTTTAAGGACAAAATCTTGGGCGATTGTAGGAATAGATGTGAATAATAGCGTAGCTATTATATAAGAAAAAGTTGAGTATTTTAGAATCATTTTTTTAGGTTTTAATGAGAATAGAAGGTATCCCTTTCTAAAAAAATGAATGTTAAAATAAGTTTAGATGAATAAAAACTTTATGTTGATTTATTGTTACCTCCTTTTATTTTCGTTCTAAGATTTTATATTCTTCGTAACACTCACTAATTGCATCAAGAATTTGAAGATCGTTGGCAAATTTTATAAAATCAGCAGAATAATTACAGTTGCGCAGAATCTCATCAATATCCATACGTTCTACTTGTAACAAAGCCATTAACGTAGCACGATCAAACTTTGTTTCAAGTAAATTTCTAATCTCATCATCTTTCTTCATTTTACGCAACTTTCTTAGCTCTTTAGAGCGTTTACTAAACATATTGTATAAAAAGTCCGCAGGGTTAAAAATAGCGCCTAAAACCTTGTTAACAGCCCCAGGTTGTTTGTTACCTCCTTCGTATCCAGAATCAAGTCCAGAGATGCTGTATCGATAGTTATTATACACAGGTATTTTCTTGGCGTCAATTTCAAGATAACCAGTAAGCTGAACCTCTGAAACAACAACTTTTTCTAGCGCAATACCTAATTCGGTCATTTTAATTTTGACATCACCGTATTTTATCCAATCATTTGTGACTCTTATACGCAAAGGTTTATAACCAATATAGCTAAAATATAAGGTGTCATTTACCTTGGCCGGAATGCTAAAATCTCCTTTTTTATTAGTAATAGTACCACTAACTTGGCTAAGGTTAACAATATGTACACTTTCCAGTTTTTGGTCCGTAGCAGCATTTAGTACTTTTCCAGATACAACATCCACAGGGGCTTCGTCTTGAGCATTAATTGTGATACTTACTATTAATACTATGTAAAATAATATTCTTTTCATGTACATATTATGACGCTTAATTTTCTACAAAGTGACATAAAAACTAATAAATGTTTTTACTCACTGTGGTATTTTAGAAAAACGATGAATCAATATATTGATATTTTAAGATTTACTTATCTAATAATATTATCTACGATCACTACGTTTTCTTCGGTCTCTTCTTCTATTCCCGCTTTCATTCCCTTTGTTATCCTTGTTGTCGAAACGTTTTCTTCCTTTAGGTTTAAAACCATCGCTTCTTCTTTTTCCTTTAAAACTATTATCACCACCATCACGACGACGTCTACCGCCACCTCTACGTCCAGAATCTTTAGAAATTTCGACGTTTACTTTTCGTCCTTCCATTCTAAAGTCTTCAAAAATCTGAAGAACACGTTCCTGATGTTCTGTAGACGTGTTAAAGAAAGAAAAGCTTTCTTTAACATCTACTCGACTTAAAGAATCACTACCAATTTCAAGAACTTCTTTCAAGAAATCTTTTAGTGTCATCCAATCAAACCCATCTTTTTCTCCTACATTAATAAAGTAACGGGTGCTACCATTATTGCTATAGTCGTTTCCTTGTTCATTGGATACATTAAGATCTCTTGCCTTTTTGTAATAATTATGGAAACGAGAAAATTCTACCGAGAAGAACTTTTTGATTAATTCTTCTTTAGAAAATTCCTTAAGAACTTCATTAATTGAAGGTAAATAACTATCAATCTCGTGGTTTATTTCGGCCTTTCTTATATCATTGGCTAAATGAAAAAGTTGTACTTGACATATTTCTTCTCCACTAGGAATTTCTTTTTTCTCAAAACTCTTCTTAATAATACGTTCTACCGATTTAATCTTTCTAATTTCACTTTTAGAAACAATCACCATAGAGACACCACTCTTACCTGCACGACCTGTTCGTCCACTTCGGTGGGTATAGGTTTCAATTTCGTCGGGTAATTGGTAATTAATTACATGAGTAACATCATCAACATCAATTCCTCTGGCAGCAACATCGGTAGCTACTAACATTTGTATTTGTCGGTTTCTAAAGCTTTTCATTACCAGATCACGCTGATTTTGACTTAGATCCCCATGCAATGCTGCAGCATTATAACCATCTTCGATAAGGTTCTCTGCAACTTTTTGCGTATCTCTTTTTGTACGACAAAATATTACCGAAAATATATCTGGATTGGCATCTGCTAATCTTTTTAAAGCAGCGTATCTATCTCGAGAATTAACAACATAATATTCGTGAGATACGTTTTTTGATCCTGTGTTTTTATGTCCTACAGTTATTTCTACCGGTTCGTGCATAAACCGTTTGGCTATGGTAGATACCTCTTTTGGCATGGTAGCAGAAAATAACCAGGTACTTTTTTCATTAGGAGTATGAGAAAGAATAGAATTAATATCTTCATAAAATCCCATATTTAGCATTTCATCAGCTTCATCCAGTACGCAATAACCGATATTGGTGATGTCCACCATTTTACGATTAATCATATCTTGCATTCGTCCAGGAGTTGCCACAACGATTTGAGCTCCTCTTTTTATTTGCTTTGCCTGATCTGTAATACTGGCTCCACCATAAATTGCAACGGTATGTAATCCCGGTACAAACTTAGAATAGTTTTTTAACTCGTTTGTGATTTGCAAGCAAAGCTCACGAGTAGGAGAAAGTATTAATCCCTGCGTAATCCTGCTAGAACTATCAACTTTTTCGATTAACGGAAAACCAAAAGCTGCTGTTTTTCCTGTACCAGTTTGTGCCAAAGCAACAATGTCGGTATCTTCATTGAGCAAAATAGGAATTGCCTTTTCTTGTACTTCACTCGGGGTTTCGAAACCCATTTCATTCACTGCCTTTACAATGGCATCACCAAGGCCTAATGCTTCAAATTTGTTCATATAGCTAAAATAAGCCGCAAATGTACGTTTTATTATCTGTCTATTATAATAACAAGGTATTAATTATGATGTTTGCTATAAGGATTGTTTTAAAAAAGAAGGAATTTTACTAAATTTTTGATTTAAAAATAAGAAAGAAACATATTACTTTTTGATAATTTTTATCTCAAAAAGTTTGTCCCAGTTTTTTCCTGTTACAAATAGCTGTTTTGTATCTTCTTTATAGGCAATACCATTTAGGACATCTAATTCCTGATGTTGAGATACTTTTTCTCTTAGCCCAGAAAGGTTTATTACAGCCTCCAATGCACCATTCTTTGGATTAATAATAGCAATACCATCTTTTTGCCATGTATTTGCATAGATTTTACCATCTACCCACTCTAATTCATTAAATTTTGATTTAACACTTTTATTAGTTGTAATTTCTATATACTCCTTTTCTGCAAGCGTTTGTGAGTCCAAAACCCATATTTTTTCGGTACCATCACTTTTATATATATAAGTACCATCATTGCACAGTCCCCATCCTTCTTTACTTTTATTATAGGCAAAACTTCCTGTTTTTTCTAGTGATGACAAATCATAAATAAACCCTTCTCGAGAGGTCCATGTTAATTGATATATCTTATGGTTCAAAATGGTTATTCCTTCTGCAAAGTAAGCATCAGGAACTTTTTTTTGTAGTAATATTTTACCTGTTTTATAATCTAATTTTCTTAATGAGGATTTTCCATTTTTACCCGTGCTTTCATATAGCGTGTCCCCTACAAATTCTAGACCTTGAGTAAAAGCATTTTTGTCGTGAGGGTAAGTAGCTACTATTTCGTAAGAAAATAGTTTAGGTGCAATATTGTTTAGTAAAGTTATTTTTTTACTAATAGTATCGATAGTACCATCATAAAATACTTGCGCTGTTAGTATATGTTTCCCTAATTTTTCCTCATCTATCTTTTCTTCTAAATCAAAATTACTTTTTGAAGCAATTTTTTTTGAATCCAACACATAAGTTACAGAATCAATTTGAATGTTTTGAGTGTTACTAATACTAGCTTTTATGGTTTCACCAAGCTTAAATTTGGTTTGATTATTAACAATATTGATAGAAAAATATTTTTTTCTTTGATCTTGATTGCTTCTGCAAGAAAAGAAGAATGTGCTTAATATAATGATGATTAATAAGTTATGTGTTTTCATTAGGGTTGTTATAATTTAAAGCAAGATATTTATTTTAATTGGGTTTAAAAAATCATTGTTTTATCTCTTAAAGATTGTATCTTTGCAGCGGCAAGTCCTACACAACTAGCTCCTGTTGAATCCTCCAGGGCGGGAACGCAGCAAAGGTAGACGGTTGTAGCGGTGTGATGTAGGTAGCTTGCCTTTTTTTGTGCCTAAAAGTTACTTTCCTAGAACTAATCTTACTCCAAAATTATACGCTACCCAAGAAAATTGTTAATTACTAATCTTTGGTTTTTCTAAAACCGTAAATTAGTTGTTGAATAAAATTTTTAGGAATGTTTTCGTCTCCCGGAAATCCAATTTCTATAGTCCCGCTATCTTCTGGAATGTGCTGAGTTTTAAAAATATAATCCCAAATGCTTAGACTTATTCCAAAATTAACGCCATAAGACCCTTTTGGAAGTTCATAAGAGTGATGATATAAATGCATTACTGGATTGTTAATAAGATATTTTAAAGGACCCCAGGTAATCTTAACGTTAGCATGATTTAAATGCCCAATAATAATAGCGATAAAATGAACTATGTATGCGTGTTCAGGTTCAAAACCTCCAAGTAGCATAACTCCTATAGTTTTTAGAGGCTTATAAAAAATGTTTTCCATCCAATGATAGCGTAAATGAGCTGCAAATCCCATTTCTTTAACAGAGTGGTGTATTTTGTGAAATTTCCATAGAAAAGGGAACTTGTGAAGTGCTATATGAGTAACCCATTGTACAAAATCCAAAATGATAAAAAATAGAACTAATTGTAACCAGTTAGAAAGAGAAGAAAGATTAATTAGTACAAAAAATTGTGAAGAGATTCCTGTTTCTTTAAATAATATCTCTAAAACTTTATACACTCCATTTATAGCAACGGCAAAAATGAAAAAGTTAAAAAACATATAGAATGCATCTAACCAAAAATCTTTTCTAAGTATTGATTGATTTTTTCTCCAGGGAAACATAATTTCTAGTCCCCATATAAGAAGGGATATCACGATAAGTCCCCAAAAGTAGTTCAGATACCATGGAACTTCGAAAAGTATAGATTTCCAGATCCATTGTACATTTCCTATAAAAGAATTGACAAATGCTGTTGTGTAGTTTTCCATGCTTATATAGTCATTATAAATATTTAAAAATAACACCTCAATCGGTGTTTTTGATTTTGGAAGTATGTGGTAGTTAAAAATACCACTATAGAATCAATTTGACAAGATGGTTTAAAAAAGTGCTCTCGTCGTATTTAATAGCATAAAATTAACCATTAGATTACCTTAAAAAGAAACTTTTATTCGCCGTTGTCGACCTAAATAGTGATTGTGGAAAAAACATATTCATTTGGGGTTATTCCCCTTAAATTGGTGTTAAAAAATACTTGTATAATTTCTATTAGTAATACATTTGATCGTAGGGAAACTAAGTATTTTATAGAATTTTCAATAACACAAACTTAACACTAGAGTTAGTATTCTAAAGGCTTTTGTATGGCTTATAATAATGTATACTAAACTTACTAATTAATGATTTGCAAAAAAAAGATTAATCACGTAAATCACACAACAAATTATGAATTTAAAAAGAGTGTCAAGTAGTCGGTTTTTAACCTTTAGTATTGGTTTGGTCTATCTTTGGTTTGGGGTATTAAAATATTTTCCTAATACCAGTCATGCAGAAAAATTAGCCAAGAATACTATAGATATTTTAACGTTTGGGTTAGTACCCCCTGATGTATCCATTATTTTATTGGCAATATCAGAAACCATCATTGGTTTATTATTAATTTTTAATATTCGAAGACAGCTTACAATTAGTTTAGCACTTATACATATGCTATTTACTTTTGCGCCTTTGTTTTTGTTTCCAGAGGAATCATTTTCTAATTCTCCTCTCGTATTTACATTGCTAGGACAATATATTTTCAAAAACATTATCATTATTGGAGCTTTATTAACCTTGTATAAGTTTCCTGAAGCATTGAGAGTAAGATTAAAAAGTTTATAGTATACTGTATTGAATGATTACAGGTCATAGCAGTAAACTTTTTAATAAGAATGCCATGTTTATTTTAAACATGGCATTCTTATTATTAAACTTGTTTAATAACAAATATGTGACCTAATAGAAATAGCTTTATTCGTCATCACTTTTAAATAATAGCTTATAAATTTTAGAAACAGCCCAATTTCCGATCGGAAAATATAAAGCAAAAAACAAAGCCATTCCCAAACTAAAGTTTCTGATATTAAAAAACTGATCTAGGATATTATTAGGGTATGCATATGAAGTTTTAAGAGCATACCCCCCAAATTCTAATAATCCCATGGCAACCAAACCATAAGCGTATTGCATATGAAATGGTAAACCTCTTAATAACAAAGAAATGGGGATCATATATAAGATATAACAGGTAATTACTTGCCACCAAAAAGTAAATTTTGCTATTTGCATGGTAGCACCAAATTCATTCATCCCCATTCCCCAACTAAAATAAATCAGAATGTATATAAGAATTAGTTTTTTGTCTACGTTAAATTTTGATTTGGCATAGGATATAAATTCTTTCATGTGTTTACGATATTTTTTTAGATGTTACATAGCACTCACCAAACAATCATTTTTGTTGTGTATAAAAACTTTGATATGGTTTGTTTCATGGTGTCTGATTTAATTTTGGATAGAAACTAATCCATAGTTTCCATGATGTGAAATTGAAAAAGAGAGTGTTAATATTTGATCGTTTTGATATAACGAAGGAACTCCTGCAGCGTTCTTTTTTAGTGCTAACGTATCAAAAAGTGTTTTATGACGATTACTAATAGTAGATTTTAGGTTATGATAAGTTGCTTGTCGTTGATTGAGTCTTGATGTCGAATTAATTTTGAAACATGAAGTTGAGTTATTTTGAATTGTTTTTGTGGTTGCAATCGAGTAGATGTATTGGGGAGTTGTTACAGATGTTGTGAGGTACTTTGTGCTATCAAAACATACCATTCCATTGGTTTTACTTTGTATGAAACATTCGAATTTTTGAGGAGCAAAAAAACGTTTAGAATGTTGCTGAACATGAATTTTATAGGCACTTTCTTTCATGCTCCACAATCGCCAAACTACTTGAAAATAATTTTTACTGGATAGAATAAGGTTTTGTTCTGAAGCAGTAAATATCTTTTGTAAAAAACCTTTTCGTTGCCAGTCACTTTCTTGGGCAGCCAACTGTAAATCTATTATATCATTACCGATCATTTTTGATTTAATTTGTTGGTAATAATATCTATTGCGGCTTTTACCGATAGCATCTTTTCCATAGAATCGTTATCGATCTCGATGTCAAATTTATCTTCTACATCCAAAACAACATCTACAAGATTGGCAGAGTTAATCTTCAAATCATTAATAAAGTCGGTTTCCTCTGTTAGGTTATTAAATGCTTCTTCATCCTGGATATATGGTTTTACAATTGTTTTTAACGATGGTATTAATTCTTCTTTGGTCATTTTTATATTCTATAGTTATTATGAATCAAATTTTTTAAAAAGTACACAGGCATTTACATCACCAAAACCAAAACTTGCTTTGGCAATAATTTTTAGAGGTTTAGAAATCAATTTATCGGATAGCTTATTGCTATTGATCATGGTAGAAATTTCTGGATGAATATCTTCGCAGTTAACTGTCGGAAATATAAAACCTTGGCTTAATTGTAGTACAGAAGATACACTTTCTATAGAACCTGCAGCCGCAAGACAATGTCCAATCATAGATTTTAAGGATTGGATATGAGGAAAATTAGTACCTTTTAATTGCAATGCTTTTGTCCAACTTTCTATTTCTTGTGCATCCTTTGATGTAGCTGTTAAGTGACCATTTATTAAGTCAATTTCGTGGGCAATTACCTCAGAGTTTTTTAGTGCATCTTTTATACATTGTACTACCGCTTTGGGGTTAGGAGCTGTCATAGTTCCTCCGTTTTTTTGTCCTCCAGAGTTGATGGCTCCTCCCAAAACTTCTGCATATATAGTTGCTCCTCTTTTTTTGGCACTTTCTAACGATTCTAGTACCATTGCACCAGCACCACTACCAGGCACAAAACCAGATGCCGAAACACTCATAGGTCGGGACCCTTTTTCTGGTGTATTATTGTGCTTATAGGTCATTACGCGCATAGCATCAAAGCCGCCCCAAAGATAAGGGCCATGATCGCTACAACTACCAACTAGCATACGTTTTGCTTTACCAGATTGAATGCGATCGAATCCCATTATAATAGCTTCGGTACCCGTACTACATGCCGATGAGTTGGTAGTAACCTGGTTTCCCAAACCTAACATACCTCCAAGATATGCGCTTATACCACTAGCCATTGTTTGCGCAACAACTGTGCTTCCTAATCGTTTTACCTTCTTGTCATCTAATTTGTAGATTGCTTCTCTAAATTTTTCTACACCAGAGGTTCCTGTACCAAAAATGGTTCCGCTATCAAAGTCTACATCAGTTACATCTGTTTCTGATCCTGCATCTTTCCAGGCATCGATACCTGCAATACAGCCGTATAGAATACCCGAACTATTAAAATTACGTAATTGTAGTGATGTGAAATAGTGCTCTTTAAGTTCTTCAGTAATTTTTGGAATTCCACCGATACAACAAGAAAAGCCAAGCTCTTCCAGCTCTTTGTAAAATTGAATACCCGATGTACCATTTTTAATGGCATTGGTAAAGGAGGAAAGACCTATCCCATTTGGAGCAACAACCCCCATACCTGTTATAACAACTCTTTTCTTATCCATATTATTTAATCATGCCAGCGATATACCCTCTGCATACCAATGCTTCTTTTTCATTGAATAATTTTACATGACATTTTAATTTATTAAACCTGAAATATTCTTTTTCTGAAACCACTGTTACTTTTTCGTTAGGGAAAACAGGTAAGAAAAAATCAACACTATTAGACGTAAGTGCTATTGAAGGTTTGTATTGCTTTTCTATAGTATCTTTCATTAAATATATACCGAGACAAACTACTCCAATTTGCGCCATAATTTCGGTTAAAATTACACCTGGAGTAATGGGGTTATTCTTAAAGTGGCCTTTATAAAAGTATTCATCTTTTTTTAAAGTATAAGAGCCTTTAATATTATTTTCTGATACGGTTTCGATTGCATCCACAAATAAGAAAGGCGCCTGATAGGGGAGTAGAGATATAATTTCTGTTGTTTCCATAATTAACTTAAATGCTCACCTCCATCAACAGGTATCGTAGTACCATTTATCCATGCTGCTTCTTTTGTACATAAAAGATAAACAACATTAGCAATATCATTGGGCTGTGTGAGTCTATGATATGGATTTCTTTTTATAGAATGCTCTATGATCTGATCACTCCCCGGTATCCTTCTTAATGATTGGGTATCTGTAACACCCGCCTGAATACAGTTTGCTTTAATTCCATATGGAGCAAACTCGAGGGCAATATTTCGTGTAATTGCTTCTAAGGTTACTTTGGCGGCAGAAACGGCTGCATAATGTTGCCAGGCCTTGGTGTTACCTTCACTAGTAAAACTGATGATTCGAGTATCATTAGCAAACAATTTTGCTTCGAACAAGTCGACAGCCCAATCATATAGACTAATAGCCATCGCATTAATGGTTAATCGAAAGTCGTCGTTAAGCAACGTGTTTTTAGAATCAGAAACCATCGGTTTTAGATTACCTTTGGCAATGCTATGTATCAAAACATTGATCTTAGCATTCTTACCTAATATTTCTTTTAAGTCCAAAATTACCTCGGTACGTTTTTCTTTATTAGTTGCATCTATATTAAAGGATATAAACGATACATTACGTTTTTTTATTTGCTCAAATTCCTGAGCAATATGATTGAGTTCTGTTTTTCGGTTTCTATGAATTATACATATGTTGTAGCCATGTTGTGCTAGTTTTTGTGCACTGGCAAGGCCCAATCCGCTAGATCCTCCCAAAATAATAGCCCAATTATTGTGTGTTGTATCTTTTACCATTCTATTAATGTTCGTTGTGCAGAAAATCCCGGGCCAAAACTTAATAGTAACCCTTTATCACCAGTTGCTGGTTTTTTATCCATAAACCGTTCTAATACATATAATACAGTGGCACTAGACATATTTCCATACAATTTAAGGATTTCTTTGGTGTCGTCTATATTTTTACCAAGGGATCCAAAAAGTTCTTCTATGGTTTGTACTATTTTTTTTCCGCCTGGATGAAAAATTAAATGATTAATGTCTTCAATCGTTAGGTTGTTTTTCTCTAAAAAGGGGTGTACAATATTTGGAAAATGACTAGCAATGGTTTCTGGTACCGATTTATCTAATATCATTTGAAGGCCTGTATTACGTAGTTGGAATCCCATCATGTGTTCTGCATTATAAAAATGATACATAGCTTCGTCTATAATTTTAGGGCCTTGGTCATTTTCATGAGAAGAAACAATCATCGCTGCAGCTCCATCTCCAAAAATTGCAGCACTCACAATGTTTACCATAGAGAAGTCTTCTAACTGAAAAGTTGCAGTAGGCGATTCTACTGCTATTACAGCAGCTCGTTTATTGGGGTTAGATTTTAAAAAGTTTTTTGCATAAATCATCCCCGATACCCCTGCGGCGCACCCCATTTCGGTTACCGGCAATCGCACGATATCCTGTCGCATATCCAGATTATTTATTAAATAAGCATCTAATGAAGGAATCATAATCCCGGTACAACTTACAGTAATGATATAATCCAGGTCTTGTGGCTTTAATTGCGCTTTTGTGAGTGCTTTGGTCAAAGCATTTTGGGCAAGTGTAATAGACTCTCTTTTATAAATTTCATTTTTTTCTTCAAAAGAAGTGTTCAGAAAAACCTCATGAGCATCCATAATAGAGTATCGTCGATCCACTCCCGCATTTTCGAATATTTTTAATACTTTACGTTGAAAACGTTTTTCTTGTCCTTCTAACCAAACTTTTATATAAGGAAGAATTTCTTTTGTAGACCGACTATATTGTGGTAGTTGCTTAGCAACAGAAACTATTTTTACACTCATTTATTTTTTTATTATCCATTGATAGCGAAAAGCCCATTTCCACTTAATGTTGCTTCTTTCTTCGAATTGAGTCGCTATTTGTTGCAATTCCTTTTTTTTGAATCCTCTTAAAATTGATACTAACCCATCATTTTTCACCATTGGGTTCTTGATAAAAATGCATATTAGTTTGAATAGGTAATACGCTACAGGATGTCTATGTAAATCATTAATAACGATACCTAACTGTACTTTTTTTAAAAGTACAGTTATTACATTTTCAATTTCAGTGGTTGTAAAATGATGAAAGAATAATGTAGACAATATGATGTCACAAGATAGTCCATCAAAATTATCAGATAAAATGTCCTGATTTATGTAACTTATTTCGGGATATTCTTTTGATAAATCCCGAGCATATTTCAACGTATATTCATTGGCATCTATTCCTATCAATTTACAGGGTTGTTTTCTTTTCTTACACAAACGAGCTACAGCTCTTAGCATATCACCATTTCCGCATCCCAAATCTACAATAACGACTGTTTTTTTTTCAGGTTGTTTCGGGAGTATTTTTTTTATTCCGTTTAAGGTTATATTATTACCTCCCAATAATTTGTTGATGGTAGCGATTTGATCCAGCGTATTTTTTAAAACTTCACCGGTTAAGGCAAAGTCATCCATGATTTCAGAACAATCACTTCGTTGTTTTGTGTTTATCATAGACTTGTTAAGGGTTTTAAGGGTTTGCCATGCGTACGCTTTATAATCAATGGCAACAACCAAGGCATTATTTTTAGTCCCCATATTACAAGCTCAGAAAAAACATTTATTCTAAACAATACTGCCAAAATTCGACCCATTTTTAATCGTTGTCCAAATTCTTTTTCCCAGGCTAGAGTATATTTTTTTTCTAGGGTTTGCCTAGATATCGCTTTATTATTAAAATACTCTAATATAAGCGTTGATAGTATTTGTGCGGCATGAATTGCCATTCCCATACCGTTACCGCATAATGGATGAATCATACCTGCAGTATCTCCACACATTAATATATGTTGCTCTATAAGATTTTTTGATGAAAATGAAATTTGACTAATGCTTATCGGTTTAGAAAATACAACTTCTGTGTTTTTAAGAAGTTTTTTTAGATGTATATTTTGACATAATACCTGATCCTGAAAGTCATCAATGTTTTTATACTTTTTAAACGATTTATAAGTAGTAATGTAGCATATATTGATATGATTGTTTTCAATTTTTGAAACCCCGCAATATCCTCCTTTGAAATTATGAAGCCCAACCAAATCTTCGGGAAAATCTCCTTTATAATGCCCTTTTATAGCTAAGTACGGAGAATCGTTTTGAATAAATGTTCGTTTCAATTTAACATCTATGTTTGCACGTTTACCATACGCTCCAATAGCTATTCTAGAGGTGTGGATTTCATTATTTTTGGTATAAACAAAAAATGTATCCTTCTTAAATTCTATGTTAACAACAGTATCAATACTAATAGTAACTCCATTTTTGATTGCGTTCTTAGCCAATTCATGATCCAGAGTATATCGGCTAATGCTAAAACCTCCTAGGGGTAAATTGGCTTGTATACTATTACTTTTAGTACTACTTAGATCAATTTTTTTTATTTTTTTGGCGTCAAAAGTATCTGGGATAAAGCCAATGGATTCTAGATATGGTAATACTTCATTAGAAACATATTCACCACATACTTTATGATTTGGATAGGTGTTTTTTTCTATAACAAGTACCTGCAATCCTTTTTTAGAAAGGTGAATGGCACTTACCAAACCAGCAAGACCCCCACCAATTATTATTACCTGATTTTTATCGTTATGTTCTGTCAAATTATGAACGAGTTGCAATGTATACTACATTTATTTTTACGATATCAGACATTACCCAACTTTTCTTTCCTACGTTGTAATCTCTTCTATTCAGTTCGAAGTATGAAGTTAATGTTACAGAAGAACCATTTTCTGATAATTGTAATGGTATTGTAACCGTTTTGGTGGTATTCTTTATGGTGAGTTGTGCAGTTAAGAGATAGGTGCTTTCTGTTTTCTTTTTTATAGAAGTAGATTTCAATTGTATTTCTGGGTAGGTATTACTGTCAAAATAATCTTTTTCAGACAAGCTTTTGTTTCTTGTTTTGTTTCCTGTGTCTATAGAACTTACTTTTATAGTAGCGTTCAAATAACTATCATTTAGTGCGTTGATATTAAAGTTACTTTCGATTTTGATATCAGAAAAGTGTCCATCAACGTTTAGTCCTAGATTTTTAATTTTAAAGTTGACAGTAGTCTTAGATATGTTTTGGGATAGATTTTGCGCATTAAGGGAGAATGCACAAATAAACAAAACCAGAGAAAAAAGAGTTGTTTTTATCATCATTTGTGTCCTTTAGTCCTACAATTTAGTCTAAAATTACAGATTAGTAAAAAATAAAGTGGGATTCTCGTCAAAGAGCCCCCAAATTATTTTTTTATAAATGACTTTTTAGTTGAACGTAACTTTATTGTTGATATAACTAAACTATTCTGTTAGGATGAGATATTTTGTTCTATTTTTTGTATAAAATAAGACGGTTTAACTCCCATTTTCTTCAAAAATGCCTGAGAGAAAGATACAGGATTGCTAAAGCCTGCAATTTCTGATATAGCTTTGACTGTATATTGTCTTATTGTTTGATCACTCTTAATCTTTTCTACGACATACGATATTCTTAATTCATTAATATAATCTGTAAATTTCTTTTTCTCATAATGATTGATATATAGTGATAAGTATTTTCCATTAGTATTCATTTTTTTTGCTAGTACACTAATCGAAATTTTCTTTTGTAAATACTCTTGCTTCAAAATAAAAGTGGTTAATTCTTTCTCTATTTTACGAATTGTTTTTTTAGATAATATTTCTGTTACAATGATCTCTGCTTCTATATTACATTTTTGCGAGGTGCCCTTAGTATTAATGAAATCCTCAAGCTTTTGTTGGTGATTTTTTCTAAGATCGTAATTTCTATATAATAATGATATAAGAATAGCTATTAAGAAGATAAAAACCATATTTCCTGTTTTTGCATGAAGGATATTAGAAATGTTTAGGTTTTCATTTGTGTTTTTTTGTAGAGTAGTATGTAATTTGTAAAAGTCATTTACAGTTTTATGACTTATGAGTTGTTGATTTATAGTTAAAGTATTATCATAAATATACTCTTTGTTATCATAAAATAATGGTTTTGTTTTTATCATATTTTTTGGGACTTGAGCCTGATATTATTGTTGATATATTTACGACTACAGTTGTTAAACATTGTTTTTTGATGTTAACTTTTGCCGAAAACAAACGTATCAAAATCAACTTTTTTTCAGGTTTTAATACCTTAAAATTGAACAAAATCGGACTTATTTATGTTATTTTTTGATATATGAACCTTACGAGAGATTATCTAAAATTATTTTTTTAATATCATTAAGAGTAGTTGGACAAGGTAACCTCTTCTATGTTTGTGAAATTTTTTTGATAGTTATTAAATGTAAAAAAATATACAAGAATAAAGTTGTGCAAACTACTAAAGTGAAGTAAATGGTAATGACTACAAAACAATCTTAATAAGCAAAATTAACATATTTATAAAAACACTCTATAATTCAACAATAGTATATCAGTTGTTTCACTAATTGTTTTTAAGGGTGCTTTGTTTCATCAATTATTTGTAGTTTTTTTGCTTTAAATTAACAATTGGTTTGTCTTGGAGGTAGCCTTAGATTTTATTTTGTATTTGGGTTTTTTTATCAACGTTCTGATACTTTACCTTCTTTTTAAGAATAGAGAGAACGGGTTTCATAAAAAGGTACTCTTTGTTATTTTTTTATGGATATTGCTAGCCGTCGTTTGTTTCTATGGTTTTTTTCATAGGAACGGAATACTATTTTTTAGTACTTTCATATTTGAGGATTCTTTGACAGTTTTTATTGGTCCGTTGTTGCTGTTGTATGTTAAATCTGTTTTTTTGCCATCTCATAACTTGTTGAAAGACAATATGAAGAACTTTGTTTTTCCGTTGTTGTATATATTCTTATTTTCGATCCCGATATGGTTTTTTTTCTATAAAGAAGAATATGTTTTTAGTTATATAGAGGTATTTCAGGATTATATATCATTAATGATCCTATATTCTTTGTTCTATTGTCTTTTAGCATTAAAACTTTTGTACAAAGTAGAACATGTTATAAAGCATTATTATTCTAATAATGATATTGTGAATGTAGGGTGGATAAAGAGGATACTACTAGGTATTATTGTTGTGATTTGTATAGATGTTCTTTTTACTATAATAGAATTAATTATGGGAGAACTGGCTTTTGATGTATTGTATTTTACTGTTACAGGGGTAATTTTTGTTATTACACATCTAGGGTATTACGGAATTACGCAATCAAGGGTTTTGCTTCCTGTTTTTTTATTAAAAAACAATACACCTGAACAAAATGAAGATAGTGTTATTATTTCGCCAGATAAAAAAGAAAAAGAGCAATCACAATATGATGAATCAGAAATGAAGGGTTTGGTTGTATTGCTAAACGACGTAATGAATCATCAAAAACCATATTTAGACCCCGATGTATCATTGTCATCATTGGCAGATGTATTGAACATCAAAGAAAAAATGCTTTCTTCATTACTTAATAAGTATATAGACAAGTCTTTTTACACCTATATAAATGAGTATAGGGTTAATGAAGTAAAAGAAAAGTTAAGTGACCCGGCAAATCATCATCTTAAAATGATGACCATTGCCTATGACTGTGGCTTTAATTCGAAAACTAGTTTTAACCGTATTTTTAAAAATACCGTAGGAATTTCTCCTTCTCAGTTTAAAATAAACATTATTGAAAGATAAGAACTACAACGATAAGCAGTCGATGGGATAAATCTATTACATACTAATTTTGCTATGGATGAGTTTTAGTTTTTTGATAAAAAACACCATGTGGATAAGAGAAAATTTGGGTATGTTTGAATTAATAGAGTATATGTTTTTGTATAAAAGAGAGAGAATAAAGCTTTTGTTTCATTTTTGTTGATAGCAACACATTAATTAAATTAGTATTGGAGTTAGTATTAGATTTTGTTTTTTGGTTAGGGTTCTTTAGTAATTTAGTGATTCTGTACCTTTTCTTAAAGAAGAAAGAAAAGGGGTATCATAAGAAAATCCTTTTTGTTATTTTTTCTATAATTCTGTTTACGCTGGTTTATTTTTATGCCATTTTGCATAAGTACCAGTTACTTTATCGCATTACTTTTATAGTAGAAGATGCAGCAGCTACTTTAATAGGACCTTTATTATTATTATATGTAAAATCTATTTTTTTACCCTCCAAAAAATTGTTTCAAAAAAGTGCTATATATTTTGTAGTTCCTTTTTTATATTTCATTTTTTTTACGATGCCTTACTCTATTTCAATGTTTAGAGAAGAAGGATATATTTTCGAATATTTAAATAGTTGTGATGATTATATCCCTATTATAGATATCTATTCTGTAATCTGTTGTTTTATTTCTCTTAAAGTTCTGAATAAAGCACAACATATTATTTTGCATTACCATTCTAATACCGATAGTGTTCATTTGGGATGGATAAAAAAAATGTTGATCGGTGCTTTATCTATTGTAGGGGTCGATATTCTTTTTACTATAGGAGAGTTGATTTGGGGAGCCTTATCCTGGAATAGTTTTTATTTGATCGCTACTGGGATCGTTTTTGTATTAGTATACCTGGGATATCACGGATTGATGCAATCTCGAGTACTGGTCCCCAACTTTTTGTTTGATAAACATAATTCTATAGAAGAAGATAGAAAAGAACCAGTAATTAGTATAGAAGAAAACGAAGAGAAAACACAACCATTCTATAATGAAACAGAGGTGCAAGATCTAAAGCAATTGCTGATACATCTTATGGAAAATGAAAAACCTTTTCTTGATCCCGATTTATCGTTACGATCATTGGCTAAATTGCTAGAGGTTAAAGAAAAGAAGTTGTCTGCATTTTTAAATCAATATTTAGATATTTCTTTTTATACCTATATTAATGAATATAGGGTTAATGAAGTAAAAGAAAAGCTAAGCGACCCGGCAAATAATCATCTTAAAATATTAGCTATTGCCTATGACTGTGGTTTTAATTCGAAAACGAGTTTTAATCGTATTTTTAAAAATACAGTAGGTACTTCTCCCTCTTTATATAAGAAACAATTTTTGTAAAAATGGGTGCCAATGCTTCCATTGGTACGATAATTAGTTTTAAGAACCTTTTTTTGTAGAGAATTTAAGAGAAGGAGAGTGTTCTTAAATTCAGAAATATAGGGTAAGGGAGTATTTTATTACTTCGCGGTGGTAGAGAACTATATGGGGTAGGTTTCATCACTAGTACAAAACAAGCTTTATATTTTATCATAGTTCTCTATCTAAATCCTATGGTAGGGTAATCTAGAATTGGGATAGAGAAAATATAAGAAGAGGCTGCCTAAATGTTTTTAGACAGCCTCTTTTTGTAGCGAGAGGGGGGCACGATCCCCCGACCTCCGGGTTATGAATCCGACGCTCTAACCAACTGAGCTACCTCGCCATTTAAATAAAATCTCCTAAAAAAGAATACTAAATTTTAATAGTATCGCTTAGGAGGGTGCAAATATAAAAACAAAATGTATTGTTACAAACAATTCTTACTATTTTAATTTTTTTTTCATTGTCCTTTTAAAGTAGCTAATTAATCTATATATTGGCTTACCAACAATTAATGATATGTCTGAAAAAACAAAATATGAACTAGAGTTTGTGGTACAGTCGTCACCACAATTACTATATCAATATATATCAACACCTTCTGGGCTTTCTGAGTGGTTTGCCGATAACGTAAATTCTAGAGGAGAACTGTTTACTTTTATTTGGGATGATTCTGAAGAAGAAGCAAAGCTTTTAAGTAGAAAGAGCGGGGAAAGAATTAAGTTTAGATGGTTGGCTGATGAAGAGGATGGGAACGATTATTTCTTTGAAATACGTATTCAAGTAGACGAAATTACCAAAGATGTTTCTTTGATGATTACTGATTATTCTGAAGATGATGAAATAGATGAAAATAAAATGCTTTGGGATAACATGATCAGTAACCTAAAACATGTATTAGGTTCGGCATAATTCCGTATTTTTGCACTTCAAATTTTATAAATCCATAAACGTATAGTTTTATGGAGTTTTTTTTATGATTAATAGTAACGGAAAATTAGTAAAGGACAAAGAGGCAGTAATCGCTATAAACAATAGAGGATATGCCTATGGAGATGCGTTGTTTGAAACGATCAGAGTTAATTCGGGAAGCATATTATTTTGGGAAGATCATTATTTTAGACTAATGGCTTCGATGCGTATTCTTAGGATGCAAATTCCTATGCAGTTCACCCCAGAGTTTCTTGAAGAAGAAATTCTAAGCATGGTAGAAAAAAATGAGTTAACAAATGCAACAGCCAGAGTAAAATTAATTGTTAATAGAGTTTCGGGTGGTTTATATACTCCCGATTCTAATGAAGTTGAATATACAATAGTAGTTTCTTCAATATCATCTGGGTTTTATACCATTTCTGATCAGAAACATGAGGTCACTTTGTTTAAAGATCATTATGTAGTAGCAGACCTATTATCAACCTTAAAATCGAATAACAGGATTATAAATATTCTAGGAGGTATTTTTGCAAAAGAAAACTCCTTTGAAAATTGTTTGCTGTTAAACTCAAATAAAATGGTTGTAGAAGCTCTGAACGGAAATTTATTTTTGGTGAAAGGTAGTACTATAAAAACTCCGCCCTTATCCGATGGTTGTTTAAGAGGTGTGCTAAGAACTCAATTGTTAAAAATCCTGAAGAAATTACCAGATTATGAGGTAGAGGAAGCTTCTATTTCTCCATTCGAACTACAAAAAGCAGATGAATTATTTATTACAAATGTTGTAACCGGTATACAACCTATCACAAAGTTTAGAAAAAAAGAATACGATACTGTGATAAGTAAAAGGATATTAGGTGCGCTAAATGCTAGAATACGACTGGGAGACTAATTATAAGTAGGATTTTCTGGAGCATTTGACCAGAGGATATAATCACCACCAAGTTCTATCATTTTTTCTTTCCAGAAAGAATTGTAAGATTTTCCGATAATATTCTTTTTGTAATTGTTTTCTACGATAACCCAGGAGTTAGCTTCTAATTCTTGGTTTAATTGTTGAGAGTCCCACCCAGAGTACCCCAAGAAAAATCGAATTTCATTAGCGGTAATTCTATTTTGAGCGATGAGTTGAGAAACAATGGTAAAATCCCCTCCCCAATATATGCCACCAGATATTTCTACGCTATTAGGTATTAAATCGGGTCTTTTATGAATAAAATATAGATTATCTTGTTCTACGGGTCCTCCATTATAAATTTTAAATTCGAATTCTATTTCTGGAATAAGGTCAGAAAGAAAATAATCAAGCGGTTTATTCATGATAAAACCAATAGAGCCTTGATCGCTATGATCAGCCAAAAGAACAACCGAACGATTAAAAGATACATCTCCAATTATAGATGGCTCGGCAATTAATAAATGTCCTTTTGATGGTTGAAGTGATATCATATTAGTTACTTTACTTATCTTAAAGCTAAATAATTATTTCTAATAATCAAAGGAGTTGAGTGGTTTTTTGACAAAACACTACAAAAAAAAACTCCCAGAAATGGGAGTTTCTAAATAATATTGAAAAAGTACTGATTAGTTTACTGAGTTTGATAAATCAGTACCAGCTTTAAACTTA
Organism: Aquimarina discodermiae; assembly: GCF_040786235.1. Classification (NCBI taxonomy): domain Bacteria; kingdom Pseudomonadati; phylum Bacteroidota; class Flavobacteriia; order Flavobacteriales; family Flavobacteriaceae; genus Aquimarina; species Aquimarina discodermiae. The sequence goes on from NZ_JBFMKP010000020.1 coordinate 36,428, forward strand.
ACAACGTTTTTAGCAGCGATTTTAATCGTTTTACCTGTTTGAGGGTTTCTACCTTCTCTTGCAGCTCTTTGAGATACTGACCAAGATCCAAAACCAACTAAAGAAATACGGTCTCCTTTTTTAAGAGAACCTTCTACATTTCCTAAGAAAGATTCTAAGGCTTTTTTAGCCGCTGCTTTAGTGATTCCAGCGTCAGCTGCCATTGCATCGATTAATTCTGTTTTGTTCATAATTCTGTTTTTAAATTAATTGTTGGTTAAACCAATCTTTATATTAAACGCTCTACAAATTTATACGGATTTATGATTCATGCAAGTATTACCCCTGTAAATACAGGGATTTGTTGATAACTCAATACGATTGTTAATAAACATTGGTGTTTTGTATTGATTATGAATCCCTTGCTATAGCTGGTCTTAGCTCATTTTTGCATCTCTATAAAAGACATACCCATTTAATAAAGCTTTCGAATCCATTGCTTTTTTTCCTGGAAGTTGGAGTTTATTAACTATTATGAAACCATTTTTAACGGCTACTTTTATAGTGGCGTCTTCAACAACAACTTTACCAATCTCTAGGCTATGAGGTTCTTCAATGGGAATGGTGTCATATATTTTGACATTTTCAGAAGTATTATTGTTATGTAGTGTACACCATGAAGAAGGATAAGGGGATAAGCCTCTTATTAGATTGTGAATGGTGTACATGTCCTCTGACCAGTTGATTTTGGTGTTCTCTTTGTTTAGTTTGTATGCAGTCTTAAGATTTTGAGTATTAGGCTGCGGTGTAACCACCACAGCATCATTTTCTATAGCTTTTAAAGTTTCTATAACCAACCCAGCTCCTTCTGTCATTAATCTGTCATGCAGTTCACCTGCACTATCTGTATTTTCGATTACAACTTCTTTTTGCAAGATCACGTGACCAGTATCTATTTTTTCATCAATAAAAAATGTTGTGATTCCGGTCTTTTTTTCGCCATTAATAATAGCCCAATTTATTGGAGCGGCACCTCTATAGTCTGGTAACAAAGATGCATGTAAATTAAAAGTACCATACGCAGGCATGTCCCAGACAATTTTAGGTAGCATTCTAAAGGCAACTACGATTTGTAGATTTGCATTTAGTGTTTTTAATTCTGCTATAAAACTTTCATCCTTTAAATTTGTGGGTTGTAGAATGGGAATGTGTTTGGACAATGCATATTCCTTAACCGCAGATGCTTTTAGTTTTCTTCCTCTTCCAGCAGGCCTATCGGGTGCTGTAATGACTCCAACTACATGATATTCGTTTTGTATAATTGTTTTTAAAGTTTCTACGGCAAAGTCAGGAGTTCCCATAAAAAGAATTCGTAAATCTCTCATTGTTTTATACTAGTTGGTAGTTATTATCGTAATTAATTTTTATAATTTGATGTTCATTCATTTCGCGAAGTACTTTAAGTACTAATTCTTCAGAATAAGGTAACGCCGAAAGCAAATCACGAGAAGATAAATTTTTGGTTTTTAATAATTCTATGATACTTTCTTTAATATCGTCTAGATTAACGGTGCCTGTTTTATTGTTTCTTGATTCGCAATAATCACAAATTCCGCAATCGCTAGTGTCGTTTTCTCCAAAATAATGCAGCAGTTGTCTACTTCGACACGTATGGTTATCATTTGTAAATTCGAGAATAGCTTCTATCTTTTTTACCTTAGAAGCATTTTGCTTGGTAAGATGATGTTTTATGCGGTTAATTGTATGCTCATCTTCTCTGGGTACCAAAAATATAATATCTGCATCAGATATTTGATGTGTAAACTCTAATAAATCAACTTTTTTTAACTGTTCTAGGGTTTGTACTATTCTAGTCTCAGATTGATTGGTTTTAGAAGCTATTTGTGATATGTTGATAACCGTTTCTTCATCAAAAACACCACCATAAGTTCTTAGAATTGCCTTGATGATTAATTGATGTTCTTTATGATTTTCAAGAAAGTTCAAAAGTTGATTTCCAGAAGTAGTTATGTGTACACTTGTTTTTTTGGTGAATCGTTGCATAAAACGTATTACTCCGCAGCGATCAAGAAATTGTAAAGTGGCATATGTAGTAAGCGTATGTAAATTGTAGATTGCACAAAAATTGGTGAAAGAGAAGTCAAATTTTGTTTGTTCTCCTTCGCCATACGGAATCTGAAAATAGTTACATAGTTTTCTGTAAACCAACTTTACCATATCGATATCGGGCAATACTTTAATAAACTGATTGCGTAAACGATAATGGTCATTTTCGTTTTTTAATAAAAATGTAAACGAAGGTTTTCCATCTCTTCCTGCTCTTCCAGCTTCCTGAAAATAGCTCTCGATGCTTTCAGGAATGGTGTAATGAATAACCGTACGAACATTTGATTTGTCGATGCCCATTCCAAAAGCATTGGTAGCTACCATTACTCTGATTTCTTCTTGCATCCACCGTTTAAAACGTTTCGTTTTTTCGTTAGAGTCAACACCTCCATGGTAGTACGTTGCGGTATAACCGTTTGTAGTAAGGAAATTACTTATTTCTATAGCAGATTTTCTATTGCGAACATAGACTATAGAGGTTCCTGGATAGGTGTTTAAAATTCGTATCAGTGAATAGTTTTTGTCATCTGCATGTTCGACCCTATACCCAAGATTTGATCTGAAAAAAGATTGCCTAAATACTTTAGGTTGAAAAAGATCTAATTCGGTAATAATATCCTCTACGACCTCTGGAGTAGCAGATGCAGTAAGCGCAATAATAGGAACAGAAGGGTGAATGTTTCTGAGGATTTCAATTTTTTTATAAGAAGGTCTGAAATCATTTCCCCATTGAGAAATACAATGTGCTTCATCGACAGCGATTAGATTAATATTCATCTTTCTTAATCGTTCTTGTACAATGTCCTGTTGAAGCCGTTCTGGAGATAGATACAAAAATTTATAATTGCCATAAATGCAATTATCCAGCAAGGCATCTAATTCGGCATATTTTATTCCGCTAGGTAAAGCAATCGATTTTATATTTTTATTTGACAAGTGTTGTACCTGGTCTTGCATCAGGGCTATTAGTGGAGAGATAACGATACAAATTCCTTCTTTAAGCAAGGCTGGAACTTGAAAACATATCGATTTTCCACCTCCTGTTGGTAGCAATGCAAAAACATCTTCGCCTTCAAGAACAGTATTGATAACCTCTTCCTGTAATGGTTTAAAGGTGTTATGATTCCAGTACTGCTGTAATATTTTAATAGGCGGATTTATCAAATTACACTATGTTTTGAATGATAAAATTGAATCTATTTTCAATACTTCCAAAGGGTACTTCATGACATTTGTACCCAAATTTTTCATACATCATGACCAAATGATTATGTATTTCTTGTGCTTGTTCAAAACTTTCATACCTGCCAATGTCTTCTACATAGATTTCTTTCCAGGGGGGTAAAAGAAAAACTTGATCGTATTTGTTTTCTTTACAGGCATCTGTAAAGAGTTTGTCGATAGGTTGATCAAAATACCTCATGTAGGCTAATACATCAGGGATACCTCTATCGTAAAATATAAGAGTATCTTCTTGAGATAATCCTTTTTTAAATTGATCAATTCGGCCATTAAGAATCATACTATTAAATTGATATGGATCAGATACCGAGATAATAGGATTAGAGTCGATCACATTGTTTTTAAGTATTTCTTTTGTCATATCTCGTATGATTTCATGAAAACAGAAAAAATCAGATGCTTCTAATTTATTAATGATCGATGTTTTACCTGTACCGGGACCTCCTGTAATTACGATTCTTTTCTTTGCCAAAGGAATAATTTTACTACAAATCTCGTAATTATAAAGGGATTTATGAAATCTTGACTCAATGAAGTATAAAGGTCTGTTAAAGTTGGATGATGAAAATGTTTTTTTAGTACCTTCCTGAAGGATAGCTGTTCTTACTGAAATTAATTATAAAAAATAAACTCATGCCAATTTATAATCTAAAAATTAATGGTCAGTCTCATAGTGTTGAGGCAGATCAGGATACTCCTCTTTTATGGGTGTTAAGAGATCATCTTGATATGGTAGGTACCAAATTTGGTTGTGGTGTAGGGCAATGTGGTGCATGTACAATACATGTAGATGATTCTGCAACAAGAAGTTGTTTGCTAAAAGTATCGATGGTAGAAGATATGGAAATTACAACTATAGAAGGATTGTCTAAAGAAGGTACTCATCCGGTGCAACAAGCCTGGAAAGAGATAGATGTACCACAATGTGGATATTGTCAAGCTGGGCAGATCATGTCTGCGGTAGCTTTCCTAAAACAAAATCCTAAACCGGATACTTCAGAAATAAGAGATGCAATGAGTGGTAATATCTGCAGATGTGCGTCTTATAATAGAATAGAAGCAGCAGTAGCACTTGCAGCAACGAAAACCAATTAACCCTTTTTAATTTTTAGAACATGAAAGATGTAATAACACCTTCAATAAGCAGAAGGTCTTTTATAAAAACCTCGGCATTGGCAGGAGGAGGGATGCTAATAGGGTTCAATTTGTTTCAGGCATGCAAACCAGAAGTAACCCCGCCAGTAGATATTTCTAAATTAAATTTTAACGATTTTAATGCATTTATAAAGATTGCAGACAATGGAATGGTTACTATTTTTTCACCTAATCCAGAAATTGGACAAGGAGTAAAAACCTCGATGCCCATGCTAATTGCAGAAGAATTAGATGTTCTCTGGGATCGTGTTATAGTAGCACAAGGAGCTTTGGATACCAAAAACTTTACAAGACAGGTAGCAGGAGGAAGTCAATCTTTAAGGCAAGGTTGGGAGCCATTAAGGCAAACAGGGGCCACCGCTAGACAAATGCTTATTAATGCGGCAGCTGCAAAATGGAGTGTAAACCCATCAGAGTGTACAACAAATAATGGAGTAATTTCAAACGCAAATGGAGATACATTAGGATATGGTGATGTGGTTAAAACAGCGGCAACGCTAGAAATTCCAGAAAATGTCACTCTAAAAGATCCAAAAGATTTTAAAATCATAGGCAAAGATATTCCCAATGTAGATGTAGAAAAGATCATTACAGGAGCATCACTTTATGGGATGGATTATAAGGAAGAAGGAATGTTGTATGCATCTGTGTTAAGGCCACCAGCTTTTGGGCAAAAACTTGCATCCTGTGATGATACAGAAGCAACTGTGATAGATGGAGTTCATAGTGTTGTTAAGTTTGGAGATAAAATAGCAGTACTGGCAAAAGATACATGGACTGCCATGAAAGGTAAAAAAGCTTTAAAAACAAGTTGGACTACCGATACCAAATTAGAAAGTACAGAAGGTATTGAAAAAGCACTTACAGACCTTCTTAATGGAGATAAATTTGAAACATTACGTGCAGATGGAAATGTGAAGAAGGCTTTTGCACAAGCTGATAAAGTGATCGAGAGAGTATATGAGTCTCCTTTTTTACCACACAATTGCATGGAGCCAATGAACTTTTTTGCAGAGGTTACATCGGATAAGGTACGATTAGTAGGCCCTATACAAACTCCTGCTGGCACCGCAAGAAGAGTTGCTAGATTATTAGAACGTGATCCAGAAGAGGTGTCAGTAGAAATGACCAGAATGGGAGGTGGCTTTGGTAGGCGATTATATGGTGATTTTGCGCTAGAAGCGGCAGAAATATCAAAAATATCCCAAAAGCCAATCAAGGTAGTGTATTCTAGAGAGGATGATATGTCTGCAGGTATATATCGTCCTGCTATCAAATATAAAATTAGTGCCTCTATAAAAGATGGTGCTATTACCGGGTACCATCTTACAGAAGCTTCTGTAAACTCGAATATGTATGGGTTAATACCTAATTTTTTTCCGGCAGGTGCCATAGAAAATTACCAGGTAGACGTGGCAAATTATAATAGTAAGATTACCACAGGAGCCTGGAGAGCTCCCTATACCAATTTTTTATCTTTTGCAGAGCAAAGTTTTTTTGATGAACTGGCAGAAGTATTAGAAGTTGATACTATAAAACTTCGTTTGGATTTATTGCAAAAAGTGAAAGGAACCACCGATGAAAGGATTCAATATTCTCCAGAGCGATTAGAAAATGTGATTAAAGTTGCTGTTGATAAATCAGGATGGGGTAATGCAAAAAGCGGAGTTTATCAAGGTTTTAGTGCGTACTATTGTCATAATACTCATGTTGCAGAGGTTGCCGAGGTAGTTCTTCAAAACGATGCTCCGATAGTAAAAAAAGTGATTTGTGTTGTAGATTGTGGAGTCGTAGTAAATCCTTTGGGGGCAAAAAACCAAATTGAGGGCGGTGTAATTGATGGGGTAGGACATGCAATGTATGGCGACTTTTCTTTTAAAGAAGGAGTGCCACAGGATCAAAACTTTACTACGTATAGACTTATACGTGCTAATGAAGCACCACTCGTAGAAACGTATTTTGTAGATAGCGATATTGCTCCTACAGGATTAGGTGAGCCCACATTGCCACCAGCAGGCGGAGCTGTAGCTAACGCCATTAAAGCTGCAAAAGGCATACGAATATATAAGCAACCATTTATTAAAAATATGGATACAAAAGCACCTTTAGGATAAAGAGGAGTGAAGTATGACACATGAGTTTAAAGAAATAATAGAGGCATATTCTAATGCCAAACAATTAGGAATGTCTGCTGTTTTGGCAACAGTTGTCGATATAGAAGGTTCTTCATATAGAAGGCCTGGAGTCGGAATGCTTATTCTGGAAAATAATAAGATGATTGGAGCAGTAAGTGGTGGGTGTGTAGAAAAAGAAGTGCTTCGACAGGCGCAATACGTATTTGTATCAGGGAAATCAAGAATGATGACCTATGATGGTAAATATAGATTGGGTTGTGAAGGGTTATTGTATATTTTGATCGAGAAATTTGATATTACGTTTGTTACCATCGATGCTATTAAGGAATATTTGGTTGCAAGAATCCCGTTTCGTATAGAAACTCTATATTCTAAAACGATGGTAGAAGAGATAGGTATGGGATCAATACTGCGTTTTGGAGATGATCAGCAATATTACTTTTCTGAAACCGGTATTCTGGATGATACTTTAGAAAGTTTTGATCGGGACATGCAACCTTGTTTTAGGTTAGTAATTATAGGTACAGAACATGATGCAGAGCAATTATGTAAGTTGGCTGCGGCTACCAAATGGGAAGTTACTATTGTGTGCTCTCCCCAACATACAGCAACACTAGAAGGTTTTCCTGGAGCAAATAAAATTTTGTATAATGCCCCAGAGGACTTAGAAATAGAAGTTATGGATCGCCAAACAGCAATTGTTTTGATGAATCATAATTTTGCAAAAGACTTATTGTATTTACAGGCTCTTAAAAATGCGATACCGATATACATTGGTGTGTTAGGACCAGCAAAGCGCCGAGAAAAATTACTTTCGGGTTTGTTGGACTATTCGACAGATATCACAGAAGAATTTATAGCACTTATTCATGGCCCTGCGGGATTAAATTTGGGAGCAGAAACCCCAGAAGAAATTGCAATTTCTATCATTGCAGAGATCTTATCAGTAATTAGAGAACAGGACCCAATACCTTTACATAAGAAAAAAGGGGCTATACATGACACCCCAAAAAAGAAAGATAAAAATGTCATCATCTATAAAGCCTAAGATAGCACATTTGATCCTGGCAGCAGGAAAGTCTGATAGAATGGGAAGGTGCAAACAATTGTTGCCCTGGAGATCTACCACCTTAATAGGGCACGCTATAGAGCAATCATTACACTTAGATACTGTAAAAACATATGTAATATTAGGAGCGTATTATAACGAAATTTACAATCAGATTAAGGTTTTTCCTGTAGAAATAATTAAGAATAAAGATTGGCAATTAGGGATGGGAACTTCTATTCGAAACGGTATTATAGCACTTCAAAAAGACGAAGAATCATATGATGGAGTTTTAATTTCGCTTGTGGATCAACCATTGATTGATACTAATCATTATGCAGGATTAATTAATAAATATATAAATAGTGATAAAACAATAGTTGCTACAAGTAATAAAGATGGTGTGGGGGTGCCAGTGTTATTGTCTAAAGGCTATTTTAATGAGTTACGGCAGCTTGATTCTGACTATGGAGCACGGCATATTTTAAAGAAGTATACGACAGAGATTTATGAGGTTTCTTTAGAAAACAAAAATATTGACATCGATACTTTTGAAGAATATCAACTATTGATAAAAGACCATTTTGTCTAAGCTTTATTTTTATAAATCATAACCGTATCTTTGTTGCAACATTTGCTTTGTTAAAATATATGAAAGATCAAGAAGAGTTTTATAAAAAACTAAAAGGCCAATTAGAAGAAACGTCAAATTGGCCATCAGCCTACCTATATAAGTTTATAGTTCCTACAAATATTGAGAAAATACAACAGATCGAACAGATTTTTAATAACCTAGGAGCTGTAATAGAAACAAAACAGTCAAAAAATGGTAAGTATACCAGTGTTTCTATAAAGGTTCGAATGAAGGACCCAGATCATGTTATTATCAAATATAAAGAGGTAGCAACAAAGGTTGAAGGAGTAATTTCATTATAGAGATTTGAGTGGCTGCCAAAAAGGTACCTTTATCTTTGTTATCGTTCAAAATTATTTGGTAATAAATAAATTTTCGAATGAGGATAACATACTTGTTTTATTTTAGTATTTTGCGAAACAAATATTAGAATAGCCCAAAATACAAATCAATGATCAGGTCGTAACCTTATAGTAGCGATAGGTTATATGGATGTTACTTGCAAAACAGTCCTTTATAAATTTTCTGACAGCACTTTATAGATTTATTTTTTGACTATATCTACACAATTTTTACATAACTTTTATGGATATTAATAATATAGAATATAATACCGAACGTGAAAAACTGATTATTCCAGAATATGGGCGTCATTTACAAAAAATGATCAGCTATGCAGTTGGTGTTGAAGATAGAGAAGAGCGTAATAAAGTAGCAAAGTCAATTATCGCTGTAATGGGAAATTTACAACCACATTTACGTGATGTTCCCGAGTTTCAGCATAAATTATGGGATCAATTGTTTATTATTAGCGATTTTAAATTAGATGTTGATACTCCTTTTCCGGTACTGACCAAAGAAAAGCTACAGGAAAGACCAGAACCGCTAGAATACCCTCAAAATTTTCCAAAATATCGATTTTATGGAAATAATATAAAGAGAATGATCGATGTTGCCAATGAATGGGAAGAGGGAGAGTTGAAAACAGCACTTACTTATACGATTGCCAATCATATGAAAAAGTGCTACTTAAACTGGAACAAAGATACAGTAGAAGATGCAGCTATTTTTAACCACCTTTATGAATTGAGTGATGGTAGAATAAACCTAAAAGGAAGTAGTGAAGATCTTACAGGTTCGTCAGATTTAATGAGAGGTAAAAAGAAAAAGCAAAGCAATTCTGGAGGTAAAAAGAATTACAGAAATAACAATCGCGGTAAAAAGCGATACTAGATATTACACATAATCATACTTCAATTTTATTAACTACTAACCACTTACTGCTTAATGGGTACTTTTCAAATAGAAGGAGGATATCAACTTAAAGGTGAAATCACGCCTCAAGGTGCAAAAAACGAAGCTTTACAGATACTTTGTGCTGTACTGTTAACCTCAGAAGAAGTTATAATTTCTAACATACCAGATATAAGAGATGTCAACAAATTAATTGATATTTTAAGGAATTTAGGAGTAAAGATTCAAAAATTAGAAAAGGGTAAATACTCTTTTAAAAGTGACGATTTAGATCTTTCATATCTAGAAAGTCAAAAATTTAAAGAAGAGGGTAGTGGACTTAGAGGTTCTATAATGATTGTTGGACCCTTATTAGCACGATTCGGGAAAGGGTATATTCCACGTCCAGGTGGTGATAAAATAGGAAGAAGACGTTTGGATACTCATTTCGAAGGATTTATTAATCTTGGAGCCGAGTTTAGATATAATAAAGAAGAACGGTTTTATGGTGTCGAAGCACCCGAAGGTTTGGTAGGAACCTATATGCTTTTGGATGAAGCATCAGTAACAGGTACCGCAAATATTGTAATGGCAGCCGTATTGGCAAAAGGAACAACTACAATTTATAATGCAGCTTGCGAACCTTACCTACAGCAGTTATGTAAAATGCTGATTTCTATGGGAGCCAAGATTTCTGGCGTAGGATCTAATTTACTAACCATTGAAGGCGTAAGTGTATTACAAGGTTGTGAACATAGAATATTACCAGATATGATAGAGATTGGTTCATGGATTGGATTAGCGGCCATGACCAAAAGCGAAATTACCATTAAAAATGTTAGTTGGGAAAATCTGGGAGTTATACCTAGTACATTTAGAAAACTTGGGATAACTCTCGAAAAAGTAAATGATGACATTTATATTCCTGCTCATGAAAATGGTTATCAGATAGAAAGTTATATAGATGGGTCATTTATGACAATTTCTGATGCACCCTGGCCTGGGTTTACTCCAGATTTATTAAGTATTGTATTAGTGGTAGCAACGCAAGCAAGGGGAGAAGTAATGGTACATCAAAAAATGTTCGAAAGCCGTTTGTTTTTTGTCGATAAATTGATTGATATGGGGGCAAAGATTATTTTATGTGATCCGCACAGGGCAACTATTATTGGTCATAACTTTGCGTCGATATTAAAAGCAACTACCATGGTCTCTCCTGATATTAGAGCAGGGATATCGTTGTTAATAGCGGCATTAAGTGCCAAAGGAACTTCTACAATTCATAATATAGAACAAATTGATCGTGGATATGAAAATATCGATGAGCGTTTAAGAGCAATAGGAGCAAAAATTGTTCGGTTGGATTAAGTAAAGTTTTGTTTCTAGTTATTGTTCTTTAGAAGGGTAGCTGTGTTTGTTTCGATGATTTATGTGGTCTAATAGAGGCTTATGTTTTTTTTGATTATGTTGAAAAACGACTTCTAATAGCTATATTGAAGTGTAGATACCGATATTATAGAAAATCACAAAAATAAATAAGATGAAATTAGGAGCATTTTCGGTAAGCCTTAGTGTTAAGGATCTTACACTTTCAAAGAACTTTTATGAGAACCTTGGATTTAAAGTTTTTGCAGGAGATATGGAAAAAAAATATCTAATCATGAAAAACGAAAATTCATTAATAGGTTTGTTTCAAGGGATGTTTGAAAATAACATTTTAACATTTAATCCTGGTTGGGATACAGATGCTAAACCACTTGATGGTTTTGATGATGTACGTGAGATACAGAAAAACCTAAAAGAAAACGGTGTTAAATTAGTTCAGAAAGCTGATGAAAGTACTTCGGGACCGGCAAGTTTTGTAGTATTGGATCCCGACGGAAATACAATATTAGTAGATCAGCATGTTTAAAAATATATTTTCCTTACAAAAAAAATAGTATTATCCGTTAAGGTTTTCCGTAAGTGATTGCTTAAAAAGTGGTTGTAGATTTGTGAATAATTATTGAGCAAATAGATAGTTGGTAGTGAGTTTATTACTGTATACAAGTAGTATGCAGGTTTATAAAAATAAATCACTACATGAGGTTAAAAATTATATTCACTTTTATTTTCTTAATCGCTAACGCCATTTGGATTTCTGCCCAAACAGATTCTAATTATGTAAAGGTAGAAGGGTATTATCATAGCGACGGAACTTATGTGCAACCACATTATAAAATTATTCCAGATATTGGTACCACCAGTGTCCTTTCTAATTTAGAAAAAATCAATCCGTACGCAGATCAGAAAAGGCACTCCAGGTCGAGTGTAAATCCATTGATCGACACAAATAATCAGGTAGATGTAACTAAGGAAAATGTGAAAATTTGTACCAATTCACAGTGTAAAGAAAAAAGGCTGGTATACAATTCTGGATACATGTATAAGTCTTCGATATATTGTGTAATACATACTCCGCAATGCTCTATCCATAATTGCAAAGAACCAAGATTATTAAATTATTTAGGGCCACAATTTTTAGATTTTTGTAAAGAGCACGCCCATACATGTAAAATTACCAATTGCTATAATATGTCTAGAATTGATGATTCGGGACATAGGGTAGAACAAACAGAGTATTGTGAGCTGCATACCCCAAAATGTAGTAGCCCTTCTTGTTCTAATTTTTCCAAAGTAAATTATTTTGGATCGGGTTATCAAAAATATTGCGAAAATCATAGATATACCTGTAAAGTGGATGATTGCTATAGAATCGCTAGAATAGATACTTCTATAAAGAGAGGAGAGCAAACAAATTATTGTGATTTACATACTCCCGAATGCGCTAATCCTTCTTGCTCCAATTTTGCACAAGTAAATTATTTTGGATCGGGGTATCAGAAATATTGCAGAGGTCATAAATATACCTGTAAAGTGGATAATTGTTATATCAGTGCCCGAGTAGATGATTCTGGTTATAAAAGTGAACAAACCAGTTATTGTAACGTGCATACTCCCAAGTGTAGTAACCCTTCTTGTAACAATCATGCACAGGTAAGTTACTTTGGATCTGGTTATCAAAAATACTGCGCGACTCATAAAAATACTTGTAAAGTGGATGGTTGTTATAATATTGCCCGGATAGATAGTTTTGGAGCAAAAAAACTACAAACGCCTTATTGTTTAGAGCATACACCTATGTGTAATCATCAAAGCTGTGATGAATATTCTAAAATACGATCCTACGGGTCTGCTTATATGAAGTATTGTGGGGTTCATGTAGAGTGAAATTTATTTTGTTTTTTGAAATCTATTGTATTTAAAGATAGGTTCAGAATAAATTTCATAAATAGCGTATATCTACTTGTTTTTATATGTTTTTCAGCTAGTTAAGAAGAATGGTGATTTTCATACTTTTACTCTAAATCATATAAAATAACGTAATCATGTCAACACTTAAGCTTAAAAACGGAACAACAAAAGGTGAAACGGGAAAAGATAGTCTTAAATTTTGTATTTATAATGCAAAGGATGCGGCTCAGATATTTCCGGTAGAAGGAGGGGTAGGGACTATTTCGAACGGAAATACGCTGGATTGGACTAAATCAGCTGGAGATAAATGCAAGAGCTATAGGATTAAATGGTTTAAAGCAGCATTATTTGATGAACTATTAGCTTCTGGAACAGCATCACCAGGAGGTTCCTGCGAAATATATTATGATAATGGATATCATACGCGTCCTATTTCTTAAATACGATTTTTTATAATGTTGAAATTACCATAGGAATAGTGTATGTGAGAAATAACAAAAAACAAAAAAGCCAGACGTAATGTCCGGCTTTTTTGATAACAAATATCTAAAGTTCAATTTCTTTGGTAAAACCTTTAGAAGAAACCTCTACTTATTTAAAAGAGAATCAAACCTTATTGATAGCCTTTTGCTATTCTAATCTATTTTTTTATTGAAAAATCAATGGAGTCCAGATGTAGCTAGGAGATTCTGTTATTTGATAGTAGGAGTGATTTTTTATGAAAATATTGGTTTGATTTCCAAATTCACCCGTACTCCTTAATGTTCCGAAAAACAATTTATTAATAGTTTCGCCTGAAGTTCCAAAATGTTGCCAACCAGAATTCCCTCCATCAGAAACATACCAATCCTTACCATTAGCACTAAATACATCTGTTGTTCCATTGCCATTAAAATCTCCAAATCCAAGCTGTTCAATAGATTTACTTGATGAATTTATTCTTTCCCATCCAGAACTCCCTCCATAAGAAACATACCATCCTTCTAAATTGGCCTTAAAAACATCGGTCTTTCCGTCGTTATTAAAATCACCAAATCTCAATTTGTTTAATGTAATGGTGGTGTTAGAACTTAAAAGATCCCATCCAGAGCTTCCTCCAAAAGAAATATACCAATCTTTACCATTAGCATTAAACACATCGGTTGTGCCGTCCCCGTTAAAATCTCCAAACCCAAGTTGTTCAACCGTTTTGTTAGAAGAGTTGATTTTTTGCCATGCCCAATTTCGGTAATCCGAATAATTGTTTGGTGTAGGTATTTCTGCGATAGACCATTCTCCTACTGATGATCCATCTCTTTTTATAGATTTAAATATTTCCGTTTTTCCATCTCCATCAAAATCACCTAATCGGTATGTCATTAACTCATTATCTTCAAAAGGTAAATAAGTAGTGCTGTTTTGCGAGCTTTCCCAGTTTTTTGACATATATAACCCCTTATAATTACCTGTAGAACCATTCCAATCATAAATATTATTCCAGGCAAAAATATTTTCTTTGTAAGTAATATTTCTATTATGTGCTATTGCATCATTAATATTAGAGTGTTTGAATATATTATCTTCAATAAGACAAATGTAGGTAGGGATTCCTCTAAGTTTTATATTGGGATGATCAGGATCAATATTATCAAAAATATTGTGATGAATATATGTAAATGTTGCTGCAATATGGCTATCTTCACCAGTCCACCCATGATCTTGTCCTCCATGAACATCAACATTGTAAGAATCTCCTGCTCCTTCAAAATAGTTGTACGAAGCTTCATAACCAGAATCTCTAACTCCTGAAGATGCTATATCATGTCTGTTTTTGTAAAACCTATTACCTTTTATCAAAGCAAATCCTTCTCTTCCAACTGCGACTCCATATCCCCATCCATCTCCTCTATTTGAATGAATACTATTATTTAGCACTTCTATTTTATTATATGAGTTTCCTGATACAAGAATTCCTATTTGCGGAAGATTATAAAGTTCGCAATTGTCTATTTTTAAATTATTATACCCATTTGTATCTATTCCTGTTATAGTATCGCTACTAATTTCTCCTGTAGGACCTTTAAACCTAATCCCAGTAATTCTTCCCGCGTTTCCTGAAAATTTAAATATTGTTCTAGCATCTGTTATATTTGTTTTAATTAAAGCACCACAAGAACCATTGTTATTTCCTCTTCCGCTAGCTAAAGTAATACCTGTGGGAATAGAAAATGTTTCACTTTCTATATCAATTATTACATTATCTGATATATATATGATTTTTCCCGCCGAAAGCTCAGGATTATTTAAAGCATTTTTTAATTCTATTAAATCATTTACTATAAAATCTGCAATACTTTCATCAACAATATCATTATATTGATTACCACCCCCAATAGGATTACCGCCCCCAATAGGGTTACCAACGTCATCAACTCCATAATTGAATGAGCAATTGTTACTAATTAATTGTTTTGGTTTTATTTTTTCGTTCTGTAGATCATTGGTTAATTCTTGTTCTAACTCGTCATTGGTGCAACTTGAGCTCATAAGAATAAGTGTTAATAGTAAAGCAAATAAGCTATTTTTCATAGTTTCTTGTTTTTGTTATTCTATAAGGGTTTATGTTTTGGTATTTAAAAATGTTACCACAAAAAAATGATATTTTTCACTAAAAAATACTAAAAACAAAAAAGCCAGACATTACGTCTGGCTTTTCGTGATCGCGACAGGATTCGAACCTGTGACCGTCTGCTTAGAAGGCAGATTATTTTTGATTCTTAATGATGGGTAATGATTTCTAATGTTGTTTAGATGTATTGTTTTTATTGGTATTAAGGCATTTTTTTGTAATATTGAAAAATATTACAGATTTTTGTTTTCGGGCAATTTTCGGGCAATTTTTAAAAATAATAAATGGCAACAGTCAAAATAGTTTTAGATACCAAGAAGAATAATCAACGTAAGGATGGTTCTTTTCCTATTAAAATGAAAGTAGAACATAAGGGTAAACATTTGCCACTTAATTTAAAGAGATATGCTCTTTTAGAGCATTGGAAAAATGGGAAGTTAAATAGTAAATATAAAGGATATAAAAAGGAGAACCTTGATTTACAAAATTATTTAACTCTGGCAGAAAATATGCTAAGTGATTATGAAGTTGAAATACGTACTTGGAGCTGTAAACAATTACGAGATTTTATTGCGGATACAATAGATAAAAGTAAAATTGAAAAAAGAGAAAAGAATCAAAATAAAACCAATACTACCTTTACAACACCAAAAGGAGTAAAAACAATTAAACTTTTCGAGTATGGAGAAGAGTTGATAAAACATTGCGAAGGTTTAAAGTTGTATGGTAGGGCTAAGTCATATAAACAAGCTTTAAGTGCCTTTATAAAATTTACTAATTATGATAAAGAAATAACCTTTGCACAAATTACTTCAAAAGTTTTAGAAGAATGGAAAACTAATATGCGCAATAAACCTATGAAGGATACCTCATATAATGCATATTTAAGAGGTTTAAGAGCAATTATAAATCATGGTATCAAAGACCATAAGTTGCCTAAAGATGGTAATTATGGGTTTCAATATTTTACGGTTGGAACTCCAAAAGAGACGACCAAACGAGCTTTAAATATCGACGTTGTTAAACAATTGTTTACGGTACAATTAGAAAAAGAGACAAGTATTTGGCATACACAGCAGCAAGCTATATTTATGTTTAATACCAATGGAATAAACTTTAGGGATTTAGCATATTTACGAATGAACCAAATCATTGGTGATTTTGAAAGGGTGGTGTATAATAGGGCTAAAACCCACCGTGATTTTGATATTGTTATTGCAGGAAAATCTAAGGATATTTTAAGGTACTATGCAGGCGATAAAAAGGTAAACTCAAATGAATTGATTTTTCCGATACTTCCTGAAAACATAATAGGGCAAGGGAGAAAAGAAGTAACTTTATATGAAAGTAGAAGAAAGGTTTTTAACCAGAATCTTAAGAAAATAGCATCTATTTGCGAGATAGATAAAAATGTAACTTCGTATGTGTTGCGTCATTCTTTTGCGACAGGATTAAAACACTCTGGGGTCGATGAAAATATAATATCAGAGCAAATGGGGCATGATTCAGTAGATACTACAAGAACCTATCTAGCAAATTTTGAAACTGAAAAGAAGGATAGCGTCACGAAGACTATTGCAATATAGATTTTTAAAATCTATTTAACCAAATATGACAATTGAAAAATTAGTATGAATGATCTTGTTTAAGAAAGTAATATCTAAAAAAAGATCTTGACTTTTCAGATTATCTCCGAACCTAATTTTTATATGATAAATACTCATCGAAAATTAAAAAACTAATTTTCGATGAGTATTTATCATATTTTCTATTTTATCAATATATTTTTTTGGTAAATTAAATACAGCATAAAACCCTCCACTTTTAATAGTAACCTTTATTGTTTCGATGGAATTAATTTTATTCAAACCGAAGAGCATCCCATAATTTTGTTCTTCAAAAAAGAAAATTTCAGTCTTATCATTAGAAGCTCCATGCGTGTATCTAGGTCTCACTAAGTAATTAAGATCATTTATTCTTAATTCTATTTCACCTCTACCTTTAACTTCTGCTAAACTATTGATTTTTGTTGTCAATTTAATTTCTAAACTTAAAGGTGATTTTATTTTCTTTTTTCTCTTTATGAAATAGAATAAATCAAAAATTAGTTCTGGAGAGTCAAAATTTGAGTCGACTGGTTTTAGTGGGGCTAAATTGGAATGAAAAAAATCCTTTTCCTGATAGTCGGAAATTATATCTTTTAATACAGTATGAATATAATATAAACCATAAGAATCGCTGAATGTATCAATATGGTCCATTGTATTCAAATCAGAATAATAATATATTGAGTTTTTTTCAAACTTATAGATGAAACCTTTTGAATTTTCCTGAATACCTTTGAATAAAAAATAATCATTGGGTTCTACTTCTTTATAAAAGTTAATTAATTCTTTATCATGGTATAACTTTAATTTTTTATTATCTAATAGCTTTATTGTTGTGTTATATCCTTTAGACAATTGCCGTGTAATTTTTTGTGTTTCTACTTTTGAAAGATTTTTCTGGAGATTTAGATATTGCCTAATATTACTTAGAATATTCATATTTATTCCAGGATCTCTACCAGGGGATTGGCTATAAATACTAGTTGTTATTAATAATATTAGATAAAATATTTTTGAGTTTTTCATTCCAGTTATTTAAGGTTTAATTCAATAATAGTTCAAGAACATATAACTTTAAGTATAAAAAATCGTAGGATAAGAGATATGAAATACGTTTCGAATTAAGATTACGTCAAAAATAAATATTTTGTGTTTATCATTCTTTGTAAATACCAAATTTTATATTTGTTGACATCACAGAAATCATGGGCTTTCGAATGAATATCTAAATTGCTTTATGTTTTATATTTTGTTTTTTAAGATATGTAAGATTAAAAATAAACTGCATCAATTTTAATATTGTATTTAATCGAATGTTTTTTACTTGTAACAAACAGTAACATTTTAAGTTTATAAAACACCTATAAAAAGAGTAATTAAGATTTTAAGATAAGTATAGTAACTGTACCCTCAAAAGTGATTTCCTACCCTTCATTTTTAATCAGTTTTTATATGGGATATACCCAAACCTGATGTTTTCGAGTTTAAAATATAGCTTTTAGGCTCGAAAACGTACTTAAAAATGGGCTTTTTCAAGTGTCATTATGTACCATTGGAATACGTTAACATAATTTTAACCCATCATTTGAAACCATTACGAACCTTTTCAAGCCATAACAGGTTTGATACCGGTTTGGGTATTGACTTTTAATCTTTTTTAGTCAAAATTTACAACAGCTTAAGCCAACGTCAGACTTTGCAAAGTCAATTAAAAACTTAAAAGAGTAATTTAAAAAGTAAATGGAAGGAAAATTTATAGCCTTTGAAACCAAAGCATTTTATAAGCTTATTGAAGAAGTTACCAGTAGGGTAACTAATCAAATGAAACCTAAAAAAGAACCAGAACAAAAGGAATGGGTAACCTCTAAAGAAGCTAAAGAATTATTAGGGATTAAAAGCAATGGTAAACTAAAACAGTTAGTGAGTAACAAATATATCTGTGCATCACAACACGGTAGAACCATTGTTTATAGCCGAAAAAGCATTTTAGAATTTCTGGAAGAAAGTAAAATCTCATAATTGAAGTATCACATGAAAACAAAAATAGAAACACATAGTTTTAAATCCACAACCAAAAAGATTTTGGCTCATGCCTATAATGTTACGGATAAGACATTAAACAAATGGTTATCTCCCCATCAAGAACAAATTGGCGAATATCTTTCACGGTGCTATACGCCCAGACAAATAGAAACCATTGTTTCTATTTTGGGAATGCCAGAACGTTCAAATTTAATTTGTGTCTAAAAATCACCATGATATTTCTTTAGACTTCGAACGGGCAGTTCATCAGATGCAAAAAGATTTACAGTATTTAGTAGATAAGGGCAATGTAAGTAAAGGGTTTGTAAAAAAACAAAATCACATACTTAAAGCCCTTATTTATTATTACAATCATACCCAAGAACAGATTCTATTTTTTAAATCAGAGCTTATCGATACCCAAAAAGCCAATGGCTTGTATCGGGAGAAATTAGAGAACCGTATTATACAATTTGAAGCCATTTGTATTATGCACGGTATTATCGATTTCCCTCGTTTTATCGCTTTACCTCAATTTGTTTTAATTGATTGGGCTAAGCGTCTGAACAAAGAAAATAGGTTCTTGTATTCAGATATGCAAATAGACTTTTTTAAAGAACTGCCCACAGATAAGGGCAAATTGCTTGAAGATATCTTGTTTAAAAATGTACATGACGAAATTAATACCCTACTCAAAGGAGTAAAGAACAACAAAATACTAAAAGATGGCATTAGAATATAAAGAAATTGGTGGCGATGATGAATCCAACAACCAACAAGAAAATAATAACTATTCGATAGAAGATGTAAGCAGAGAAAATAAACCTAAAACTTCCCAAAATAACGAGAATGTAATTACGGCTATTCAGAGGTATTTAAAAAAGAACTACGATATAAGATTTAATCTGCTAACCCTCACACTAGAGTTTAAAAAAATCGAAGATGAGAAGTTTGAAACTTTAGATGATAGGGCACTTAATACCATTTGGATAAACTTACAATTAGAAGGTATTAAGTGTTCTGACAAAACTCTTGATAAAATAATGAGGTCGGAATATACCAAATCATACCACCCTCTTAGAAATTACTTTGAAAAATTAGCCCCACATGATGGCAACGATTATATAGGAGCATTAGCAAAAACCATAGAAATTACTGATTTATCAGCAGACGATTTGCTACTAAAAGAATTGTGGCGCACCTATTTAGAAAAATGGTTAGTGGCAAGCGTGGCAAACTGTTTAAGAAGAGGAACGAACCACACTTGCCTTATCCTGGTCGGAGGGCAAGGAAGTGGTAAAACAACATGGCTCAATAAACTTTGTCCTATAGGAATGGAGGACTTTGCCGTTTGTGGGCATATTAACCCCTCTATGACCGATAATAGAACTGTTAATTTACTTGCCGAAAAATGGTTAGTTAATATTGATGACCAATTAGAGAATATCTTTTTTAAAGATTTCAATTCTTTAAAGGCTATTATTACTGCCCCTAATGTGACCAATAGGAAAGCTTTTGCCAGATTAACCAAAACAAGGGCAAGGGTATGCTCTTTTATGGGGTCGGTCAACAATCCACAGTTTTTAACCGATACCTCAAACCGTAGGTACTTGGTATTTTCTACGGAGAACATAAATTTTAAACATACTATTGATATGCATAAGGTTTGGGCGCAAGCATTACACTTACTAAATCAAGGGTATGCGTATTGGTTTTCTCATCAAGAAATCGAACAACTCAATAAAATGAATGAGCATTTTCAAACAACAACCATAGAACAGGAATGGTTAGCAAAGATTTATGAACCTTGCGAACCTACCTCTAAAAAAGCCATGTTTTTAATGTCTTCTGAAATCTTATCTACCCTATGCGCTTTTTCAGGATTAAAATTGAATCATAAAAAACTATCACAAGCTTTTGAAAAATTAGGATATGGCACACCTATTTCAAAACGTATCGATGGCAGAAGCCCCAGAAAGGTATATAGTGTTTGTAGGGTGTCAGATGAAGAGGAAAATAAATTTCAAAGGGACAGCAGAAAAGAGAGCCGTAAAGACAGTTTAAAAAAGAAAGAAGAGCCTAAACCTTCTGACAAGGATAAGGATTCAGAGACTAATGATGACCCGGACTTATTTACAGATCAAAATTAGCACCTTCTTTTACTTTTATTTCACAAAGCCGATAGTTTCCTTATCGGCTTATTTTTTTAGCATTACAAGCTTTTAAAATCATTTTTAGTAATCAACCCTATTGCTAACTACAATTCTAATAGAAAATATACGAAAGCTACATTTTTCAAAAAAGCTGGAAAAGTACAAACTACGCTACTACCTAACTACCTAAGATTTTCAAAACCTCTCCATCCCCTATTAATACTATGTATAATATATTATTATATATATATAATATAAAGTATATATATAAGTAAAACGTAGTTTTAGTGTAGTTGTATTTTCTGAAAATTGCCATTAAAAAAATCCGGTAGTAGCGTAGTAGTGTTGTTTTGACGTTTTAAACTTTTCAATTTTACTTTTTAAAAAGTGTTTTTATTGACTGGAAGTAGTCTAACTCAAACACGATACCCCCTAATTTTATGCTATTTATATACTTTATCGAGCAGAAAACTGTCAAAACACTTACAAAATATTTAAAATTAATACTTTATAAAATTTAGTGTTTTTTTATGATTTCCTACAAAAGGAATTTTAAATATCGATTGTATTTTAGCTATTAAAATAGGGTGACCATATTTTCTGAATATCGAAAATATAGTTACTAACAAGGCAAAAGAGGCATTCGTCATAACCGAAAAAGATTGATAGAAAAATTATTTACAAATTGGGAACTTGATACTTGGGCAAATGTTCTTGAAATAGTTGGTTTCGGAATAACGGTAATTTCGTTGATTGTTGCTCTTTTTGTGAAATCTGAACTAACAAGGCTTAAACTTAGTTACATTTTTGACAATCGTATAAAAGAACATTCAAAATCGCTTAAAAAAACTGCATCTGCTCTAAATCGACTCTACGACGAATATGACACAAATCGTGATTTAATAAAAGCTGAATTGAGAGTTTGTTTATCTGAACTACAAGATTTGAAATCGAAACTAGGATTTTGGGAAAGTCTAAAAAGCAGGTTTCTTATTTACTTTATCAAACGTAGATTAACGAAGCCCTTTGAAAAAAAAGAACAGAATGAAAACTATCTTTTGGGCTTTTTAACTAAACATCCAAAACGGATTTATAAAACTACTTATGATGACAATTGGCTAATCTATTCCAAACTCTATGGGGTAATACGTCAAATCGAAAATATTAAAAGAAACAAAGACAAATCATTATCAGCATGAGTGGACAATCATTAAAAACAATATTAAAGTTAAACGACTTAACCAAATCTGGCGATATAGAATGGTCAACTTGGAGAACTACGATTGATTCTTTGACAGGTTTAGAAAGATTACTTGGAAATTCATATGTCTCAAAGGTTAAAGAAAAAAACATAAGAATATATAAATACGAAAGCCGTCATTACTACGATGAAGAAGAATTTGATTGGGTTACACATTATAGATTGGAATTTATTGATGACACGGGAAAGGCGAGTTGGGAATTCCCAGAAGAACTAGCCTTGGCGGATTTATATGGATCAATACAATATCGACAATCAGGCGCTTCAGAATTTTTCGAGGATTTTCTAGCTGACTAGTAAAGCATAGTTACTAACAAAATCATATATGAAATCAGAGCAAATTTTAGTACCAGATCAAAAGGTCATTTCCTTTTTGCAATGGCGCTAAACTTTTATATGCTTAATAAGAAATAGAAATGCGCTGATAGATCAATTGGTTCAGGCATACTTGTCTTGCTCCAATTCATATATTTGGCGTTGAGTGTCATTAAACCTTGCTAAATAATCTTTCCGAAGAATTATTTTACAGAATTAAAACAAAAAAATAAATGAATGAATGTAATTGAAGATGATGGTAGTTTTAAATCAGTAAGAAAAAATTTTTTAGCTATTAATATTTTAGTTTTCTTTTTATTTCTTACTAAGCCAGACATAGAGAATATTAAACTTTTAAATATTTCTATTAATATTAGTGGTTCTCAATTTTATACTGTAATATGGATTGGGTATTTCTATTATGCTATTAGATTCTTTCAAGAAATGAGAATAGAATGGAAAGAGTTCGTTTTCGGATATCGACGTTTTTATTTGGAGGAAAACAAGCAAAGGATTTACAATGAAATTGAATTTTCAATAAAGAAAATATGTGCAAGGGTATCAAGTGGTACTATTGAAAATTTTCAAGTTATGGACAAGGCTATTTTGCTTGAGAACAATGTTGAAGTTAAAACAGGAGAAAATAATATTGTCACGTCAATGTGGACTATTTCGTACCGTATCGATCGAGAACAAATAATTTTACTTGATCTAAATCATGATATAGTAAAAAAGAAAAAAATCATAGAAGCTATAGTTAAACACTTTGATGACCTGATGTTGACAAAGATTGCTTTTATGCAAAAAGATTTATTTGCTTCAAAAAATAAACAAAAAATTATGTTTATTAAAGTTTCGAATTTTATAGGTTTTGTTATCAAGAATAAACTCTTTCTTTACGCAATACTCCCTATTATACTTTCAATAATTATATTTCTATATGCTTTTTTTAATAGCAATTGGTGGGTTGAACTATATAATTTGTTGACAGTGATTTAAAGATGAAAGAAGTAACGAATATGAAAACCAATTAACAATGAAATTTGCAAACTGGATTAAACAAAATTCATTTTTGTTAATCATTTCGATTTTATCAATATTGATCTTTTTGATTTTTGTTTATTATTCAAATAATTCGATCAAAGGATTAAACACAATATCCTCTATTTTTATGCTTTTTATATACTTTAACATGCAGAGAACAGTCTAAATAAGGCTTATTTTAATCAATGCTTAGAAAAAGAAAAATGTTTAGAAAAAGAAAATTACTTTTTCAACCTAAACCAAAGCATTGTTAGTATGATTATAATGTAGATACAAATAAAAACTATTGAGATTCTTTCTTTTCGACTTAGCTTATGTTTTCTATGTAATACACGTAAGATAAATGTTCCCAATAACACTCCTAACAAACCAATAGAAACCTTGTTTAGGTTTACACTTTCCAAAATGGTAAAAACTAAAATGGATACAGTGAGCATGTTAATGAACCATATAAAATAAATATCTTGATCACGTAACCTCTTTTTTATATGATGAATATAGAAAGTTGCAATAAGTACAATAGTGGTTATGAATACAGGGATTCCCATTTAAAAATTATTATTAATATGGCTATAAATGGGATAATTTTAATTGAAGTTATAAATTTTCCTACAAGTTTGCAAAGGATATAAGATTATATCAGGAAAAGCAACACCTTTTTGGAAAGAAAACCATAATTTTTAGCTTTAACATTCTTCGTCCCTCACTTTATACCCGATATTCACACTTTCAGGAAACCACTATCTATATAGGTCACATCTTTGACCTATGAAAAAGGTCACATTTCTTTTCTTTTTTTTAGTTGTTTTCATTGCAAGCGTTAAGGGGTGGCGTGTCTATAGAAAGGTGCGCCATGCCAAACGCCTAAAAATAGGAGTTCAGAAATTCCACATACTTAATTTTTCCTTTACCCCTATTAGTAACATCGTCCTGTCTTTGGGTAATTTTAGTAGCAGTACTTTTATGATTTCCCAGATAAAAGTAAATGCTTATACCCGAGACGGGCAGTTACTAGCCGAACAGATCGCACCCTTAGCAAATCCTTTTACACTTGCCCCTAATCAAAATAGTACACTTCCTTTATCTTTTAGGATCAATGCTGCTAATGTGATTAGCTCTTTACGATCTATAGGAGGACTTACAAGCGTTGCAGCGAATTACCTCACTTCGGGTAAGTATGGATTACCCATCATATTACAAGGCTTTGTAGAAGTTGAAAATACCCAAATCCCCATTAACGAACCTATTACTATTTAGTATATGAAAGAAACCTATTTTTTAATTTTTTCGGTATTGTTTAGTGGCATAATTGCTATGCTTGGCTACTTCTTACGTACCGTACATACCGAGTTTAAAATCTTATTAAAAGAGCTTACCGAATACACTCAAGAATTACGTACTCTTATTAGTGGTATTCAGGTACAAATCGATAAAGGTATCGAAACCGATATCATAGAACTTAAAACCGATATAAAAGAACTGTACAGCAAAGTAAATGTACAATCTTCTCAACTCTCCAAATTACATAACCAATACCGTCGAGACTCATGAATTATCCAGATGAAACATACAACAGTATCGGAAAAATCGAAGATGCCGGAAAAGTGGTACAAGGTGGCGGTATTGACAGGTATTGGGATCGTCAAGGCATCAGTCTGGATTTTAAAAAACTGTTCAACGACCGAATATCAAACGATTGGCTTTTTGATAGCGAACTGGCATTAAAAGAGTTTAACCTACGTAGCATCGAGTTTGGTAACTGGATGAGCCAACAGGACAGAGCCAATTTTTTATATGCTTCTGCCTTGTCTTTACATCATTTAGCCTTGCTCTATGATTTAAAACATGTTCAAATTGGATTGAATGGAAAGCTATCACTGGCATTAGGCGCAAGAGGTACAGGAAATGCCAAAGCACATTATGAGCCTTTATCGCGTTCGGTAATTAATTTGACCAAAACTAAAGGGATAGGTTCACTAGCCCATGAGTTTGCTCATGCTCTGGATAACCTCATTTCCTTTCATACCGGACAGAAAAAACAACCTTTTGTTTCTGGTGGAGATACCACCCGTAAAGGATATAACGAGTATATCGCCAAACATGGTAATTATTTTGAAAAGCAATTCGAAGAGCTGTTTAATATCCTGTATTACAATAAGAATGGTGATGAAACTACTTTTTTACAACATATAAAAAAAGAAAC
Source organism: Aquimarina discodermiae (assembly GCF_040786235.1). Lineage (NCBI taxonomy): Bacteria > Pseudomonadati > Bacteroidota > Flavobacteriia > Flavobacteriales > Flavobacteriaceae > Aquimarina > Aquimarina discodermiae. Next base: position 62,488 of record NZ_JBFMKP010000020.1, read on the forward strand.
CGATTACTGGAATCAACGTAACGAAGTATTCGCCAGAACCTTTGAAGTGTATACCCATTATAAGCTAGACGAGCAGGGTATTAAAAACCAATTTTTGGTAAAACCTTCTTACAAAGGAAAAGTATATCCAGATATCAAACTGGTTTTAGAAGCTTCACGACACCTAGATAATATCATTAAACGAGGATTTAACCTGTTAAAGAGAAGCAAACCGTTAAGTGGTATTGTTACGGTTTCCGGTTATGAAGGTTTTAGAAAGACCCTCAAAAAAAATGCGGGTCTAAACGATACTTTAGAAAATATGCAACGTATTGCCCGTAGGGATGCCCCACAGGTAAAAGCGTTGGCAGAATCTCTACAGGGGGATACCGTTGCAGCAACGGCAGAAAACATCTGGAATTATTTACGTGAAAATACCCGTTACAAACTAGATCAAAATGGTATAGAAGAACTTAGAACCCCCGCCCGTAGTTTGGTCGATGGTAACAAGGGACTGACAGATCCTAATTTCGGGATTGATTGTGACGATTATACCATCCTTATTTCTGCTATGCTTTTAAACCTTGGTATCAGACATGAATACCGAGTAACGGCATATAAGCAAAAAGGCAAGTTTGGACACATCTATCCCGTTGCTTTTGATGCATCGGGCAATGCTTTTGTCCTCGATGTTGTCCCAGAGATTCCCCATTTCAACTATGAAGCCCAACCTATTATTGACTTAAAAACCATCCCTATGGAATTACACGAATTATCGGGTGTTGATACGGCTATCAATTCCCTTATCGAAGAAGAACACCAAGCCATACAAGACGAATTAAACCAACCTTTTGAACTATCGGGTTTTGATGAGGATACCGAAGAAGCTCCCAACTTTATGGGGTCTTTTTTACATGGTTTTGGTGAAGTGGCTACCGAAGAAGAAGCCGAAATTGTGTTAAACGGTACAAATGATGTTCTGGCACTTATAGAACGTGGTTTTTTAGCCGAATTACAAAAAGCAAAACTAGGCTTGTTAAGAGAGCAAAAGAATGTAACAATTTATAGTAAAACGCTAAATATCCCTAGAGAATTAGCATTGCTAACTACTATTATACAGAAATGGCGTAATGCTACCGCCAGAGATGCAGCCCTACAAGAAGCTATTCACTCAGGGAGTAGTTATATCAATTTTTATAAAGCCATACAATACGGTTTATCGCAGTTAGATGATGAGAGTTTACAAGGTTTTGACGATCAGCCTTTGGACGAGCCAATTTATATTGGTAGAATAGATGATTTTGATGTAGATGAAGATTTTGAGGACGATCAAGATGAAACCTCAGAAGTTTTTGAGCTAGGAGAATTAGACGGTCGTAGCCGTAGAAGAAGGAGAAGGGCAAGACGTAGAGCTAGACGCAAACGCAGAGGTGGCTTTTTTAAGAGGATCGGAAGAGGACTTAGAAAGGTTGCTAAAAAAGCATGGAAAGGCATTAAGAAGCTCCCCAAAAAAGTAGGTAAAGGATTAAAAAAGGCGTGGAAATTTATTAAAACCATCAACCCTTTAACTGTAGCAGCCAGAGCAGCCATACGATTAGTACTAAGCACCAATTTATTTAAAATAGCTTCCCGTTTAATCTACGGATACCTTACCGAAGCACAGGCAAAACAAAAAGGCTTAGACCTTAATGAATGGCGTAAGATTGTACGTGCCAAAGACAGAGCCGAGAAGTTCTATACCCGATTGGGCGGAAAAGCCAAATACGTAAGACGCTCTATTGTGAAGGGACGTGCTGCAAAAAAGACAGGATTACGATTAGGAGCAGTAGCCAGTACTACCACTGCCACGGCAGCGGCAAGTCCTTTTATCCTGTTTATGAAAAAGATACTGAAGTTTATCAATCCTGCTAGATTGTTTAAAAAGATCAAGGATAAGATAAAAGGCAAGAAAAACAACCAAGGGGTTAGTGTTCCACAAACAATGCCTAGTACTTCAACACCAACTACGATGCCGGTAGTCCCTACCCATCACAATACGATGCATACTGACACTTTTGTACAACCCCCATCCTTTAACCCAACTACAAATTCTTCTTTTATACCCCAACAACATATGATACCACAAAACCCATCTGGAATCCCAACCGCTAACCTAAGTTTTAAAGATAAAGCCATCGCCTTTTTTAAAAGACATAAAAAGAAATTCATCATAGGTGGTATCTCTGGTATCATCATCATTGTAGGAGTAGTGATGTATCAAAAGCAACAAAAGAAAAAGAAACGTTCGCTTGCTGGGGTTAAAGCTGCTAGAACTAGAGCCCGAAATCGCAAACGTGCTTTAGGAGCTGCCCCAAAGCGAACGACGACCAGACGAATTTCTAGAAGCAAACCCAAAACCTTGGCGATTGGGTCTGCCAGTTTAGGGCGTGCAAAAACAAGAAAGCGTAGCAATACTAACCGTTTAAAACAAATGCATGCCAAAGCCAAACAATTGCAGAAAAAACACCCAAAAACCAAATACAGCACCTTACTTAAAAGGGCTTCAAAAATGATATAATGATCTTATTATTAATTAAAAACCAAAACTATTATGGACACTATGGACGATTATATAAACGACGAACTTATTTTAGAAGGCTTAGGCGAACTCGATGATTTCGATGATATGGACGATTTCGATGATGAAGATGATATGGATGACGATGATCTGGACGGTCTAGGTCATGCCCGTAGACGTAGAAGAAGGGGCAGACGCAGACAACGCAACATACGCAAATCTGTCAAAAATGAAATGGGAGCTTCCCGTTTTAGAAGGCATTTTCTAGACCGTTTGCATACACTACCCAGACATATACAAGGATCACTAATCAAAGGAACGGCTCAGATTTCTGATGCTCCATACTATGCCACTGCCGAGCTTCGAGGAACGCGATCAGAACTCATTAAATTAAGTACTCCCGAAAACATTGGGATTACCAATATCGACAACGGTAAGCTAAACAAAGACCGTTACTTAACCTTATCGGGTATCCGATTGTTATTTGATAAAGAGAAGATCGACGGTTGTTTTACCGACCCTTTCCCTGCTGATCTGTTAAACGGAGAATGGGAATTGGAATTGAACGGACAAAAGGTGTTTGAAAAGCAACCGATACGTAAGTTTTTCGATGGATTTTACGGGTACAATACAGGGAAACCTTTTGGACTGTATGTGCTGAATAACCCTAAAAATATCGCCCCACAAACGCCGATCGAGTTTAATATCAATCTACCTAAAGAAGTACAGGGATATGTAAAAATATTCTTAGAAGGTACTTCTGTATATGGTCATTAATTCATCAATCATCTATACACTGCAATCAATAAGGTTGCAGTGTTTTAACCTTATAACAATTTACCATGTCAGATTATACAAACCTAACTCAACAAGAACTAATTTCATTATTAGAGCAAAAAGATAGTACCATCGCAAACCTTCAAGAAGGTAAACAAACCTGTGAAAGTGTGATAAGTTCTATTATCCATTTATCCGAAGAAGAACGGGAGCTATTACCTTCTAAAATACGCACTACAGAAACCGGCATCCTAGCCTATGGCATTTTTATTCATGGGGCAACTTCCTGTTGGGAGGTTAATAATGATAACCAAGACCCTACACCTACACCTGTAGGGGATACTACGAATCCATCAGAGCCTATTTATACATGAAAAAGAAAATACAGCTCATAGAAAAGGAAATTACTGCCGCTAATAGTGTGGTGCGTATTTCCGAAGATATTGACCAGAATTACAAATACCTTACAGGAATTGCTGTGTTACATCATATAGGTGACTCGCATAACCTACGCTCTTGCACTATAGATGGTAACGAGGTGTTGCCCAAAAACTTTGATGTTGCTTTTTTACAAAGTAATGCCGGAGTAGCCCCCAAAGACCGTTTTTTTCCATTACAGGAAATTGCTAACGGAGCTAAGATCGAAATTGATTTTCAGGATAGCCCCAAAGAAGTGATACGCTATCCCTATACCCTTAAAATATACCTAGAATTAAGCAATGAGTAAATCAAAAATGACCATACTTTTTACGGGTTCATTAGCCCCACAAGAGCGTAAAGCTTTTCAGTATAAAATCAAAAGCAAGGGTAAGAAGATTACAGGGGTATTGCATAGCAATCATACCGAGATATCGGTAAGTTTTTATAATGAAACCGAGCTTGAAATCGATAGCCTTGCCACCCTTGTTACGAATGCTTTGGAGCTTCCGCCTGCCAAACGTATCATTACATGGGAACAGGAATTAAAAGACTGTTCCATTATTCGGGGAAATATTAAAAACATAGACAATCAAACAAAAACTGTAAACCTATACCTACTCACAGCCGATGAAAAGTAATGATACTCTGTTATGTCACTTGGTGGCTACCGATGAAATGAAAAAAGGTGTAGAACCTCAATACAAACATGATGAAGTGGTACACAATCCAAACGAGATCAAAGTGGCAGTAAATGAAGTGGTATACTTACATTTTTTTCATTGTGGGGATGCAGATTTTAATATAGAAATTACTACCCCTACACAGATACTACAATTCACACCGGAGAATACGTATAAGGGGTGTAACAATACTATTATTCGTGCCATTGGTACGGTAAAGATCAAAGCACAGAACCAAAACTTTTTTGTACAACTTTTAAGAATCCATTACTAAATGAAGAAAGTTAAAAACTATATAGCACCCGATTTAGCCAAAAAGAAGATTGCCAGATATAAGTATTGGTCGATCAAAGATGAGAACGGGGTTACCATTACCTCGTCAGAAGATGCCCAAGAAGGAAGGAGTTTTGCCGACCTTTTAGACAAAATCATTACCGACAATGTAGATGCCGAAGTACAGGTAAAGTTTGGTACCAATGAGCAGTCCAGTAGACAGAACACACCCATTTTTATACGTATAAATGAAGCGATCGAATGGATAGAGCCGGAGGAAGAGGAAACCATCAAAATCAATGGTGTACCTCATAAGTTGGATAAAAACGGAAATGTAAATATCAATCTAAGTACACCAACAATTGAAACTCCGATTATCGAATCCCCTAGCGATATGATGCGTCAGGAAATGGAGTTACAACTGGAAGGATTACGAAAAGAGGGGGAACTCAAAGAACAGCGTTACCAAGCCGATTTACATAATAAACTGGCAGAGCAAACCCTAAAGTTTAAAGAAATGATGTTACAGGAGCGCGAAAACAGGATTGCAGAGCGAGAACAAGACTTGATCGCTAGAGAAACTATTTTGGAAGAACGTGACAAAGAAATGAGCGAGAATATAAAAGGGTATGCAAAACATATACCTAATGTATTGGGTGGACTGGTAAAGCAATGGTTGGGAACATCTACGGAAACTAAAGCCACATTAGGAAAAACAGAGACACCCAAAAGAGAGCGAAAAAAGGTAAGCTTTGAGTTCGCCGATGAAGCGGAAACCGAGCCAGACACCAATATATATGAGGATAATTTTCTAAAAGAACAGGAAACACCAGAACTACAAGAAGAAACCATACCACAAATCACACAAGAGCATGAATAATTATAAAGTAACCATCGAAGTAAAAGCGAACGACAAAGAACAATTAACCGAAAAACTACAAGCATTTCAGGACTTACAAGACCATTTAGAGCATGAAGATTTTATAAGCTCTGTAGATGTTATAGTGGACAATCCAGAAATTGTTGAGTTTGTTAAAGAAGTTGTTCCTGAAGAAGGACAGGAGTTAACCATCACCGATTATATGGTCATTGCTAAAAAAGCTTTCGAGCGTTTTAGTGATTAACCAATAACCTAATTAAAAATCTCAAATACCTCATACTATGAACCCCTTATTAGTAGCCAATATAGCCAATGGAGCAAGAAAATTTTTCTCAAACAGAAATGTACAAATAGCCATCGTACTACTTATCCTTTATTGGGTATTCAAAAAAAAAATAGCTAAGGCAATTCGTAGGTATCGAGAACGAAAGTTTGATAAAAACGAGGGCAATAGTATCAATCAATTAGCACACCAGTATAGGGCTGCGGTTAATAGATCGGGTATTAAGTGGATGATCAATTTTGATGGTACAAGTGAGGACGAAATCAAAGCTTTGGCGCACCAAACCAAAGGCAAGTTACAACAGGTAGCAGATGCCTATAAATTAAAGTTTAATGAATCCCTATCAGATAGGATGCGTAAAGAGTTAAGCGCGTCCGATTTTCAGAACTGGTGGAACATAGTAACCTAATAACATGATGAGAATAAGTTTTAAACCTAACACCACTGGCAAAGTTGTCATGATACTAACCGTAGCAATTGTTGTTGCGGTTATTTTATTTAGAAAACGAAAAGCGATAAAAGCAATTACTACAGATGCCATAAATTACCTTAAAATGAAAACATGGGATATCTATACCGATAGACGAATAAACACCCTACATCCCAAAATAAGAGCCAAAGCAAAGGAATTTATTATACGAGCAGAAAAAGAGCTAGGAATCAAACTACGCGTTACTTCTGGTTTTAGAACATGGGAAGAACAGACAGAGCTGTATAACAAAGGAAGGATCTCTCCAGGTAAACGAGTAACGAATGCCAAAGCAGGGCAAAGTTACCATAACTACGGTTTGGCATTAGATGTTGTCGAAATAAAGAACGGTAAGGCGATCTGGAACAACCCCAACTGGAAACGAATTGCTGACATTGGTAAATCATTGGGTTTTGAATGGGGCGGAGATTGGAAATTTATAGATAAACCACACTTTCAAATGCGATTTGGAAAACACCATACAGAACTGGCAAAATTGTATCGATCTGGTGAGAGGGAGGGAAAATATATCTTAATCTAGAAGTTAAATTTTATTTACGGATTTCCATAAAGTTTTTTACGGAAAAACCACACGTCAAATGTTGTTTTAACATATTGATTAACAGTTAAATAGAGCTGTTTTTCTTTTGTTTTTATAAGATAAAGTTCTCAAATAAGAATTTTCACAAAAAAACAGGATAAAAATACTTGTACAAACATGTAAAAACTCACCTAAAATGCTGCAAAAGTAGCCTAAAAAAAGAAAAAAAACAGTAATGTTTATTTGAAAATATCATTTTACTTTTATCTGTAAATCAATTGATTATATAGCATTATTAATTTAACAAAACTAATTTTTTTTACAGATGAATTATTTAAAAACATTATTCTTAATTTCTTTCATATTTTTATCACTTACAACTGTAACCTCCTGTACAGCCCCTTCTGTAGAGGAAGAACAAGGATTAAATGATGAAGAGACTTTTTCAACGGGTAAAGGAGAAATCGAACTACGTTAATTATTATTTAATAGCGTTTGTATTTTGTGCCATTTCTTTCACACCATTAACACATACATTTCTTTCAAGTAAGATTGATTATAAATATTCTTATAGTGATGTTACATTAAGAGAAGGAATAAATAGTTTTGATGGCATAGAGATTAATGTCAAGAACGGTAAAATTTCCAATATTCAAAAAGTAGAAAGCGAGGTAATAAATAAAGTATTTGGGTGGAGTAATTGGCAACGATTTATATATGGAGGTTCCCCCTATTTTTGTTTAGCAGCCTTAACACTTTTCTGCTTTTGGGTTTATAAAAACAAAGAAAAAGATAGTAAATACTACAGAAGAACTGTACGTATTGTACTATCTTTTTTTGCTTTTGTTTCGGTTTGGTTTTGCATCTATGCTTTGTACCCCAGAAATGATTTTTCTTATAGAAAATACTATATTCTTTTAATAGTTGGTTCAATCGTTATAAATGTTGGTATCTACTGCTATATAAAATGGGTTAGAAGAGAAGTTTATACACTTGATGAACTTAAGGAAAAGATAAGACGTTTAACTAAGTATTTATCCTATGATGTTTATTATAAGTATGTAAAAAAAGACGACAAAAAAGAATACTTGATTGACGCACTAAAGGAATTAAAGGAGGTAAATAGAGAATCTGTAAAAAAATAATAATGAATAGGACTGACGGAAAAGATATAATTAGAGAATCTAAAGAAAAAGAATTTTTAAGCCCCAAAATGTTCGAACACTTAGAAAATGAGATTAATATTTTATTGGAAGAAGAAATAAAAACAGAGAAGTTAAAAATTAAAGAATTAATTGCTAATATCTTTGATGATGATTATTCGATTGCAACCAGTTACTATAATAATCTCATTAAAATAGAAATCTAACTATTCAAAAACTTTTTAATCTCTTCCTCATTTCTTGTTATTTCCACAAGTCTTTTTGCAACACGTTTTTCAATAATATTATTGATTGTTGGGTCTTGTAAACATTCCCCTTCATATTGAACAAAAAAAGATGAAAATTCCTTTATTTTATTATGTAGAATTTCATCATCATACTGGATAACATACTCGGGGCATTTTAAATCATAGACTTTATTCAGCTCTCTTTTTTCTAAATCACTCAAACTTTTTCTATAGAAAGCCTGCTTGAATGCATCTTTAGACATACCAATATTCTTTCCAAGAATTTCATAGGTGTAGTTTTTCTCTTTTTTAAGCTTACCAAGTCTAAAGTAAAAATCCATGTAAAATTATTTTTTTAAATAAAAGGAAAAAAATTTCCTAAAAAGGAACAAATGTATTATATTTGGGTAAATTTGTTCCTTTGTCGTTCCCTTACTAAACAAATATATATTAAAATGTTTTTAGAGAAGACAACGAATTAAAGTTTGAGATTTTTTTTAGAAAGTAGAAAATGTAAAACCCTATTATAAATTGAGAACGAGATTATTTAATTTTTTAATAAACATAATAGCTAACCAATAAAGAATACTGAAGATTCCCCACTCGGCAAATGTTCGAGCTTCGCTTATTTTATTCTTTTTTATCCATTAATAATCATGGAAAACAACAACCAACGAATAGATTATAAAAGAGGGAAAGTAGAAAGATATTTGAAAAAATTTAAACATCGATTAAGGATTAGAAGCATTGAAAAAGAACTTTCTTTTCCAATAGGAACAATTCAGAAGTTTACTAAAAAAGGAAGAAAAATCGATGATGAAAGAATCTTACAATTATATACATATTTAAAAAAGATGAGACTTTGAATATCTCTATAAAGTAATTACTAAAACCTTAAAACCATGAATATTAAAAAAGACCAACAGTATTATGACTTTTATATTCAAATATTAAAAGCATTTCATTTAGACCCCATACTTTTTTTTACGAGAGTAGCGAACAATGTACCCTATGATACAAAAATGTACTCTTGGATTCATCAATTATACCATGAAGGCAAATCTGTACAAGATAGTATTGATCGTATTTATACTGCACGTCATATACTTTATTTTAAAGGAAAGGATATTATTACAATTCCAAAAAAAAACAATGATTTTATTGATCGTATACTACTTGAATATCTAGAGATAAATAGGGCATCTTAACTACTTCATTTCGCCCCATACTCTTACTAATACACCTATTTCGTAGTACAACATAGTCATTAAGAATATGGGAGTAATCATTTGTCAAAGTAAAAATTGAGTTTGTGTTAAATTACCCCAACTAGTTCGATTGCTCCTGTATTCTTTTAATTTTTTAAAACCAGTATATAAAATGCCCATAGATTATAGTAATGCTGTTCCTCTGCATATACTTCACAATATTTTGCACGAGTTAGACATCGATGCCAACGATTTTATGCTAAAACTTAGTTATGACGATCCCAGTGCCATAGTACTCTATGGTAAAATACTTGCACTATATCTTAAAAGTAAAGAATTAGGGTTTTCGTCATTAAAATAAAACTATGTAAACAAGTACAATTCGAATTTGTATAACACTAATACATATAGAGCTACAATTTTAGAGCGATGGCTATTTTTTTTAAGATTTTTTAGTCAAAGATTAACAAAATACAGAAGAAATGTTAACGCGAGTTTTAAAAAATGAAACTACCATTCTCTACTATTGTAATCAGTTAGCTAACGAATAAATATTAATTCTTAAAACACAAAAAATGAAAACACCAAATTTCTTGGGGGTGATCAGTATTGCCCTATTTTTAACACACTTTAGTTGGTCACAAGACCTTATCGAAATGACTTGCGAAGAAAAAGCCAAGGTCATATTAGATTTTGAATCGGATATAGAAAACTTTTCTCCAGAGCATATTGATCAAATGATCACTTATATAGAACCTTGTGCAACCAAGGATAACCTAGATGCATTATACGCTCTGGGATGGTTAAAGTTTAATTTATCAAGTGAAACTGAATATGAAGGTTATAATTTAATGAACTCGGCTTCTGCAAGTGGTTCTGGTCGTGCTTCTTTTAAAATAGGTATGTTATATTACGAACATGCATTTAGATTTGGTCAGAGGAATTCTGATTATAAAAATGCAATAAATTATATCTCTAAAGCCGGAAGACAAGGTTTTAATAAAGATGTGGTGAATTATGTTGAAGGATATTTTAGAATGAAAGGATTTAGTACAAGTACGCTTAATCGACGAAATTATCTAAGTGCCAAATCTGCTTTTGAACACAGTAATCATCCAATGGCAAAACATTGGTTAGCTGTAATTCATTATTTCGGATTAGCACCTCGTTTTCCTCAAGATAAAGAAAAAGGACTTAAAATGTTAACAGAAAATGACATTTTAAACAGTCAAATTTTGTCAGAACATTTACAAAGTCAAAATAATGATTGGATAACACTACCGGCAGAAGAATATGCTGCTGTACGCTATGGTATCAATCAACATCCAGTTAATAATATTTCTGATTTTAATAAATTAAATACGACACATCAAGGTAATTTTATAGAGTTTGATTGGTCAGGTAGTTTTGTAAGACGTAATGTGCCTTTTACCTTAAAATTAGATATTGAAGAGACTACCAACTATGCTAAAAATGTACAATATCAATTGACTATTGATGGAAATATATTTAATGGAGTTGGAGAATTAAAAAACCATCAAATTTACTTTGATAATTTAACATTTCCTTTAAAACGATTATATAAAGATCATCCAGATAAAGATCGTATCACTTATAAAATTGATCATATTCAATTAAAAGAATTTGAAATAAACCAAAAGTTAGTTTATATAGCTAAGGAATGGAAGGCTTCTATTGTAGAATGGGGCGAACCTATTCAGTATCTAAGAATGATTTTACGACCTAATACATCTTTAAATAAATCATTAGAGTTTGGTAATTCGATAGTGAGTACATCTTTTTCTGATCAAAAGCTTGACAAGGATTTTGCAGTAATATCCCCCAACCCAATTGGTGATAATTTTAGCATTGCTTACAGTCTAAATGAAACTGCTGATGTCCAAGTAGCTATTTATGATTTTTATGGGAAACAAAAACTAAGCTTACCAGTTCAAAAAAGGTTGACTAAAGGAGAACAAATACTACATGTAGATAGTTCTTCACTACCCAGTGGTACTTATGTCATACAAATGACTATCAACGAATCGCCATATAGCAAAACCGTAATCAAACTTTAAACCAACTCTTTACACATAAATAAAAATAACATGAATACAGTAAATAAAATACTGATAATGGTACTACTGTGCCTATTATCAAATAGTACATACTCACAAATCTATCAATACTCAAAAGATGGTAAAGAAGCATGCATTGATTGTGAATCTAAGAATAGCCTTTTAGATGGTAACATTTGTGTTTGTTTTACTCAGAGTGATATGGATAGAGCCAACTTGATACTTGGACGCTTAGAACATGAAAGGAGAGAAAAGTGGTTAAGAGAACAAGAAGTGGCTATCCAGAAAGAAATGGAAAACCGTTTGAATGTTTCAGCAGGTCACTACGGTTCTTATGAAGGCACTCAAAGAGCATTTTTTAGAAGTTTTATGGGAGGTGAAAACACTAGGCATGTAATAGAAGAAGCCCAAAAACATAACAATTCTTTGATTAATAAAACAACAAAATCAAGAACCAAAAATTCATACGAAAAAGCAACACTACGGGTTGCTCTGGATGCAATAACTTCTGGTACAACATATGACTTTGGTGATCTAACAGCTACAAATCCCTATACGTCAAAACCAATGTTCATCAAAGATATGAATGCATGGACGGTGAATGATAGATTAAAACAAACCAATAGTTTTGAAACAGGTAACTCGAATTTAGCTAGTTTACGCTCAAAGATCAAAGATGGGCTTGATAAACTAAAAAACAATCCTACAGTATTAGAAGATCATGTTGTAAATGAGTATATGAATCATTATAACGATAATGGTCATTTAGACAAGGTAAAGTTAATGATCAAGTACATGATATGGGATAATTGGTCTAAAGGAAACATTGTAAACACCTTCCCTTTTAGGCAAGATCATTTTCCCCCTGCGGTACTGGATTACCAACTTCCAAGATATCAATCTGCTACATTAAATATAGCAGAGAATATAGGTGTAGCAGGTGCAATCCCTACTATTCCCAATGTGTCTGGTGATACTGCTGTTTTAAACTATGCTTATGCACAAATGGGGGATAATGTATATGATTTCATTAATAAACCAGATAATGCTGAAATCAAGCTTGAATCTAATAATTATATAAAATACCATACTTTCTCGCAAGAATCAATGGACTTGTATAAGGATGTTATAGAAAGTTTTGCAGATAAAGCAAAGAACTTTCCATTCAATAAATATGACTTTAGCCTAGATAATGGTTCTTTGTTTACTATGGATTTTCATAATGAGAATTACCAAACACGTTTAGTAAATTTTCATCATCATAACGGCGGAAGAACAAGGAAATACCATGGATTACCTAATATTTTAAGGCAACTACGGTTCGAAACGACTACTAAACAGCAAAGAGCTTTTATAGGAGGTTTCTATCTGGATATGGTAAAAGATAATGGGTATGATCTTTCAAGCTATATTACCGCAGAAAATGCTTTTTCTCAATTTAAATTTAGAGTTTTTGATATTAATAATTTAGGTCGGTATGATATAGAAATTCTCTATACTGGGGATACAGGCTTTATGGTATCAAGAGATAGAATCTTTTTTCCGCAGTTTTTACAAGGGGATGAGTTAACCAAAGAAGCAGTTAAAAGCTTTTTTAGTTTTGATTACGAAAAGTACTGGCATCTGGTGAGAGTTCGGGATTTGAGAGATGAATTCAATTTAACACAAGGGCAGGTTGATCTATTCAAAGATAATAGCAGTATTACTTCTAACCTTACAAAATTTATAGAAGATAAAGAGAATAGCAAAGTAAAACCTTTGATAAACGCCATCACTCAATTTGGGATAGAAAATAATTCAAGTTCAATATCCGTACAAATGATAAATGATTTACTTACTTCGTTAAATACTAATACTGTTTTTGACGTAGGCTCTTATTTAAATCCAAATGCTATCCCCAATATTGAAGGATCAATTGTTACTTGTTGTGAAGAACCTTGGAACCCCTCTCCTGATCCAGAATTAATTTTAGCTTTTGGTGCTGATCTTTTTCATGCTGGAAGTGATGCATTAAAAAGTATGCTCTTAGCTTCTTATGAGTTTTGGGTTACGGATAAGTTTGAAGGTAGGTTTGTTAGAAAAGTATTTAAAATGAAAGGAATTGATGTGCCTTCAGATATAACAGACGAAGTACTAGGGGATTTATACTCTATTAGATATGATAACTCAGAATTTGCTATTTTACATGAAATAGGATTAGGGCAAAACTTTATTGATTTAGGGTTTAATTTATTAGATGTTGTTACAATTATTTCACCTTCAAAGGGTGGTGGTGCTTACTTAGCAATCAATGGCGGTGGAAAGATAACAAAAGCAGCATTGAAAGCACATCTAAATAAATTAAAACAAATAGCTGAGACAACATTAGCTGGTGGACGAGGACATAAATCTTATAGAGCTTTTCAAAAAGCAGAAGGAAATGCTTCTCCAGGCAATGAGTTACATCATATTGTTGAAAGAGGTGGTTTTCAAAGCAAAAATGAGATAAAATTTGGAAAAACAAATATTCATAACACTAAAAATATAATTGATATTCCGGGTGTAGAAGCAGGAAGTTTACATAAAAGAGTGACTGGGCATTATAACTCAAAACCTAACTTTACGCAAGGTAAAACCGTTAGAGAATGGTTGGCTGATAAAAGTTTCCAGTTTCAATACGATTATGGGATTAAAATATTAAAAGAAAATGGTTGGGATGGAGTTACAGGGATAATTGATTAGATTTACGAAAACAATTTGAAATATCAACCCTCTAACTAGGAGGGTTGATATTTAAACTTAAAAAGTATGAAATTTAAGGATATAAGAGAAGCAAAACTCATGCTGATAAATTGTATTTTAATGCATATTAGAGCAAATAAACAAGGAGATGTAAAAACAGTTAATAAAAACTCCGACAAGATTTGGAAGATTAAAAACTATATCGAAAAAAATTATGGGTTAGAAGAATTGAAAGCCTTATTAAATCATGATAATGATGAAGTTTTAGTTTGGATTGCCCAATTTTTATTACCCGTTTATGAAGAAATAGCAATAAAAGTACTTCGGGAAATAGAAAACAAAAATATCCCTCATTGTTCATTTAATGCTCGTGTTATTATAAGTGAGTGGACAGGTGAACCATTAAAGTTTGATTAAATAGTTTCGTTTTATGAATTTTAAAAATGTCAACGATGCTAAATCGGTTATATTAGAAGGTTATAAAATGTGTGAAAAAGCAATGAAAGTAGGAGATGTTAAAACAAATAATCAAATTGTTAAAAACAAAATAACTCCTGCCTATGAATATTTGAAAGAGAAAGGTGCTTTGGATTCTTTAATTCCACTTTTGAAAGACGATGATATTGGAATAAGACAAAAAATAGCAGTAGCTTTATTACCACATTATAGTGATATATGTATAAATGTTTTGAAAGATATAGTTAGTATGAATGACCCTAAAAGATCTTGGAAAGCTAAAATAGTAATTAGAGAATGGGAAAAAAATCCTAAACAGTATCTATAGAAATTGGCTTAAAAGGGTTTGAATATTTGTATATAAAATACATTTAAGTGAGTTTTGAAATGTAAATGAAGAACTTTAAAATATAAAAATCTAATGAAATTATCAGAAGAAAATAAGCATGCAATTTTATTAGAAATACATCAAATAATAAATGATTCTATTGTATTTACTATCCAAAAATTTGATAATAAAGAAAAGAACTCACTGGATTATTTTGTTTTAACGGATGAAGAAGAGCAATACATAAGCTCTTTAAAAAACTCTAAGCTTTTACAAAATATTATTAAAAAAGTATTGACAAGAAACCTTGATGATTCATTTTTAAGATTTTTGAGCATAATTGATGGCACCTCTGAACCTAAAGAAGAGTTTGGTAAAAAATCAGATTTTATATTGGTTGATATGCCAGATGATTTTGATGAGAGTTATGACTTTTTACATGATGAATTTTTTGAGTCATACGACCTTTGGGAAAAGATTAATTCATTATCAAAAAAATAGTAAAATGAAAAGTAATCAAGAGATTTTAGATGAATTTGGAAAACTATTAGTAAATAATGTTTTTGACCAAAATTATAGAATGATTAATAATAGTGTTGAAACTTTTGAAAATACTGATGGGTATAAGAATTTATTTAAAGGAATGAACTCAATTCAGAAAAAAGAAATTGAAGGTTTAGTTTATGCTTTACTTGAAAATATGCTTTTTGAGTTTTTAAAAGTTTTTGAAGAGTATGATCAATTCAAAATCTATTTTGAGGAAAATAGCCAAAAAATTAATTTAGTAGAAATTAGTGAAATGCTAAAAGCAGAACCAGTCATTGAAAATGGTTGGATAGCACGCTTTAGTAGAGAGGTAAATAAATAATTAAATGTATCAACCCCATCAATTTTGATGGGGTTTAAGTTTTATATGTATTTCCATGAAAAATAATTCAGAGTATTCGTTCATAATAGCAATGATCAATTTAATGATAATCATTGTATTTATATTAGGCGTATTAGTTCATCAAAAACTTGACATTATAATACTTAAATATATATGTCAGTTTTTACCCGTCTTACTTGCTTTATTAAGTGTTGCAGGGCTTATCTATGGGATAATTGAGTTTGGCAGAAAAAAAACTATTAAAATATTTTTAGGGATATTGATTAATATTCTCCCAATACTTTATTTGATAATTTCTTTTATAATTGCTAGTCGTGATATTCTATCTCTTATGTTTGGAATAGAGATATAAATCAATATTATTTTGCTTGTTTGAAAAATCGGAAGTGTATAAAAACAAAAAAGCCAGACGTAATGTCTGGCTTTTTGTGATCGCGACAGGATTCGAACCTGTGACCGTCTGCTTAGCGTACTAGCTACAACTTTCGTTGCTTCTAACATGATTAGAATTTGTAGTCTGGACTATCCCTTCATCATATTTACTAAATTAGTAAACTTAGATGCTACCCGTCTAGTCTCTACACCTTCCTTAAATTTCTTTAAGGCTTGGCTCGGGATTACCAATCTATTGATAAGGCTTCCCCGAATTTGAGTAGTTCTACTCCAAAGATTTCCCTTTGGGCACTCCTGTTTTTAGAGATTAAAAATCTCTAGCATTAAAGGCAGATGCTCTATCCAGCTGAGCTACGCGACCATTATTTTTTGAATTGCCAAATGTAATAAACCGATAAATAAATCGGGCAATTTTCGGGCAATTTTTTGTTTTAATATTTTAAAGAACTTACATTCAGGTCACTAATCTATCTTAAAATCTCCTTAGAAGGCAGATGCTCTATCCAGCTGAGCTACGCGACCATTATTTTTATGAATTGCTTTATTTCAAAAGCGGTGCAAATATATGAAGCTATACCTTATAAAACAAGACAAATCTTTATGTATTTTACTTTTATTTGTAACTATTTTTTAAGTTGAAATATAACGCCTTGATTTTTTGTAAATTAAGGAACTGTTACGAAATGAATATTCATTCAATTATTTGTAAATACATACATTGTTCGACTAGCAATCACTTAAATTTACTTTTATTGCTAAGCCACCTTCGCTTGTTTCTTTGTATTTTGTATTCATATCCTGCGCAGTTTCCCACATGGTTTCAATCACTTTGTCCAACGGTACTTTTGCATGTGCAGCATCTGCTTCGAGTGCCATTTCGCAGGCATTAATAGCTTTTATAGCTCCCATTGCGTTTCGCTCGATACATGGTATTTGTACCAATCCGGCAATAGGATCACATGTTAACCCCAGGTGATGCTCCATAGCAATTTCACTAGCCATTAAGACCTGTTCTGGTGAACCTCCCATAAGTTCTGTCAACGCTCCAGCTGCCATAGCAGAGGATACTCCTATTTCTGCCTGGCAACCTCCCATAGCAGCAGAGATCGTGGCTCCTTTCTTAAATATACTACCAATTTCTCCTGCTACGAGCATAAATTGTTTAATATCGTCAAAATTAGCATCATGATTTTCTATAACCATATAATACATCATTACAGAAGGGATTACACCTGCGCTTCCGTTTGTAGGAGCAGTAACTACACGACCCAACGACGCATTTACCTCGTTAACAGCCAAAGCAAAACAAGAGACCCATTTTAAAATTTGTCTAAATTCTACCTTGGTATCACGAATTGCTTCTATCCATTCTTGTGGAGTAGTATAAGGAGTAGAGCCTATTAGTCTTTTATGAGTATCATACGCTCTCCTTTTTACATTTAACCCTCCAGGTAATATTCCTTCAGTATGACAGCCTGTATACATAGATTCCAGCATGACATTCCAAACCTGTAAGATTCTTTTGTCAATCTCTTCGTCAGTACGTAAAGAACGCTCGTTGTCAAGAACAACTTCAGATATTTTTTTATTTTTAGAAGTACAATAAGCCAATAGATCAGTACCTTTTTCTATAGGCATAGGAAACTCTTTAAACTCTGTAAGCTTTTTCTCTTTTCGTTTACGTTCTTCTTTAACCACAAAACCACCTCCGATAGAATAAAAAGAAGACGAGATTTTTTTTCCATTTTTTAAAGTGGCATGAAATGTCATGCCGTTGGGATGAAACTCTTTGAAATTTTTATTAAAAATAATATGAGTTGCAGGATCAAAAGATATTTGTAACTCACTATTAAAAGGAAGTGTTTTATTTGTATTTATGTTATCTATATAAGAATCAATGGCACTTACATCAATGGTTATTGGATCATGTCCACACAGTCCTAAGATGACTGCAATATCGGTTGCATGCCCTTTTCCCGTTAGAGATAAAGACCCATAAAGGTCTATTGTAATAGCTGTTACATCTTCAAAAACATTCTCATCTTTAAGCTCACAAATCCATCTTCTTCCTGCCTGCCAAGGCCCTAATGTATGAGAACTAGAGGGGCCTACGCCAATTTTTAACATATCAAAGATACTGATACATTCCATATACTAATTATTGATAAAATTTTGCGGTAAATATAGTTTTTTGATAGCAAATAAGTTTATTTTTTTATGAATAGTTAATTATATTAAGTTTAATTGTCAAATGTTCATTTTTAAACCTTAAGTGACACATAGTTAGGCTTTCTTTTAAGAAACATTTCTTTCTTTAGATGTTGTGATATAAGTTTGTCAAATTATACAAAAGACGTACTTGGTTACTTACGCTAACTTCTTACTTAGATTTTTAAGTTAAAGAATATATTATAAAGGTATAGTGTCAATAAGGCTGCTTATTTTAAAAAGGTTATGTATGGTGAAAAGCAGAAGGACGAGCGGTAATTGTGACATCCTGTCATATAGATTGTAATGGCATAATCATTGTCCTTACTGCAATAAATTATAACGAACAAAATAGAAATAGTTTAACAATTATTATAAAATGAGTAAAATAATAGGAATAGACTTAGGAACAACCAACTCTTGTGTTTCTGTAATGGAAGGTAATGAGCCTGTAGTAATCCCTAATGCAGAAGGTAAAAGAACAACTCCTTCTGTAATTGCTTTTGTTGAAGGTGGGGAAATAAAGGTAGGGGATCCTGCAAAACGTCAGGCAGTAACCAACCCAACCAAGACAATTTCTTCTATAAAAAGATTTATGGGAAATAAATTCTCTGAATCTTCAAAAGAAGCAGAAAGAGCTGCTTATAAAGTAGTAAAAGGTGACAATGATACACCACGAGTAGATATCGATGGTCGTTTATATACTCCTCAGGAATTATCTGCAATGACACTTCAGAAAATGAAGAAAACAGCAGAAGATTACCTAGGGCAAGACGTTTCTAGTGCAGTGATCACAGTACCGGCATATTTTAATGATGCACAGCGTCAAGCTACCAAAGAAGCAGGAGAGATTGCAGGTCTTAAAGTAGAAAGAATTATCAATGAGCCAACAGCAGCAGCTTTGGCATATGGATTAGATAAAAAAGGTACAGATCAAAAGATCGTTGTATTTGACTTTGGAGGAGGAACACATGATGTATCGATTCTAGAATTAGGAGATGGTGTATTTGAAGTGTTATCAACCGATGGAGATACTCACCTAGGAGGGGATGATGTAGATCAAAAAATAATCGATTGGTTGGCAGAAGAGTTTAAAGCAGATGAAAATATGGACCTTAGAAAAGATCCAATGGCTTTACAACGTCTTAAAGAAGCTGCAGAGAAAGCTAAAATCGAATTGTCATCTTCTGCGCAGACAGAGATTAATTTACCATATGTTACTGCTACTGCAAGCGGACCAAAGCACTTGGTTAGATCGTTAACAAGATCAAAATTTGATCAATTAATAGATGACTTAGTAAAACGTACTATAGAGCCTTGTCGTACAGCACTTAAATCTGCTGGATTATCTACTAGTGATATCGACGAAATTATATTAGTAGGAGGGTCAACTCGTATTCCTGCAGTGCAAGAAGCGGTAGAAAGCTTTTTTGGAAAAGCACCGAGTAAAGGAGTAAATCCAGATGAGGTTGTTGCAGTAGGAGCAGCAATCCAGGGAGGAGTATTAACAGGAGATGTAAAGGATGTATTATTATTAGATGTAACTCCACTTTCTCTTGGTATAGAAACTATGGGTAACGTAATGACCAAGCTTATCGAAGCTAACACTACTATCCCTACCAAAAAATCACAAGTATTCTCTACGGCAGCAGATAATCAACCATCTGTAGAAATTCACGTTTTACAAGGTGAGCGTCCTATGGCTGCAGATAATAAGACGATTGGTCGTTTTCACTTAGATGGTATTCCACCAGCTCAAAGAGGAGTGCCACAAATCGAAGTGACTTTTGATATTGATGCAAATGGTATCATTAAAGTATCTGCTACAGATAAAGCAACAAATAAGTCTCAGGATATTCGTATCGAAGCTTCTTCAGGATTAACAGAAGAAGAAATCGAAAAAATGAAGAAAGAGGCCGAAGCAAATGCTGAAGCTGATAAAGCAGCAAAAGAAACTGCAGATAAGCTAAATGAAGCAGATGGAATGATTTTCCAAACTGAAAAGCAACTTAAAGAATTTGGAGATAAACTATCTGATGATAAGAAAAAACCAATCGAAGAGGCTTTAGAAGAGCTTAAGAAAGCTTATGAAACTAAAGATCTTGCTGTGATTACTCCTGCCCTTGATAAAATCAATGAAGCATGGAAAGTTGCTAGTGAAGAAATGTACAAAGCACAAGCCGAGGCTCAGCAAAATGCACAACAGCCAGGGCCCGATGCTGATGCAGGACAGCCAACAGGAGGAGATGCTTCAGGAAATGATGTAGAAGATGTAGATTTCGAAGAAGTGAAGTAATAAAACTTCTGGATAGTATATAAATGCGCAGCTATACGTTGCGCATTTTTTTATATTAGTATTTCTCGTAGTTAAAAAAAATGGTCGTACTGAAAGTAACCATCATTTTTTAAGACTACATAAAAAAAACGATTATGACTCCTTTTCATCTAGCAATTCCTGTTGCCAATCTAGAAGTATGTAGACAATTTTATAAAGAAGTATTAGGCTGTCAAGAAGGCCGAAGCGATGCAAATTGGGTAGACCTTAATTTCTTTGGGCATCAATTAGTAATTCATCAAAAAGCAGGAATGGTGATCAATAAAAACCCTGTTTCTAATGCGGTAGATGGGCATCAGGTACCTGTGCCTCATTTTGGAGTGGTGTTGGATTGGAATGATTGGATCACACTATCAAATACATTACAAGAAAAAAATATCAAGTTTGTTATACAACCTTATATTAGGTTTAAAGGTGAAGTAGGAGAGCAGGCTACTATGTTTTTTTACGATCCAGAAAATAATGCGCTAGAGTTTAAAGCATTTAAAAATATTGATCAACTTTTTGCAAAGTGAAAATGTAAAAAGGCTACTGATTTATACAGTAGCCTTTTTTGGAAGTATTGTCTCGTCCTGAAATTATTATTCTTTTACAAAAAGGGATTCTCCTATTTTGCTATTGTCTTTTCCGATAAGAGTAATTATATAAGCTCCTTTTGGTAAATTTTCTACATCAATAGAAGAGGAGTAATCTTTGGTAGAGATTAATCTTCCTTGCATATCAATGATTGAGTATGTTGATGGGCTAATAAAAGGGTTAGTATTAATTTTTAACCTGTTGCTCACAGGATTAGGATAAGCAACAAAAGTATTGTCAACCATTTTGCTATCGTTAGCTAATGATTTAGAGCCTGAACATGAAGAGATAAATGCCCATCTTGAAGTTTGAAGTTCATATAAATTACCTCTATAGGTTACCCTGTCTCCTATTTGATAAGAAGCCCCAAATCTCCATGGTTCAACTCCATTACAAGGATTGGGATCTTCATCTGCTGATACTACAAGCGGTTCACTTAATGCAGACTTGTTACCAGCTGCATCAACTGCTCGAACGGTAAAGGTAGAAGTTCTCTTAGGTTTTCCTCCAAAACCTAGTTTTGTTCGATCTAGAGTATAAAAGTGATTGCCATTTTCCAATACTTCATACACTAAAACTCCTACATTATCTATAGAAGCATTCCAGGAAATCCATGATGTATTATTATTTGCATCATAGGTATATGATAAACCAGTAGGAGTTGTTGGAGCTTCTATATCTAGCATAGTGGTATTACTACTGTTATTTGCAGATCCAGAACCTTGACAAGAAGAGATATATACCCATCCAGAAGCTTGTAATTCATATAGATTACTACTATAGGTTACTCTATCCCCAGTTTGATATGATACTCCTGATCTCCATGCTTCGATACCATTACAAGGATTAGGATCTATATCTGCTGATACTACAAGTGGTGCACTTAATGCAGACTTGTTACCAGCTGCATCAACTGCTAAAATAGTAAAAGTAGCGGTTCTCTTAGGTTTTCCTCCGAACCCTAATTTGGTTCGATCTATGAAATAGAAGTGATTGCCATCTTCAAAAACTTGATAATAGGATACTCCTACATTATCTGTAGAAGCATTCCAGGAAATAAATGTAGCATTACGATCTGCATCATACTCCCAGGATAAACCAGTAGGAGTTGTTGGAGCTTCAGTATCCAGCTTAGTGATATTACTACTGTTATTTGTAGATCTAGAACCCTGACAAGAAGAGATAAATACCCATCCAGAAGCTTGTAATTCATATAGATGACCTCTGTAGGTTATTCTATCCCCGGTTTGATATGATACTCCTGATCTCCATGCTTCAACACTATTACAAGGATTAGGGTCTTCATCTGCTGATACTACAATCGGTACACTTAATGCAGACTTGTTGCCAGCTGCATCAATTGCTGAAACGGTAAAGGTAGAAGTTGTTTTAGGCTTTCCTCCAAAACCTAGTTTTGTTCGATCTAGAGTATAAAAGTGATTGCCGTTTTCCAATACTTCATACACTAAAACCCCTACATTATCAGTAGAAGCATTCCAAGAAATCCATGATGTATTGCTATCGGCATCATAATTATATGATAAACCAGTAGGAGTTGTTGGGGCCTCTGTATCCAAATTTTGGTTGTTAAGGTTTGATGCAGTGGTTAAATTGCCAGAATACATCGATGTAACAAAGCACAAGGCGGCAACCAAGGTACAAGTGGTTTTAAGAAAGTTTAAAGTTATTTTTTCTAAGAATGTTGAGTTTAGTTTCATATTAAAAGGTTTTATAGAATATTGAAAATTAAAGAAGTTATCAATTGTAAAATTTGTAGATTTCAAAGAAGACAATACTTGTTATTAATTATATATGAATAAAAATAAAACAATTGATTACTTTATGATTTGTGTAAAAAATTAGCTATATCTAAGATAAATAAATCATATATTAGATAATATAATATTATCTAATTGTTTTGTTAAATTTCTCAAAAAGACGTAATAGATTATAAGGTATATGATTTTTGGATGAGAATTTTGTATAAGAAATTGCAACGATTTTTCGCTAGATTGATGAATCAAATTAAAGAAAAGCCGTAATTATTGTTTTATCTTATGAAGAAAATATAGTAGAAAAAGAATGTGATTATATGCGAAATTTTTATTCTAAAATCATATTATTTGATTAATATTAATGAAGCTCTATTTTGAAAAGTAGTTTTATAGAAAACTTAAAACAGGTAGTTGAACTGACTTTTTTGAGTATTGTAATCTAGAAGCTTACTTTGGAATATTAAAAATTATTTTCAGTTGAATTCCTAATAGACTTATCCTTATAGTTTATTTGCTTTTGAATTAAATTTTAAAATTGTTTGATTTTATTGTTATGATCATATGAATATAAGTGTGCTTTGTTTTTTTGGAAATTAAATAAAGAGGGAAGTGACATTATAAAAATTAAGTCACTTCCCTCTTATTGCCGCAAAATTTTTTAAATTATTTCTTAAAAATTTTAAGTGTATACGAATGCTTTTGACTCGAAATCTTTGCCACATACAATCCGGAAGACATTTTGGAAGCATCCCAGGTGATTTTAGGATTCTTTGTAATTAAAGGTTTTGAAAATAACTCTTTACCTGTGATATCGTAAATTTTAATAGTAATTTTTTGATTATTGCTTGTGGTACCTTTTTTAAAACTAAACATAAAACTATCATTTGATGGGTTGGGGGATACAATGATACTTTTTTCGAAGATATTGGATTTAGAGTTTTGTTTTTGATCCATAACCTCTCCTAAAATTCTAAAGACACCATCGTACTTAGAAGATGTAATAGGGGCAAATGCTACAGAGCCTTTGGTCCAATCTGGAGCTTCAAATTTAAAAAAACCATCTTCATTTCTATAATAACTTTCTTCCCCGATAATATTTCTGGATCCTATCCAAAACCATTGATTACTATCATTGGGTGCTGCATCTGTTATCGCATATATAGACAACCAATATATGCCACTTTCTAAATTAACTCTTTCAGGAAACTCTATTGGTATATCTACAAAATTGTAATCACTATAAAATCCAGTTACAGGTGTTATAATTGGAGTGACCAAAATTTCACCACTATTATAAATTTCTTCGCCTGGTTTTCCATTATCATTTTTATAAATAATCGCTGTTGCCTTAGTTACTTCTATGACCGACTTCTTACTTACATGCCCTCTTGCTTTTACTTCATTAATGCTCCAGGATTCTTCTTGAGGAATGACAAAGTCATTTGCACCTTCAATCAGGACATCAGAACCAATATATTTGGTAGAAGGGAAAAAGTTATAAAAAACTTCAAAATCTTCATTGTTTCGGTACAAAAGAAATGGATCTTCTAATTCTATTTCAAATCTTTGGGATACTTTTTCTTTCCCCGCAGTAGCAAAAAGAGTAATGTTTACTTTACCTTTTTTCTGTGGATCAAAATCAAGTACTAAAGAATTACTTTTTAAAGAAGTCTTTACTAGTCCCGGATCTGAGCTTATTGATGTTATAGTAATGGGATCTCCCTTGGAGTGGATGAAGAAATCTTTGATATCTATTTCTTTCTTTGTTCTTTTGGTAACCAATATATCATCTTGTTCATTATTTACTCTAAGCAATGGTTTTGGAATATTATTGATTACAGGAAATTTTGCAGAAAACACACCTTTTCCTTTTGTTGCCGCTACTATGAATCCATCACGTCTAGTTTTAACAGTGTTTACCTGAATATTACCAATACCAAAAGGTTCTTTGTACCAAAAAGTATCCTCACCATTTAGCTTATACGTATAATATAATCCGGTGCTTGTAGCCGTAAGTATTTTTTGAAAAGACCCCAAATATCCTTGGCTTCCTCCAAAAAATGCTGTGCTCTTCACAGATGGGCCATTACCAGATCCGTCAGGGTTTTCCTCCAAATTGCCACTAATATTTACCCAATTTTTTCCCGCATCTTCAGTAAGAAATAGACTAATAACACCATAATTGGAAAAAGTAACGATTGCTCTTTTATCATTAGATGGATCTACGTTTATATCGCTTATATACCCCTCTTCTGGAAACCCTTTCTCTGAAAATATATCAATTAGCTCTACTGGGTTTAAATTTGCGTGGTCTATTCTATAGAGTCTTCCTTTAGTGGTTCCAAAATATAATCTATCCGCAATTGGATAATAAGAAACCCCAATTGCACTTATGTGTTCTATTCCTCCTGTATTTTGTGGTATAGTTGCTAGAAAATTCCAGTTTATATCAGTATTTGCTGTACCATTTTTAGGGATTTCATCAAGATTGCTATTTCTGTATAATGTTTGTGATTTACCAAGATACATTGCATTATCGTTTCGTGGATCTAAAATAAATTTCCCTCCAAAGGAAAAAAAAGAGGAGGAACGTGGTGTAACTTTTGTTCGAGCTATTACCTGTTCGTTTTCATCTAAATCCAATCTATATATATCGTCTACTAATCTATTTGAAACATATTTTGTTTTTCCTTGATCTGCTATAGCAATATTGCCTCCCGAGGTATGCTCTATAGCATAGTATCGGTTTTTCCATGTGGTTTTTGGGTGGGTAGATGAAGTATACCAACATCCATTTTCTTGAAAACTAGCTAGAATATGATCGTGTTTAGAGTTGGGGTCAAAAGCTACATCTGCTATATTTGTAGTAATATATCCATTGTTTAGTGATATCCAATCAACAAGTTCGTCCTTGGAAAGATTGGATGTAATATCCTGAGTAACTGAAATGCCTTTGTATGTTCCAGACAATGCCTTTTTTGGATTTGAAGGATAAAAAACAAAACCTCCTTGAAACCTACCATGATCTGGATAATCAAATGAATCAAATAAAGTAAGCCCTTGCTTAGGGTTGATCCCGCCAATATGAGCTAAGGTTTCTGGTGGGGTAGTAAATCCAGTTGTGGAGCGATATAAATTGGTTCCTCCCATTATAATAAGATTGGGATCATCAGGGCTTACTTCAAAGGTTAAAGAATACCCAAATGCTACTCCATAGTCAAATGAATCCGGAGGTAAAATACTAAGTTTACCTCTTGGGACATTATCCGATAGATCAGTCCATGCATCTTCAAATTTACTAGAATTATCATCAAACTTAAACAGATAAGCTTTGTCCCAAATCTCTGAACCTGATAAGAAATAGACAATATTCTCTCTGGATGGATCTATTTCAATAATGGCCCTGCCGATAATTTTGTTTTTTAAAAACTTAGGAGTAATATCTTGCCAACTTTCTGAGTCTCCACTAGTACTGGTATAATATCCTTTTGCTACATCCCCTCTGGCAATAGATACATATAGTTTTCCTTTAGAAGTAATTGCTATTCTGGTAAACGAATTGTTACCACTCTCTAATACCTGTTCAAAGGAACGACCACTATCTTTAGATCTGTAAATTCCATCATAGGCTGCAACGTATAGGTCTCCGTTAATCGGGTTGATTACCATATTGTTAATGACATCAAAAGCTAATGTTTTAGATGAGAGGTTAAGAAAAGTAGAGGATATGTGAAACCAGCTTTTACCCCCGTTGTAAGATTTAAAAAGCCCTGAACCAACATTTTCTGGATTTAAAGAAGAACCATTCAATTTAAGCCCTGTGCCCATATACCAGATATGTTGTTTTCCTGATCTGGGATCTTGCAATAGAGAAGAGACATTTGGAGACGTTTTTCGTGGAAACACATTTCTCCATGATTTACCTCCATTTTTAGAGCGCCATAAACCCGAATGGTTACCACCAGCAAATATTACATTTTCATTAGAGGTATCTATAGCTAGTACTACTGTTTCATCACCGAGGTTATAGGGTCCTCTGTTTTTCCAATAGTAATATTTAGAAGATTTTCCATTTTTCGAAGCCTGGATGTTACTTTTAGAGAAGCTTCCTTCGGGAATAGTTTTAGAAAAACGGATTTCAGCTTCACGGATTCCTTCCGGTATTTTATTGGTTTTTGGGTTTTTTGTACTTTCAAATTCAAAGCTTTGCTCCATCAAAAAGTAATTTTCTGGTTTGACTTCTTTTGTTTCATTTGATTCAAATGTTTGATCAGAATGATGATCTTTTACGGTTTGCCCTTTTATTTGGTTAACACCAAATAAAATAAAGTAAACCCATATGATTTGTTTTGGTTTAATGATTGTTACTTTCATTAGTTGTAAGTTTTAGAGTTTTTAAGTTGTTTTTAAAAGTATGTGTAAATTGTTGTTTGTTAGTCTTTTGATGTGTGAACTGTTTGTTTGATTGTATAAACGGTTTGTTTTAAGATATTAAATGCATTTTGCAATTGGTTTGTTTAGTAATTTTTGAAATTATATCGGTTGCCATATTATTCATCAGATTTCGTAATGAGAAGTCAAAATACCAATAGAATTGAGAAGCACAGAAAATTTTTAGTGAAAGAATTGTAGCTCAATTTTGTGCTATACAATTTTAGAGTATTTCCAATTATAGCAAGTAGTTTGGCTTTGTAATAGATGGATTATGAATAATATGAGTTAGTTTGGCTTGTAGATTATAATTTTAATATCAAGTAGTTGTTATGATTGTTAATTTAGGCTCTTAAAGACAAGAATAGTTATCAAAGTACTATTGTTATCATTATGATTAAAGGGATAAAAATAGTGAGGGTATTTGCCATAATTATCAGTGGATTTGATATATAAATAGTTTTTTGATAATGTATTAAACTTTAATATACATTCAACGTAACCCCACAGATTTAGAATGAAAAATTAGGAATAAAAGCGGTTTGAAAGATGACCTTAGTTACGTTTGTTCAAAAATATTATTTCCACAAAAACTTATTTCATGGTATTCTTTTTAACCCTTCTTTTTCTGACAGAGGTTGTAGTTTTGCAGTAGAAATGTATGAAACAACAGCTTCTGGAGCTACTTTAGAGTATTCTCGCAATGCCCAGCCTATAGCTTTTTTTATAAAAAATTCTGTTGATGATTTGTGCTGATCACATAATGCAAACAAAAGATGAGCATCTGTCTTATTTTTATATCCTAACTGAAACAGGATAGCACTTCTATTTAACCACATGTTGTTTGATTCTGAATACTCCTTTATTATTGCAGGTATCTGATCTGGATACTGAAGCAAATAATTACCAAGGATATGCTTTGCTATAAAATCTACTGTGTCCCACCATGAATGGGTTGTAATGAGAAACTCTATAAAGTGAATATCGTCAATGATATATTTCTTTTTTAGAAAACGATCGGTTATTTCCATAGCACAATAATGAAGCTCACGTTGAGGTTTTTCGTAAAGTTCTTTCGCAATAGAAATTATAGAAGAATGGGATAAATCAGGTAAATATGTTGCATATGTTTCTTTTAGTAATGCTTTTCTTATAGGAGCTTTGACTCCATAATAAGAAAACAACTCTCTCATATACGCTTGCATTTTGCCAGCCTCATCTGGGTTAGCATTTTTTTTTAATAGAGTAACTAAAGAAGAAATGAAATCCATGTAAAATTGTTTTAAAAGCCAACTGCTGCATCATCACCTCGTTTATCGGCACCTCCTTCATAGCGACCATCAGGCAATACTAATATTCCGTCTACTTTACTACTTATTTTAGATTCTTTTTCACTAATAACGTACCCTTTTTGGCGTAGACTATCGAACAATTTTTGATGAAACAAATTAGGTTCAAAATAGATAGTATCTGGTAGCCATTGGTGATGAAAGCGAGGAGCATTAACAGCTTCTTGCATAGTCATGCCAAACTCTTCTACATTCAAAATGGTTTGCAAAACAGAAGTAATAATTGTAGAACCACCTGGAGTACCGACAGACATCCAGAATTTATTATTCTTTTCTACAATAGTTGGTGTCATAGAGCTTAACATTCTTTTTTCGGGAGCAATGGCATTAGCTTTGGCTCCAACCAATCCAAACATATTAGGGGTGCCGGGTTTTGCGCTAAAATCGTCCATCTCATTATTCATAAAAAAACCTAATTCGGGGACATATAATTTTGAACCATAAGCGCCATTAAGAGTTGTTGTTACCGAAATAGCATTCCCAAATTGATCTACAATAGAATAGTGTGTAGTTTCATCACTTTCGTATCCAGTGATCATACCGCAATTAATTTCAGAAGAAGGAGTCGCTTTATCAAAGTCAAAACTTTGCATTCTATCTTTAAGATAAGAATTGCTTAACAAAGAATCTACAGGAACTTCAACAAAATCGGGATCTCCCAAATAAAAACTTCGATCTGCATATGCTCGTCGCTCTGCTTCAGTAATAACCTGAATTGTTTTAAGGCTATTGTGTCCATAGGTATGTAAATCATATGGAGCAATCATTTTCATGATTTGCGCCAAACAAACTCCTCCGCTCGAGGGTGGTGACATAGAGGTAACGGTAAGATCTTTGTAGTCAAATGTAACCGGTTTACGCCATTTTGTTTCGTATTTCGAAAGATCTTCGAGTGTTATTATACCTCCTTTGGACTGGATAAAATTAACCAGTTTTTTACCAGATTCACCTATGTAAAACTCGTCTTTTCCATTGGTTATGATTCGTTCAAGTGTTTTTGCCAATGCAAGATTTTTTAGAGTGTCTCCAGCTTTGTAGCCACTTAGGATAGGAATGGTATCTTCATTCACCTTAAGTAATAAATCTTTGTATTTTAAGAATCTTTTTTCTTGTTTTTCAGTAATGACAAAACCTTTTTTAGAAAGTGAGGCTACTGGACTTAGAATATCTTTTATAGGAAGTGTTCCAAACTTTTTATGTACTTCGAAAATACCGGCAATAGTACCCGGTACCCCTATGGCCATGGCACCTAATTGGCTTTTTTCGGGAATAGCATCTCCATTTTCATCTAGGTACATGTCTTTTGAAGCAGCCAAAGGCGCCTTTTCACGATAGTCAAGAGCTCCTCTGGATCCATCTGCCATACGATAAACCATAAAGCCACCACCACCCAAGTTTCCTGCATATGGGTAGGTTACGGCAAGTGCCATTTCTGTAGCGATCATAGCATCAAAAGCATTACCTCCTTTTTTCATGATGTCTGCTCCAATTTTTGAAGCTTCTTTTCTTGCAGAAACAACCATTGCTTTCTCGGTAATTACCCCTAGAATTGGTTCACTACTCTTTTTGAGCTCAGATATTTTTTTGCAAGAAAAATTAAGAAAAAATAATGGTGCACAGATCAAATAGGATATAACTTTTAATTTCATAGTGTTCTCATTTCATTTTTAGTAAACAATTCAAGTTCTTCAAAAAAAGCTCTAAACTCTCTTTCAAAATCAGCGTAGTATTTTTCTAATTCTACCACTGCAAAGTTCATTTTAGATCTATTTTTGGTTCGATGATTCATTTGATATAAAATCCTACCAATACCAGGAATGGTAGCATAACTTAATAACCAGTTATCTCGTAACATAAATGGTAGGAAGTTCTGAATTGGCTTGGGTAAAAGAACATAATGCTCTTGTAACAACTCATAAAAATCAGCTACATATATTTCTAATGGGGTGTCAGAATACTCTACCCAATATGCTGCTAGGTAATGATCATAAAGAATATCGACAATGACAGAGCTGTAGTGTCCATATTTAGGAAATAATCTAGAGACACTTTCTTTTACAATAGGATGAGTGTCTGTATAAGAATCTATTTTGCGATGTAACCTAATTCCTTGTTGTATACGATTGGGAAATTGTGAAAAATTCTTTCCTTTTACAGAATCAGCAATAAAATTACCAATTTTAAGTTCTGGATCTTCTCCCGAAAGATAAATGTGTGCTAAAAAATTCATTAGTGAAAGTTACAATTTTTTGAATTGAACTCATCTTGACTTTTTGTTTTTAACCGAAAATGAGTTGAAATTTGACCAGACGAGGCACTTTTTGAAAATCATAGCAACGCTACGGTTAAGGAAAGTAACGAAATATGGTTGAATTTCAGCCATTTTTTAGGAAATAGAGAAAGCCAAGATGAGTTCATTACCTAAATTGTTTTTTTGTAAACTTTAAATGTAAAGTTGCGGTAGTCTGTCATACCTTGTACATTTGTGCTCAAATCAAACAAACAATACACAAAATAGCATGACATTAATAAAATCAATTTCAGGGATTAGAGGTACCATAGGAGGTAAGGTAGGAGATAATCTTACCCCAGTAGATGCTGTAAAATTTGCATCGGCTTATGGTAGCTGGTTAAAAAATGAATCAAGTAAAGAACACCCCACCGTAGTTGTAGGGCGAGATGCCAGAATTTCTGGATCCATGATTCAGCAACTTGTTATGAACAGTTTGGTTGGATTAGGAATTCATGTGATTGATTTAGGACTTTCTACAACACCAACCGTAGAAGTAGCAGTGCCGATAGAAAAAGCAGATGGAGGGATTATACTAACAGCAAGCCATAACCCAAAACAATGGAATGCACTAAAACTTCTGAATGGTAAAGGAGAGTTTTTGAATGCAGAAAACGGGAAAAAGATTCTTGAAATTGCAGAAAATGATGAGTATACATTTGCAGAAGTTGATGATTTAGGTGGTATCACAGTTAATGATACTTATATCGATAAGCATATAGATGAGGTACTTAATCTACCTTTGGTAAATGCTACTTTGGTAAAAGAAGCAGGGTTTAAGGTAGTGGTAGATGCAGTAAACTCTACAGGAGGAATTGCAATACCTGGATTACTTAAAAAAATGGGGGTAGAAACCGTAGAATTATATTGCGAACCTAATGGTCATTTTCCTCACAATCCAGAACCATTAAAAGAACATCTAACAGATTTATCAGAATTGGTAGTAAAGGAAAAAGCTGATTTAGGGATTGTGGTAGATCCAGACGTAGATCGTTTAGCCTTTATGAGTGAAAATGGAGAAATGTTTGGAGAAGAATATACTTTGGTGGCATGCGCAGATTTTGTATTGGGTAAAACTCCTGGAAATACAGTTTCTAATCTTTCTTCTAGTAGAGCACTTAGAGATGTTACTCAAAAACATAATGGGATCTACGAAGCCAGTGCAGTAGGAGAGGTTAACGTAGTAGAAACAATGAAAGCAAATAATGCTATTATTGGTGGTGAAGGAAATGGAGGTATTATTTATCCCGAATCTCACTACGGAAGAGATTCTTTGGTAGGTGTTGCTTTGTTTTTAACACATTTGGCAGAAAAAAAATGTAGTGTAAGCGACCTTAGAGATAGCTACCCGTCTTACTTTATGAGTAAAAATAAGATTCAGTTAACACCAGAATTAGATGTTGATGCTATATTGGATGGATTTCATAAAAAATATGACGCAGAAGAAGTATCTACGGTAGATGGTGTAAAAGTTGATTTTGAAGATTGTTGGGTACATTTACGCAAAAGTAATACAGAGCCCATCATAAGAATTTATACAGAAGCATTTAGCCAGGAAAAGGCAGATCAGTTAGCAGAATCTACTATTTCAACATTAAAGGAAATCGCAGGGATATAATAAGATGCCTTACAGCTATTAAAAGTTATGTGAAAATGAAAGATATTATTACAAAAGCACTATTAGATTATAATAGTGCTTTTTCAAAAGAAGAAATAGCATTTGGGCTTAAGTATTTTGAAGAAAAAGAGTTTAAGTCTAAAGACCTTATATCTAAAGCTGGTGAAATTTCTAATTATCTTTTTTTTGCAGAAAAATCGATCACTAGATGCTTTTATTTGGACTCTGAAGGAACCGAGCAAACTTTATGGATGAAACCAGAACAGACTTTTATTACAGAATATAAGAGTTTTGTAGCGCAGGATTCATCACAGTTTAGTTTACAGTTTTATGAAGATACCAAAGTTTGGTTTATTTCTAGAGAACGTTTGCTACAACTGTATAAAGAATCTCAAAACTGGGCATTGTTTGGTATCTATCTAACCGAAAAAGTACATATTAACCTTATTGATGTTTTTGTTAGTCTTTTGTCTAATGATGCTACCAGAAATTATCAATATATAGAATATATGTTTCCAAGATTTATACAAGTAGCACCGCTAAAAGACATTGCTTCTATGTTACAGGTATCCCAGGTCACTTTATCTAGAATAAGAGCTGGAAAGCAAAGCAAAAAATGATTTTTTAACAAATGTTAAATGAATTTGGTTAGATTTTTACTTTTTTAGATTTTTAAAATCTAAACGATGAAAAATTACTTAATATTTGTTTTACTTATGACCAATTTATCAATCAACGC
Source organism: Aquimarina discodermiae (assembly GCF_040786235.1). Lineage (NCBI taxonomy): Bacteria > Pseudomonadati > Bacteroidota > Flavobacteriia > Flavobacteriales > Flavobacteriaceae > Aquimarina > Aquimarina discodermiae. The sequence continues at coordinate 96,131 of NZ_JBFMKP010000020.1, forward strand.
TCAAAACGGAAAAGCTACTACAGAAAAGACAACCTTTAGCCGTACTACAATCATTACTCAAATCATTGACGCAGATCCTTTGGTGATATGGAATGTATTGACAAATAGTGCGGATTATCCTAAATGGAATTCTACTATCGTTTCTATTGAAGGAAAAATTCAACAAGGTGAAAAGATTAAATTAAAAAGTATTCTCGACCCTAAAAGAACTTTTAAATTAAAGATCAAAGAGATGATTACTAACCAAAAAATGGTTTGGGGAGATGCTATGGGAAAACGTACGTATACGCTGAAAGAATTAGACAGCGGCACTCTGTTTACAATGACTGAGAAAATAGGAGGGTTTATGTTTCCATTATTTGCCAGTAAAATACCACCGTTTGATGACGTGTTTGAACAGTTTGCTCAAGACCTGAAGAAGGAAGTAGAAAAAAACGCTAATTCAAAATAATACAGAGCTTAGAAATAATTTTTAAAAACAAAACCTATCCAATAGGGATAGGTTTTGTTTTTAGTATCATCAAAATAGTTATTCTACCGTAACTCCTTCTGGAATTTCTGCATTTCTATGCTTCCAGCGTTTATGAGTCCATAAGTAGAACTCTGGTTTCTCATGAATCTGAGCCTCTAACAAACGTAGATATTTTTTAGTAACATAATAAGGATCTTCTTCTTTGCTATTTTCTGTAATAGGAATAAATCGAACTTCATAATGTCCTCGTTTTACTTTTTCAACATGTAAGTATAAAACAATTACATCAAGACGCTGAGCTAGGAATTCACCTCCCATAAAAATAGGAACCTTAACACCCATAAAATCAGTCCAGTATTTTGTACTGTTTATTTTAGGGGTTTGATCAGATATCATACCATATCCGCAGATATTATTCTCTTGTTTATCTTTAATAATTTGACGTGCCACTTTACTACTGGCAATTAATCTGGACCCAAAGCGACCTCGAATGCGATGTGCTAAGCGATCAAAATACTTGTTTTCTATTTTTTTATAGATTCCAACACATGGGTTTAATGATACCAGGTCAATAGCATTGGACCATTCAAAACTTCCATAATGCCCCATCATAGTAATGATACTTTTGTTCTTTTTTTCATATTCATGAAATTCCTCCAGATTCACCACTTTGTATCTTTTTATTAGATCCTCTTTAGAAATAGAAAGGGACTTGATCATTTCTAAAAACATATCACACATATGTTTATAAAATGCTTTACGTATTTTGTTGATTTCTTCTATAGATTTTTCTGGAAAAACAAGTTGTAGGTTTTGAATAACGGTTTTTCTTCTATATCGTATAATATAGTATACCAAAACATACACGCAATCTGAAAGAAAATAAAATAATCGCCAAGGTAACTTTGATATTGCCCAAAGTATTGGGTACACCAATCTATAAATCACTAACTGCATAAAAGAAAAGATTAAAACCGACAAAGATAAACTTATTTATCAGATAGAAGAGGCAATATAGATTAATCGATTACCGCATCTTGTGGTGGAATAGCATTTCTATGTTTCCATCGTTTATGTGTCCATAGATAATATTGCGGTTTGTTGTGGATTTGTTTTTCAAGCAAACGCAGGTACTTTTTTATAATTGAGTAATCATCACAATTTGCAGCATCTTCGGTAATTGTTATAAAAGTGGCTTCATAATGTCCTCGTTTTACTTTTTCAACCTGAAGGTAATAAACATTCAGATCTAGTCGTTTTGATAACACTTCACCTCCCATAAATGCAGGCACTTTTACGCCCATAAAATCGGTCCAATAACTGGCTTTTTGTAACGAAGGGGTTTGATCAGAAATTAATCCGTACATATATAACCCTTGCTTGGTTTGATCTTCTGTAATCACTTTCATAGCATCTCTGTTTGCTACTAAACGAGAACCAAATCGAGCTCTTATTTTATGAACCAATTGATCAAAATACTGATTCTTAATTTTTTTGTAGACGCCTACAGCTTGAAAACCAGTAAGAATATCTACGGTAGTAGACCATTCATAACTGGCATAATGCGCCATTAATACAATAATGTTTTTTCCTTCGGTTTCTAACTCATGTAATTTTTCAATATTCGTTACTTTAAAACGTTGTTTCATCTCTTCATCAGAAATTGAGATGGATTTGATCATTTCTAAAAACATATCGCACATATGTTTATAAAAAGCAAACCTAATCTTTCTGATTTCTTTCATTGACTTATCTGGAAAAACCAATTGAAGATTTTGAGTTACTGTTTTTTTACGATACCCTAGGATATAGTATACAAGAACAAATATACTGGTAGAAAAAGCATAAAATAATGGCCAGGGTAGCTTAGAGATTATCCATAAAATTGGATAGACCAACCGATATATTAATAACTGCATCTATCATGATTTTTGAAGTCTGTAAATATACTAATAATCGTTTTTTTTGTAAACTTTTTGTTATTAAGATGATAAAAATAGTTTAGATTTTCTGAGGCGAAAATATATGGTATATTTGAGCAAAATTATAGATGTATGGGCAAACTTGATATGGTGGTCATAGTCCTTATAGGCGCAAATATTTTAGTGTCCTTAAAGGGGTTTAGTGATTTTTCGTTTTTCGAAAAATACAAATTCAATATAGGAGGTATACGACGTGGTGAACAAATAAGAATGTTGTCATCTGGTTTTCTGCATGTAGACATGATGCATTTGTTTTTTAATATGTTTACTCTGTATTTTTTTGCTCCTGTAGTGGTGAGTTATTTAGAGAGTGTTAAGTTTTTGGTAGTTTATTTTGTTAGTTTACTAGTAGGGAATCTATTTTCTCTGGTGTTTCATAAAGATGAATACCATTATAGTGCTGTTGGAGCAAGTGGAGCCGTTTCTGGGATTATTTATTCTGGTATTTTGTTTAGACCAGATATGAAATTATATTTAATGTTGATCCCCATTCCGATACCAGCTTATGTTTTTGGTATTGGTTATTTGTTATACTCAATTTTTGGTATGAAAAATAGTATTGGTAACATAGGACATGATGCTCATTTTGGAGGAGCTGTTGGGGGATATGTTGTTACTTTGTTTTTAGCCCCATGGTTGTTTCAGGAAAATTTATTGATGATCATATTGCTAGCAATTCCTATTATCATACTTTTTGTTTTACAGCGATTAGGAAAAATATAATCAATAAAAAAACGACCCGTAATAGGGTCGTTTTTTTATTGTCGTATAATGATTCGTTTTATAAAGCTTTCTGCTCTAACAATTCTGATATTTTTTGTTCTAATGCAGGACCTCTAAGATTTTTTGCAATTACGTTTCCTTGTTCATCAAGAATAAAAGTTGCAGGAATAGATCGTACACCATATGCTTTGGCAATAGGTTCTTGCCAGAACTGTAGGTTAGATACATGGCTCCAGTTAAGATTATCATCGGCAATAGCCTTGGTCCAAGCTTCTTGTTTTCTGTCCAAAGAAACGCCTATAATGTTAAGACCTTTGTCATGATATTTGTTGTATACTTTTACAACATTTGGATTTTCCATTCGACAGGGTTTACACCAAGAAGCCCAAAAATCAATAATCGTAATTTTACCCATAGCTTCTTTTAAGGATAAAATTTTACCAGAAGGGGTTGGAGCAGAAAAATCTTCTGCCTCAACACCAACATCAATCTTTTTTTGTGAAGCTAGCGCTACTAGATTGTTTATGGTTAGATTTAAGTTTTTACCTAAACGCGTAGTTTTTAAAGTATCTTTGATTGCGTCAAATTTTTCTTTTGCTTCTTTGGCAGCTATTCCTCTTATATTTACAAGATCTGTAAGCGCCATAACAGATACAAGAGAACCGTTGTTATTGTTTACCAAATCAGCTCTAAATTGCTTTTCTTTCTCGATCAATGTTTTTCGATCGGTCTCTATTTTCTGAAGCTTATCTGTTTCGCCTAACTTAGCGGCAACTTGATATTGCTTATCCAATTCTATTTTTTGCTTACCAAATTCTTGTACGGTAGAAAGATATTTGAAAAACAATTGATTTTCTGGTCCACCTTCAACAACAGAAGAACGTAAACTATCCTTATAAATAGTCATGTTTATAGGATTGTTTTCTGCCAAATACAAAACATTACCAGAAATATCTTTAAAAGTTAGATAATTAAAATCATTACTTTCTGGAGAAGATAGTGCAATTTCTATTTTTTTATTTTGTACTGTAGCCGAATCAATGATTACAGGTCTGTTAGACTGACTAATAGCGTTTACATAAACGACAGTACCGTCATCAAAACCTACAGTGTCTGCAGAGATATGATACCCTTTTTTCTCTTTTTGGCAAGCTACGAGTAAAATAACTGTAACCATAAATGCAATTCTCTTCATAATGTTTTAATTTATTAGATGTAAAAATAAAGAATCCAACATATAAACTCCAAAAATTAACGTTGCATATAAAAATAAATGTTAATATCTGTTAGAGTTGTAATAATTAGAGGCGCTTTTAGACTAATTAATTTACCAATGTAAGGAATACAAAAACAATGTTTTTTTGATAATGTACAGTAGATATTTTATATTGTATAAAAATGGGTTTAATAAATTGTTAATGGTGGGATACTACCTAATTTGATTATCGTATTTTTGTATATCCTTTTTAATGTAGTAGTATGAATGTTTTGGATCAAGAGTTTCCATTAGATATATGGATCAGTTTTTCGAAGTTTTTTGAGCAGTATAGAACGTTTTTGGATAGCGATAATGAGTTGCTTAAAGAACGTGCTTCTATGATTTTAAAAATTGCAGAAGAATATCCCGAATTAGAAGAGGGTATAGCGACAGAAGAGAGAGTGCAGGAGTTATTACCACAAATTAATTTGGTATTAGAAGATTCTTTTCCAAAAGTGTTGGAATTGAATGAAATAAAGATTGCAACGATTCCATTTAATAGTACTGTATTAAAATCCTCACTTCGTTATAAAAATATCATAAAAACAGCTGGTGATGATTTTGAACCTCATATCAAGAACTTTGATGAGGACTATTATTTTATCATGGGATGTAGTATTATTTTAGGAATGTATTATAATTATAATATTGATTTTAGAAGACCTTTCTTCTACGATATTCCTGATGCAACAGGAACAATACGACATTATAAGATATTATACAATGCAGATTTTATAGATATTATCAAAACAGATCAAGCCAAGGATATTACCGATGCAGATGTGGCAGAGCTGGTAGATAATTTTGATAATGTCGAGCTTTGGAAAGAAAAATTCCCCCCTAATAGTTGGGTGTTTAAAGGGATCATCATAGCAAATATGTTTGATGTTACTACAGATGTTTCCCTATCTGATTTTAAAACCAGTTTGATTAAATATGATAAGGATAAAGTAGATTTTTCTGATGAATTTCAACAAATTTTCAGAGCTATTTTCAATCTAAAAGAGATTAAAATAGGTTTCTCCAGTTTTAATCAAGAGGATAAAGTTTTTGAACGTGTACCTTTTAAAAATATAGATAGCTACCTACTATACGATAGCAACTCTAATAGTTGTGAAGCTGCACTTTGCAGAGGAACTTATTACCATTTGTTCGAAAAATCAACCTATTTTGCCATTTCTGATGTAAAGAAATATGAAAAAATGGCCCCTAATGAGCAAATGTATAAGAATTTGGTGGCGCAAGGTGTTAATAGCGCAATTATTGCACCGATCATGAGTAATGGAGAGCTTTTAGGAGTTTTAGAGATCGTTTCTCCCAATGTTAGGGATCTAAATAGTATTAATGCTAATAAGCTAGAAGATGTAATGCCTTATTTAGTAGACTCGGTATTACGATCTAAAGAAAAGTCAGAAAGTGAAATAGAACTTATTATTCAGCAAGAATGTACTTCGATTCACTCTAGCGTACATTGGAAATTTAAGCAAGAAGCAAAAAGATATTTAAGAGCTATAGTAGATAAGACACCTGTTTCATTTAGAGAAATTGCTTTTGAAAACGTATATCCTTTATACGGTCAGATAGATATCAAAGGATCTTCTGATGCCCGTAACCTGGCAATTCAAAAAGATATGGCTCTACAACTTAAAGGAGTATCTAATATAATTAATCGTTTAATTACTTTAGAACCAATACCCTTTTATGAACAATTAAAGTTTAGAGCAGATACTTACATAAACTCTATTACACAAGAATTACAGGTAGATAGTGAACAAAATATTGTAAATTTTATAGAGCAGGAAATAACCACACTGTTTAAACATATTAGAGGTAAAGATCAAAAATTAGATACGCTGATCACGAAATATGAGAATGACCTGGACCCTGTTATAAACACCATATATAAACATAGAAAAGCATATGATGAGAGCGTTTTGCAGATCAATAAAAAGATGGCAACGTTGTTAGATCAAAAACAAGAAGAAGCTCAAAAAATTTACCCTCATTATTTTGAGCGTTTTAAGTCTGATGGAGTAGAGCATAATATGTATATTGGTGAGTCGATTACAAAACAAGATAGTTTTAATGAAGTGTATCTTTATAATTTAAGACTATGGCAATTACAGATGATGTGCGAGATGGAAAATGCTTATTATCAAATGAAAAAGGATCTTCCTATGGCATTGGATGTAGCTTCGATGGTGTTGGTTTTTAATTCTTCATTGTCAGTTAGGTTTAGAATGGATGAAAAAAGATTTGATGTAGATGGTACGTATAATGCTAGGTATGAAGTTGTAAAAAAACGTGTTGATAAATCAAAGATAAAAGGAACAGATCAGCGGGTTACCGAAAAAGGTAAATTGGTAATTATTTACTCGCAAAGATCAGATGAAAGAGAATATATAAAATACATTAACTTTTTACAGTCTAAGAACTATCTCGAGGATGAAATAGAAATAGTAGAATTAGAAAACTTACAAGGAGTCACAGGGTTAAAAGCACTGCGAATCAATATTCTTTACAATAAAAATGAAAAAGATAAAGAATATTATACCTATGAAGATTTAATGAAAGAACTAAATTAATAAAATCTAGATTATCTCAATTTTATTTATTGTAAAGTATTGAATGCAATAACGAAAGAAATAACGGTTACAATCACACCTATCATAAATACCGTGTAGGTAATTCTTAATGTTTTATATTTTTTATGTAACACTTTACCTAAAAAATATAGGTCTTTAATCATAGTATCATATATATATTCTTTGTCTTCCATCAGTTCATGCATTGCAGATTTGTAATCATTTAATGGCATTTTATGAAAGTTACCAAAGAATAATAGGTTCACTTTTTTTTCTTTAATCTCTTTGAGGGTAAACTCACCTTCGGTGATATTAGGTCTTGTCGCTATTACAGAAAGAATAATAGAAATCACAGAAAATGTAACAAAGATTAACGTGGGGTAAATAAGATATTGATTAGAAGGGTTATCTAGTTTGGGGATCAGATTAGACAAAGCTAATGACATGATAATTGCATTTACAGATAATAGTATATTGGCTTTGGTGTCTGCAATATCACTTAGTTTTAAATGGTTTCTTAAAGAAACTCTAAATAATGTCTGTATTCCTTTTTCTGGACTTTCTTCTTTTACTAATTTTTTTAATTTTTCCTTTTTCTTTCCCTTTTTTAGAGTGGCCTGTTTTTCTAATAATTTCGAAAGATTTTTTTCTTTATTAGGTTTCCAGTTTTCAATAGCATATGCAGTATAATATCGATGTTTATTTTGAAACATATCAATATTAGCCTTGAGCCAGTCTGATGCACTTAGATCTTTACCATGATTAAGCATAAACTCACACCTTAATAACTCACTGGTCTCTTTATAATAATCTTTTGCCAAATGTGAAGCATCTGCGTCACGTATAACTTCTTCCATTGTATTAACAGGCTGATGCTCCATTTTGGTAGCCATAATTAGAGAAACGATACTATCAATACTGTTTTGCGAGATGTCCTGCTTTTCTAAAAAACCTTTAGCGATATCGACACTTCTTTCTTCATGATTTAGAGAACTTACAGAATATCCAGTATCGTGTAAAAGAGCCGTTAACAACAGAATCTCTTTATCTTCTTCGGATAAACCCATACTATCAATGATTTCTTTTGTACTTTTAAACACTCTTTTTGTATGATCATAATTATGATATATACAAGATTTAGGAAGTTCGTTTTCAAAAAGATCTAAAACAAATCGATCTGTTTTTTCTAGTAAAGAAGACATACTTATAATTTTTCGATAACAAAGTAATTAAAAAAAAGAGATTATACTTCACATAATGAATAAATATAACAAGATTCTAACGATTTATATTACACTATTACTTGCTTCATGCGCAACATATTCTCCCAGGTATAAAGTCGAAAATTATGATAAAACATTACCAAACACACCCATAGAGAAAACATTCTATCTAGTTGGAGATGCAGGAAATGCTACTATGAATAAAAGTACAGAAGGCTTATCGCTTTTAGAAAAAGTATTGGATACTGCAAAAACAAAAGGAGATTATTTGCTTTTTTTGGGAGATAATATTTACCAAAAAGGAATGCCTAAAAAAGAAGCGGCAGATAGAGCATTATCAGAACATAGAATTGATGCACAAATACAGGCAGCCAAAAAGTTCGAAGGAGAAATGATTTTTATTCCAGGGAATCACGATTGGTATGATAATGGTCTGGAAGGACTAGCCAGGCAAGAAAAATATGTGCAAAAGAAAACTAAAAACAAAAAGGCATTTTTGCCTGCCAAAGGGTGCCCTATACAAAGTATTGAAGTAAGTGATGAAGTACATTTACTTATTCTGGATACTCAGTGGTATTTGGCCAATTGGGATAAACATCCTACTATAAATGATGATTGTGAAATTAAAACTAGAGAAAAATTCTTTGGAGAATTAGAAGGAGAGTTAAAAAAACATAGCAAAAAGACTATTCTTATTGCAATGCATCATCCTATGCATACGAATGGGCCGCATGGAGGAGGGTATAGTTTTGACAAACATATTTTTCCGTCAAAAAAGAAGATTCCTTTACCTGTTTTAGGTTCACTAGCCACTTTAATTCGTTCACAAGGAGGAGTATCTGTACAAGATGCTTCAAATTTACATTATACCCAGTTAATGAAAAGGATTGCTACCATGACACGAGGTTTGGATAGGGTAGTTTTTGCTTCAGGACATGAACATTCGTTACAATATATCGATGACAACGGCCTTAAGCAAATAGTATCTGGGTCAGGCTCGAAAGTGACTGCTGCCAGATTAGGCAAAGATGGTTTATTCTCTTATCCGGGACAAGGGTTTGCAATTGTAGATGTATATAAAAATGGCGCATCGAATGTTCGTTTTTATGCAGGCGAAAACGGAACTCCTAAATTGGTGTATCAAACACAAATTCATAAAAAGAGAGAAGTGTTTGATTACAGTTCGTATAAGAATTCTTTTAAAAATGAAATGTCAGCTTCAATTTATGATAAGAATGAAGTGAAGAAATCAAAACTATTTCAATCCTTTTGGGGGGACCATTATCGAGAAGTGTATGGTAAGGGTATTGTTTTTCCAGTAGCAACATTAGATACTTTGATGGGAGGATTTACCATAGAAAGACAAGGAGGAGGACAGGTTACAAGATCCTTAAGGCTTGTCAATAAAGAAACGGGTAAACGCTATAGCCTTAGAGCAATGAGAAAAAGTGTTACTCAATTCTTGCAAAAGGGTGTTTTTAAATATACGTACCTCGAAGATAGTTTTGATAATACTTTTACCGAAGATCTGTTATTAGATTTTTATACCTCTGGTTATCCATATGCGTTTTTGACTGTGGGTACGTTGGCAGATGCTATAGGCGTATACCATGCCAATCCAAAAGTTTATTTCATACCTAAGCACCCTGCTCTTGGTACCTACAACGAAAGTTTTGGAGATGAACTATACTTTCTGGAAGAAAGACCTGGAAAAGAACATAATGATCAAATATCTTTTGGTAAACCTGATGATATTGAAGGGACCGAAGACTTTTTACGAAAACTACGAAAAGATGAAGAATATCAGATAGATCAAAAACATTATATCAGGACGCGTCTTTTTGATATGATTTTGGGTGATTGGGATAGGCATTCAGACCAATGGAGGTGGGCTCGTTTTGATACAGAAAACGGTAAGACATATAGACCGATTCCTAAAGACAGAGATCAAGTGTTTTGTAATTACGACGGCTTGATTATAGATGCTATAAAATTTGTAGTTCCTTTAATGAGAAAATTTCAAGTTTATGATGGCGAAATAAAAAAACCGAGATGGATGAATCAGTCCGGACTTCCTTTGGATAGAATTTTGACTCAGAATTCAGAGAAAAATATTTGGCTAACAGAGGCAAAATATATCAAAGAGAACTTATCAGATACTGCCATAAAAAATGCATTTTCAGAATTACCCAAAGAACTTCGGGATGAAACCAGTACAAGAATAATGAACGCACTTATTTCCAGAAGAAATCAGGTAGAAGACATTGCTGGCAATTATTATGATTACCTTTCAAAACATGGTATTATAAAAGGAACCGATAAGGATGATTATTTCGAAATACTTAGAGAGAACAATAAGACGATTATAAATGTATCCAGAATTAAAAAAGGAAAACCATTAGAGCCTTATAGCACAAGAACTTTTGATTCGAAAGAAACTAAAGAAATTTGGGTGTATGGCTTGGATGATGATGATCGATTTGTAGTAAAAGGAAATGGACAAAACCCTATTAGAATAAGAATAGTTGGAGGACAAAATAATGATATCTATGAAATCGAAAATGGTAAAAAAATCAAGGTATATGATCATAAATCAAAACCTAATACTATTCGTAAAAAGGGAGGTGCAAAGTTTATTTTTAGTGATATCTACTCTTATAACGTGTTTGATCACTATAAATATATAGATAGAACAAATACGATTACTCCTTTTATAGGGTTTAATCCAGATGACGGAATGAATATTAATGTTACCGATGTTTATACCGTAAAAGGGTTTAAAAATAATCCGTACCATAGCAGACACAAATTTGGAACCGCTTATTTTTTTGAAACAAACGGATATGAATTGACATACTCTGGAGAATTTGTTCATGCCCTCGGAAATTGGAATTTTCTTATTGATGGACGATATACTAGCGAGAATTATGCACAAAATTTCTTTGGATTTGGAAACAATACAATTAATCCAGATGAAGAACTTGATTTAGACTATAACAGAGTAAAAACCAGTATGTGGTCTGGTAGTATGGGAATCGCTAAGAAAGGGCGTTCGGGAAGTGAGTTTTTATTAAAAGCCGAGTATCAAGGAGTAGAAGTTCAAGATAGTGAAAATAGATTTATTACCTCTGGACTTGGTTTTGTAACAACGGATAATGATTTCTTTGATAGAAAATTCTTTACAAACCTTACTGTCCAATATGTTTTTGGGAGCTATGATAACCCTGTTAACCCAACAAGAGGAATGTTGTTTAAAATGGTTACAGGTGGTACTATGAATATAAACAATACCGATAGAGTTTTTGGGTATATTAAACCAAAGCTGGGGTTTTATAATTCGATAACAAGAAATAGAAAACTAGTGCTTAAAACAGAAGTAATGGCAGAAACTATCTTAGGTAACGATTTTGAGTTTTATCAAGGAGCGACCTTAGGAGGAAGTAAAGGATTAAGAGCGTTTAGAGAAGAAAGGTTTACAGGAAATAGTGCATTAGCATTTAGCGGAGATCTTCGATATAGTTTTAATAAATTTAAAACAGGAATAATGCCTTTGCAATTAGGAGTTTTTGGTGGATATGATATTGGTCGTGTGTGGTATGATGATAATGATATAGATGTATGGCATGATGATTTTGGAGGAGGACTGTGGTTAAATGCAGTAGATACACTCGGAGGGCAATTAGGAGTGTTTTCTGGCGATGAAGGGATACGATTTACTTTTGGTTTTGGAATGAGTTTTTAGAATAATCACTGTATTCATTATAACTTCTGTTGAGGTAATGCAATGGATATAGATTTTGATGTAATTAATTTATAAATAAGGGTTTATGATTATAATCATAAACCCTTTAGTTTAATAGTAATTAATTAGTAACCAAATAAAATTTTGCTAGAAAAAATCTATTGTAGTTCTGGGGGTAGCAACTTCTGATATTTCATAGATAACCTTGGCTTGATTTTCTGTTTTATTCAAATCTTTTGTGCTTACTTCAGAATTTACAACGTTTTTCGAATGTATATTACTTTCAGGAAATACTTGAAGTTTAGATTCCTGGATAATTTTTTTTTGATTAGGTTTTTTAAGAGGAGCTTCGATTCTGGAAATGTTTTCGTTTGTTTGTTTTTTTAAGAATGTATTATCTTTTTGACAATATAGAGTTCCTGATAATATTATAAAAACAAACATTAAATAGGTAGGGGCGGCCTTCATGTAATTTTTTTTTGGGGTTTATAATTCTTTTAATCAGCTAGTGCTAAATTAAGGATTATTGATATAATAAATAACCGTTCGTCGACAGTTGTTGTCTTTTGAAAGTTTATAAATTGTTAATAAGTAGGTTTTTTATTACAATTTACCTATTCAAGCATAGTAGTTTTAAAGGATTGATCGATAAAAGGTTAAATTATAGGTTTAAGTGTGTTGTTGTTAATAACTTTTTTGAATATTTTTAACACAATGCCGTTACTGTAGCTTGTACTCATATAGATATGATTTTGTGTGTGTTCTTCGTTCATCAACAATGAGTAGTGTGCTATCGTTTTTGAAACAAATACCTTCTTTTTGAGAAGAGTGCTTTAAGTCTATTACTGTAATAGTACCATCAAAAAAAGGATCTTTATTAAAATCACTTAACAACCATATTTTACTATGAGCTAAAAGAGCAATTTTATCTTTAGTTTGATTAATAGTTGCACCTGTTATAAAATCGGTAGCATCATGATTAATTTTAAAACTACCGATAAATTGGGCAGCATGATTACCAGAAGTACTAGGTACCTTATATAGATTGGTAAGTATATCATCGTTTTTTATCCTGTTTTTTGTAAACAAGTATAAATACCCTTTTAGATGTATCATTGCTTCTACATCAAAACGTAATCGTTTTTTCTTTGGAGGAAATTTTTTCTGATCTTCGAAGTAGAAAGTTATCTTCGAGACGTTTAATTCTGAATCGAATAAACCAGAAATTTTATAGATGGCTAAATCTTTTCGTACGTTCTTATTGTTTCCAAAATCACCAACATACAAATTATTATGAGCATCATAAGTTATATCTTCCCAATCTATGTTTTTAGAATTTGGAATACGTTTTTTATCTAAAATATTCCCTTTTTGATCTAAAATAAAAATTTCATTCTTATTGCCAGAATCATTAATTCCGTATAACAAACTATCAGATAATATGGTAATTCCAGATAGTTCACCCAGTGGTTTTGCGAGTTTATTAATAACCTTTAAATTATCATTACCAAATTTCTTACAGCTTATTATTATCAGTAAAAAAAGGATATAGTAAGTAATGCGCGATATCTTATTTTCTTTGATTCCAAGCATTGTGCATCCAACTTGTTTTTTCTAATTCTTCTAAATAACTTCCTATGATATCCAAAGTCACTTTATCATTAACATCACTTGCTTTCTGAGTCATTACATTTAATTCCTTTAATAATGTTTCATTGTCTTCAAGTAAAGTCGAAATCAACTCATGAATAATTGAAACTATTTTATCATCCGTCAAATCAGTTTCCTTTTTTTTAAAATTTAAGATTGACCAATTGCTAGTTTCGTTATTTGCAGATGTTCCATTTATGGTTAATATACTTTCTGCAATTTCGTCCATTTTTTGTTTGGCAGCTTCATAAAGCACTTCAAATTTCACATGAGATTCAAAATAATACGGACCAGAGATACTCCAATGGAATGTACGTAATTTTTGATAATACAAATGATAATCGAGTATTACCGTATTTAGCGTTTCAATTATTTCAGGATTAGGTTTTGTAATGGCTTTCATTATAGTTTTTGTTTATTGCATTTTTGTTTTTAATTCAAATGTACTATAGTTTTCTTATGAACAATTAAAATTACAATAGTTAGTTATGATAGAACTATTATGCTAATCGATTCAAAACGCTTTCTATTATAAATGAAAAATACTCGACCCCATGTGGCACATATTTTTTTAGAATATATGGGGTCTTTGAGATGCATTTGTAGTTTTTTGATGTCAATGAACTTAATTTCACAGACCTCTTCTTCTTGAAGAGATATATCCTCTAAGTTAATATTAGATCGTACAAGAAAGATGTGTTGAAACTCATTGTCAAATAAATAAGCAACAGGTATTTTTTGAGACAGCCAAAGACCAATATGTTCTAGATTAGCAATTTCAATAGCTATTCCTATTTCTTCTTTAATTTCTCTAATCGCAGCATTTACAACAGATTCTTCGGTCCCTATATGTCCCGCGACAGAAACATCCCATAAACCTGGGTAGGTGTCTTTATCAAAAGCTCTTTTTTGCAATAATAACTCTCCGGATGATTTAAAAAACCATATGTGTACACTTGCATGATATAGGCCCAAACGATGTGCTTCAGATTTTAATTGCACCACTCCGGTTGGTTTTCCGTGTTTATCTAATATATCAATGTATTCATCTGTCATCTTGTATTACAAAGTCTTATAAAAAGTGAAATTAATTAAAAAGAAGATTCAATCACAAAATAATAAATATTGATTAACTTCATTGGCTTAAATTGAAAGTATAAAGTTCAATACTTTAATTGACTAAAAAAATAATGTATGTCTTCAAATAATGCTAACGCTAGGGCGTATTGGAAGGAGAATGTGAAATATTTACTTATTCTTCTCTCTGTTTGGTTTATTGTTTCTTATGGAGCAGGAATTTTATTTAAAGAAGCGCTCAATGAAATTAAGGTGGGAGGATTTAGACTAGGGTTTTGGTTTGCACAACAAGGAGCTATCTATGTTTTTGTGATTTTGATATTTATCTATGTCAGATTAATGAATAAACTAGATAAAAAATATGGATATGATAAAGATGATAGCAACTTAAACGATAAATCGAATTAAGATGACAGTACAAGTTTGGACATACATTTTGGTAGGGATTACATTTGCTTTATATA
The DNA here is from genome assembly GCF_040786235.1 of Aquimarina discodermiae. Lineage (NCBI taxonomy): Bacteria > Pseudomonadati > Bacteroidota > Flavobacteriia > Flavobacteriales > Flavobacteriaceae > Aquimarina > Aquimarina discodermiae. The sequence continues at coordinate 111,307 of NZ_JBFMKP010000020.1, forward strand.
TAGGAATAGCGATCTGGTCAAGAGCAGGATCAACAAAAGATTTTTATGTTGCAGGAGGAGGGGTGTCTCCATTAGCTAATGGAATGGCGACTGCGGCAGATTGGATGAGTGCCGCTTCATTTATATCCATGGCAGGAATTATTGCTTTTGCAGGGTATGATGGTGCTGTTTATCTTATGGGGTGGACCGGCGGTTATGTATTACTAGCTCTTCTTTTGGCTCCTTATCTAAGAAAATTTGGAAAATTTACAGTTCCAGATTTTATAGGAGATCGGTATTATTCGAAAACAGCAAGATCGGTAGCCGTTTTTTGTGCACTTCTAGTATCTTTTACTTATGTTGCAGGGCAAATGAGAGGTGTAGGAATAGTGTTTTCTAGATTTCTCGAGGTCGAAATTAATACGGGTGTAGTCATAGGTATGGTCATTGTTCTTTTTTATGCGGTATTAGGAGGAATGAAAGGAATAACCTATACGCAAGTAGCACAATATTGTGTGTTGATTTTTGCATTTATGGTACCCGCGATTTTTATTTCAATACAAATGACAGGTAATCCAATTCCTCAATTAGGTTTTGGTGATACCGTAGCAGATGGATCAGGAACCTACCTTTTGGATAAATTAGATGGTTTAAGTACCGATTTAGGATTTTCTGCATATACAGATGGTTCCAAATCGGTGTTAGATGTGTTTGCAATTACATTGGCATTAATGGTGGGCACGGCAGGATTACCCCATGTTATTGTTCGGTTTTTTACTGTAAAAAGAGTAAAAGATGCTCGCAAATCTGCGGGATATGCCTTATTACTAATAGCCATACTTTATACAACCGCTCCGGCGGTGGCCGTGTTTGCAAAAACAAATTTGATAGAGTCAGTACAACACAAAAAATATCAGGAACTACCTACTTGGTTTAAGAATTGGGAAGATACCGGGTTACTAGGATGGATAGATAAAAATAAAGATGGTAAAGTGCAATATGCCAATGGGCATGCAGTAGAAGGAAATAAAAATAAACCTATATTCGATCCGGATCAACGTGGACAACATGGAGAGCGAAGGATTACCAATGTTAACGTAGCAACCAAAAATGAGTTGTTTGTAGATAGAGACATTATGGTATTAGCCAATCCAGAAATAGCGAATCTTCCTAATTGGGTAATTGCTTTGGTTGCAGCAGGTGGATTGGCAGCAGCACTGTCAACTGCTGCAGGTTTGTTATTAGTAATATCTTCTTCGGTATCTCATGATTTGATTAAAAAAATGATTAAGCCAGATATTTCAGAAAGAGGAGAATTAATTGCAGCAAGATTATCTGCAGTTGCTGCCGTTTGTGTAGCAGGGTATTTTGGGATTAACCCTCCTGGTTTTGTAGCTGCTGTAGTGGCATTGGCATTTGGTTTAGCAGCTGCCTCCTTTTTTCCTGCAATTGTACTGGGGATTTTTTACAAGAGAATGAACAAAGAAGGAGCTATTGCCGGAATGCTAGTAGGTATCGTTTGTATGCTATTATATATGGTAAAATATAAACTCGGGTGGTTTGATGAGGTGCTTCCATCTCCTGATGAATGGTGGTTTGGGATTTCTCCAGAAGGTTTTGGAGCGGTTGCAATGCTCATTAATTTTATCGTGTCCCTAGTAATCTGCTATTTTACTTCACCTCCGCCAAGAGATGTACAAGATATAGTAGAACAAATTAGAATACCAAATAATGCAGGAGCATCTTCGACACATTAAATGAATAAAAATCTACAAATACAATAACGTAGATACGAATATCAATTGAAAATATATGTTGTTGGTTTTAAATTAAAAGTTAATGGTCGATTTTTTTTTGACATTAGACTATTTTATTTGAAATTAACATCATCAAAATTAATCACGAATCATGGAAATAAGAGACACGCTTCAACTTCGTTCTTTTGCAGAATATAAGGAAGCTTATCAGGAAAGTGTAACAAACCCTGAAGCATTTTGGGATACAGTAGCAGAAAAATTCTACTGGCATAAAAGATGGAATAAAACATTAGATTGGGATTTTTCAAAACCTGAAATAAAATGGTTTGAAGGGGGTAAATTGAATATTACCGAAAATTGCCTGGACCGTCATCTTGAAAAACTTGGAAATAAAACCGCAATCATATGGGAGCCTAACGATCCAGATGAAGAATCGAGACATATCACCTATAGACAACTTTATGTTAAAGTATGTCACTTTGCTAATGTCTTAAAGAATAATGGAATCAAAAAAGGAGATAGAGTGTGTTTATACATGCCTATGATTCCAGAGCTTGCAATTGCCATGTTGGCCTGTGCTCGTATAGGAGCAGTGCATTCTATTGTATTTGCAGGATTCTCAAGTACAGCAATTGCTAGTAGAATTAATGATTCGCAATGTAAAATGCTTATTACGGCTAATGAAGTCTATAGAGGAGCAAAGCCAGTAAAACTAAAAGAAATGTGTGATGAAGCATTGAAGCAGACTCCATCTATAGAAACCGTAATCGTATATAGAAGAACGGTAGAGCCTACACCAATGCAAGAGGGAAGAGATAAGTTTTGGTTTGATGAATTGCAAAAAGTGAGCAAAGAATGCCCTGCAGAAGTTATGGATGCAGAAGATATGTTGTTTATTTTGTATACATCTGGTTCTACAGGAAAGCCCAAAGGAATGGTGCATACAACAGGAGGGTATATGGTATATACTGCCTATACTTTTGCAAATGTGTTTCAATGTGATCACATAGCGGCTTCCGGAAACAAGTCTCAAGGAGGAAATAACGGTGATGTATATTGGTGTACAGCAGATATAGGCTGGATTACAGGGCATTCGTATATTATTTATGGTCCCCTGGCAACAGGAGCTACGACAGTGATGTTCGAAGGAGTACCAAGTTATCCTGATTATGGACGTTTCTGGGAAATTTGTGATAAGCTGAATGTTACTCATTTTTATACGGCTCCAACCGCTATTAGAGCATTGGCCAAACAACCCATAGAATTAGTAAATCAACATGATTTGTCATCGCTTAAAGTTTTAGGATCGGTAGGAGAACCTATAAACGAAGAAGCTTGGCATTGGTATAATGATAATATAGGAAAAGGAAATGCTCCTATTGTAGATACTTGGTGGCAAACAGAAACAGGAGGGATCATGATTTCTCCTTTGGCCGGAATCACACCAACACGCCCAACCTTTGCAACCTTGCCATTACCTGGGATTCAACCGGTTTTGATGGATGAAGAAGGAAATGAGATAGAATTTAAGTCAGAAAAATCAGAAGGACGCCTGGCGATTAAATTTCCCTGGCCTTCGATAGCTAGGACTATTTATGGAAATCACCAACGATACAAAGAGGTATATTTCTCTACTTATCAGAATATGTACTTTACAGGTGACGGTGCATATAGAGATGCTACTGGAAATTTCAGGATTACGGGTAGAGTAGATGATGTAGTGATTGTATCTGGGCATAATTTGGGTACAGCTCCTATAGAAAATGCTATTAATGAGCATTTGGCAGTGGCAGAATCTGCTATTGTTGGATTTCCACATGATATAAAAGGAACCGCATTGTATGCATATGTAACCTTGTATGAAGGACAAACAGGAGATGATTCTCTTATTTCAGAAATCAGAAACCAAGTTTCAAATACCATTGGACCGATTGCAAAACCAGATAAAGTTCAGTTTGTAAACGGGTTGCCTAAAACAAGAAGTGGTAAGATAATGAGAAGAATCTTACGAAAAATAGCATCAAGCGATACTTCTAATTTAGGAGATACTTCTACACTTTTAAATCCAGAAGTGGTAGAAGAGATTATGGAAAATGCATTATAAGTATGTAAAAAACAAAAGCCCTCGTTACTATAAACGAGGGCTTTTTATTTATTTATCAATGTTTTAAATTAATCGAAATAGCTAAAAGTGTCTCCATCCTTAATATTCAAAATGCTTTCGTAGATAAGCTTGATTACATTTTCAACATCATCTCTATGAACCATTTCTACCGTTGTATGCATATATCGTAGAGGTAAAGAAATCAAAGCAGAAGCAACTCCTCCATTACTATAAGCAAATGCATCTGTATCAGTTCCTGTCATTCTACTTGATGCCATACGCTGAAATGGAATCTCTTTATCTTCTGCGGTATCAATTAGTAACTCTCTAAGTTTATTTTGTACAGCTGGTGCATATGAGATAACCGGTCCATCACCAATTTTAGTTTCCCCTTGTGTTTTCTTTTCGATCATTGGGGTTGTTGTATCATGACAAACATCAGTAACAATTGCCACGTCTGGTTTAATGGTTTGGGTGATCATTTCTGCTCCTCTAAGACCGATTTCTTCTTGTACAGAATTGGTAATATATAACCCAAACGGAAGCTCTTTTTTATTTTCTTTAAGTAAACGAGCTACTTCAGCAATCATAAATCCACCCATTCGATTGTCCAGAGCACGGCAAACAAACTTGTCATTATTAAGTATAAAAAACTCATCTGGATAAGTAATAACGCACCCAACATGAACTCCAAGCTCTAGAACTTCTTCTTTTGTAGTACACCCTACATCTATACATATATTGTCTAGTTTAGGTGCCTCTTCTTTTGCTCTGTTTCTCGTGTGTATTGCGGGCCAACCAAAAACTCCCTTAACAATCCCTTTTTTAGTATGAATATTTACACGTTTAGAAGTGGCAATTTGGTGATCACTACCGCCGTTTCTAATTACATAGATAAGTCCGTTATCAGTAATATAATTTACATACCATGAGATTTCATCTGCATGACCTTCGATAACGACTTTGTACTTTGCTTTTGGATTGATAACTCCAACTGCAGTTCCGTAGGTATCTGTGATAAACTCATCTACATAAGGTTTTAAATAATCCATCCAGATTTTTTGCCCTTCCCATTCATAACCGGTAGGGGCAGCATTATTTAGATATTTTTCAAGAAAAGTTAACGATTGTTTATTTAGAATGCTCTTTTTTGCCATCGAATAATTGTTTTATTAATGAAACTTTGTGTTGAAAAGTAATGTAGCAATGCGTCTGTTGGTGACGCTTGTTTTTGATACTATGTAAAAAACGTTGCTTTCGAACTTTTAAAATAAAAATTAATTAAATATTCATATAAGTCTATTTTATAGAATATTTAATGCGAAAATAGCAATATTCACATAGATTTTACAGTTTACAAATGGTTAATTGTTAATTTTGGGATAGATTTAATTTGACTTATATTTTTTATGTTAAAACATATATCGTTTATAGTAATATTACTAAGCACGCTAGTATCTGCCCAAGAAGATAATAATAAAGTATTGGATACTACAGGGTATGTTCAGTATTATATTGTAGAAGGAGATACAATTCCGCATGAGGCAATTGATCTTGATGAAGTAGTTATTTTAGGAAAATTAAGTTTTAAAGATAAACTTGCAAGAAGAAAGTATCTAATTCTTAGGCGAAAAACAAGAAAAGTGTATCCTTATGCCAAACTAGCTGCAGATAGACTCACCACTCTTAATGAACGATTGGTTACAATCGAATCTAAACGTAAGCGTAAACGCTATATTAAAATACTTCAGAAATACATGGAAGAAGAGTTTACCAAAGAATTAAAAAAACTTACCCGTACAGAAGGTCAGATATTAGTTAAGTTGATTTATAGGCAAACAGGTAAGACGATGTTCGAGTTGGTAAAAGAATATAGAAGTGGATGGAGAGCATTTTGGTATAATAATACTGCAAGACTTTTTAATATCTCCTTAAAAGAAAAATACGATCCTATTAATATAGAAGAAGACTATTGGATAGAAGATATTTTACAGCGTAGTTTTCAATCTAATATATTACAAGAACAAAAAACAGCATTAAGTTTTAGTTTTTATGATTTGCGAAATAAATGGACAGATGATACTAAAACAACATCTGTGAAAAAAAAGTGACCGTTTAGAGTTTATGATATTACTATAGTATAGTTGTTGTATTTTTTAGATGGTGTCAATTCTTTTTCCTTGATAATAGTATAAAGGTGTTAGTTTTGATAATAAGAGAGGTGTTTTTGTATTAAAAAAGTAAAAGAAATTTATTCTTAATTTCAGAAAATTCATTATCTTCGTGTTCTATCTTTTTTAAAATCAAGTGTTTCCTGTTTTCTTAGAGGATTTATTGATAAATAATTTAAAAAAGCCCTTGCCGATTTAAGAAAAGGTTTTATGTTTGCACCCGCAAAACGGCTATAAGTTTTGTTGTTCATTGAGGTATTAATTTTGAGATTTATTTTTTAATTATTTTTTAATTATTTTTTTTAAAAAAGTCTTGTCAGAATAAAAAAAGGTTGTAGGTTTGCAGCCGCAAAACGGGAGATTGTTTTGTAAGTTCATAGACAGGATTTGATTTTAAGAAAGGGTTAAAAAACTTTAAAAAAAAAGATCAAAAAAATTGTGATTAGAAATAAAAAAGGTTGTAGGTTTGCAGCCGCAAAACGGAGGATTGTTTTGTAGGAGTTCTGATTATTTTTTGAGATTATTAAGAGATTAATAAATTTCAAAAAAAAGTTTAAAAAAAGCTTTGTAGAATAAAAAAGGGTTGTATATTTGCACCCGCTTTAAGAAACAGAGCGAAGTTCATAAAAAGATTGTACTGGAGTAAGATGTTTTAAAAGGCATTTATAGGGTTCGATTCCTTATTGATTAACAAGTATTTACTGGCGAAGAAGATTGCTTCAGTAATTATAAAAAGTTCATAGACATATTGATTGACAGCGCGTATTTAACTAGAGATAGTTATTTACATATTAAAGAATAAAGACTAGAAACATCAAAGAGTACGATAAATTCCGTTGTTTTGTTTTCAAATAATATTTAAAGACAAACGATGAAGAGTTTGATCCTGGCTCAGGATGAACGCTAGCGGCAGGCTTAACACATGCAAGTCGAGGGGTAACAGGATAGCTTGCTATTGCTGACGACCGGCGCACGGGTGCGTAACGCGTATAGAACCTACCTTATAGTAAGGGATAGCCCAGAGAAATTTGGATTAATACCTTATAGTATCTTAAGTGAGCATTCATTAAAGATTAAAGATTTATTGCTATAAGATGGCTATGCGTTCTATTAGCTAGTTGGTATGGTAACGGCATACCAAGGCTACGATAGATAGGGGTCCTGAGAGGGAGATCCCCCACACTGGTACTGAGACACGGACCAGACTCCTACGGGAGGCAGCAGTGAGGAATATTGGACAATGGAGGCAACTCTGATCCAGCCATGCCGCGTGTAGGAAGACTGCCCTATGGGTTGTAAACTACTTTTATAGAGGAAGAAACCCCGATATGTATATCGGTTTGACGGTACTCTACGAATAAGGATCGGCTAACTCCGTGCCAGCAGCCGCGGTAATACGGAGGATCCAAGCGTTATCCGGAATCATTGGGTTTAAAGGGTCCGTAGGCGGGTCTATAAGTCAGTGGTGAAAGTTTGCGGCTCAACCGTAAAATTGCCATTGATACTGTAGGTCTTGAATTATTGTGAAGTGGTTAGAATGTGTAGTGTAGCGGTGAAATGCATAGATATTACACAGAATACCGATTGCGAAGGCAGATCACTAACAATTGATTGACGCTAAGGGACGAAAGCGTGGGTAGCGAACAGGATTAGATACCCTGGTAGTCCACGCCGTAAACGATGGTTACTAGCTGTTCGGACTTCGGTCTGAGTGGCTAAGCGAAAGTGATAAGTAACCCACCTGGGGAGTACGTTCGCAAGAATGAAACTCAAAGGAATTGACGGGGGCCCGCACAAGCGGTGGAGCATGTGGTTTAATTCGATGATACGCGAGGAACCTTACCAGGGCTTAAATGTAGATTGACAGGACTAGAGATAGTTTTTTCTTCGGACAATTTACAAGGTGCTGCATGGTTGTCGTCAGCTCGTGCCGTGAGGTGTCAGGTTAAGTCCTATAACGAGCGCAACCCCTGTTGTTAGTTGCCAGCGAGTCATGTCGGGAACTCTAGCAAGACTGCCGGTGCAAACCGCGAGGAAGGTGGGGATGACGTCAAATCATCACGGCCCTTACGTCCTGGGCCACACACGTGCTACAATGGTAGGTACAGAGAGCAGCCACTTGGTGACAAGGAGCGAATCTATAAAGCCTATCACAGTTCGGATCGGAGTCTGCAACTCGACTCCGTGAAGCTGGAATCGCTAGTAATCGGATATCAGCCATGATCCGGTGAATACGTTCCCGGGCCTTGTACACACCGCCCGTCAAGCCATGGAAGCTGGGGGTACCTGAAGTCCGTCACCGTAAGGAGCGGCCTAGGGTAAAACTGGTAACTGGGGCTAAGTCGTAACAAGGTAGCCGTACCGGAAGGTGCGGCTGGAACACCTCCTTTCTAGAGAAATGCATTACGATGGAATGTACTTTAAGGTGTTTATAGTCTTTAGCTGTTAATTAATT